>NZ_JAOWIE010000034.1:0-438521 GCF_030332265.1 Citrobacter sp. Cu231 | reverse complement strand
GCAACAACGCCCGCACCAACAGTACGGCCGCCTTCACGGATTGCGAAACGCAGACCGTCGTCCATCGCGATTGGGTGGATCAGGGTAACAACCATTTTGATGTTGTCGCCCGGCATTACCATCTCAACGCCTTCCGGCAGTTCGATGGTACCAGTCACGTCAGTAGTACGGAAGTAGAACTGCGGACGGTAGCCTTTGAAGAACGGAGTATGACGGCCGCCTTCGTCTTTGGACAGAATGTACACTTCAGATTCGAACTTGGTGTGCGGCTTGATAGAGCCCGGCTTAGCCAGTACCTGACCACGTTCGATTTCTTCACGTTTGATACCACGCAGCAGAACACCAACGTTCTCACCAGCACGGCCTTCGTCCAGCAGTTTGCGGAACATTTCAACGCCAGTACAGGTAGACTTGGCAGTCTCTTTGATACCAACGATTTCAACTTCTTCACCAACTTTGATGATACCGCGCTCTACACGACCGGTAACAACGGTACCACGACCGGAGATGGAGAATACGTCTTCGATTGGCAGCAGGAACGGCTTATCGATAGCACGTTCTGGTTCTGGGATGTAAGAATCCAGGAAGCCAGCCAGTTCGATGATTTTCGCTTCCCACTCTGCTTCGCCTTCCAGCGCTTTCAGAGCAGAACCACGAACGATCGGCGTGTCGTCGCCCGGGAAATCGTACTGAGACAGAAGTTCACGAACTTCCATTTCTACCAGTTCCAGCAGCTCTTCGTCATCAACCATGTCGCATTTGTTCAGGAACACGATGATGTACGGAACGCCTACCTGACGACCCAGCAGGATGTGCTCACGAGTCTGCGGCATCGGGCCGTCAGTCGCAGCAACAACCAGGATCGCGCCGTCCATCTGCGCAGCACCGGTGATCATGTTTTTAACATAGTCGGCGTGGCCCGGGCAGTCTACGTGTGCGTAGTGGCGAGTCGGGGTGTCATATTCAACGTGAGAAGTGTTGATGGTGATACCACGAGCTTTTTCTTCCGGCGCGTTATCGATCTGGTCGAATGCACGAGCAGCACCGCCGTAGGTTTTAGCCAGTACGGTAGTGATTGCAGCGGTCAGGGTAGTTTTACCGTGGTCAACGTGGCCGATGGTGCCGACGTTAACGTGCGGTTTTGTACGTTCAAATTTTTCTTTAGACACGGCTATATTCCTTACTATAGTGCTCTCCCCTATGGAGAGAGCACGGGACTTAGGTTTTAATCCTGTGGCTTATTTACCACGGGCTTCAATAACGGCCTGAGCAACGTTGTTCGGCGCATCGTCGTACTTCAGGAACTCCATGGAGTAAGAAGCACGGCCTTTGGTCAGAGAACGCAGCTGGGTTGCATATCCGAACATTTCAGACAGCGGAACTTCAGCATGGATAACAACGCCAGTGACGTTGGATTCCTGACCACGAAGCATACCACGACGGCGGCTCAAGTCACCGATTACGTCACCGGTGTTCTCTTCCGGAGTCTCTACTTCAACCTTCATGATAGGTTCAAGCAGAACTGGTTTCGCTTTCTTAAAGCCATCTTTGAAGGCGATAGAAGCGGCCAGTTTAAACGCCAGCTCAGAGGAGTCAACGTCATGGTAAGAACCGAAGTGCAGACGCACGCCCAGATCAACAACCGGGTAACCAGCCAGCGGGCCAGATTTCAGCTGTTCCTGGATGCCTTTATCAACGGCCGGGATGTATTCGCCAGGAATTACACCACCTTTGATGTCGTTGATGAACTCGTAGCCTTTCGGGTTTGAACCCGGCTCCAGCGGGTACATGTCGATAACAACATGACCGTACTGACCGCGACCACCAGACTGCTTAGCGTGTTTACCTTCGATATCGGTAACTTTCGCGCGAATCGCTTCACGGTAAGCAACCTGAGGTTTACCGACGTTCGCTTCAACGTTGAATTCACGCTTCATGCGGTCAACGATGATATCGAGGTGCAGCTCACCCATACCAGCGATAATGGTCTGGTTAGATTCTTCGTCAGTCCAAACGCGGAATGACGGGTCTTCTTTAGCCAGACGGCCCAGAGCCAGACCCATTTTTTCCTGGTCAGCTTTGGTTTTCGGTTCTACCGCGATGGAAATTACCGGCTCAGGGAATTCCATACGTTCCAGAATGATCGGGTGATCCGGGTCACACAGAGTGTCACCAGTGGTCACGTCTTTCAGACCGATAGCAGCAGCGATATCGCCCGCGCGAACTTCTTTGATCTCTTCACGTTTGTTAGCGTGCATCTGTACGATACGGCCAAAACGTTCGCGTGCAGTTTTCACTGAGTTCAGGATGGTGTCACCGGAGTTAACCACACCAGAGTACACGCGGAAGAAGGTCAGGTTACCCACGAACGGGTCAGTAGCGATTTTGAATGCCAGTGCAGCAAACGGTTCGTCATCGCTAGCATGACGCTCAGCCGGAGTATCTTTACCGTCGTCCAGAATACCGTTGATCGCAGGTACGTCGATTGGGGATGGCAGGTAATCAATTACCGCATCCAGCATCGCCTGAACACCTTTGTTCTTGAACGCAGAACCACAGGTTACCAGGATGATTTCGTTGTTCAGAACGCGCTGACGCAGAGCTTTTTTGATCTCTTCTTCAGTCAGTTCTTCGCCACCCAGGTATTTCTCCATCAGCTCTTCTGAAGCTTCTGCAGCGGACTCGATCAGGTTCTGGTGCCATTCTTCAGCCAGTTCCTGCATGTCAGCCGGGATATCTTCATAAGTGAAGGTTACGCCTGCGTCTTCTTCGTTCCAGTTGATGGCTTTCATTTTCACCAGGTCAACAACACCGGTGAACGCTTCTTCAGCGCCAATTGCCAGCTGCAGCGGAACAGGGTTCGCGCCCAGACGGGTTTTGATCTGACCAACAACTTTCAGGAAGTTCGCACCCATACGGTCCATTTTGTTAACGAACGCAATGCGTGGAACTTTATATTTGTTTGCCTGACGCCATACGGTTTCAGACTGAGGCTGAACACCACCAACTGCGCAGTAAACCATTACTGCACCATCAAGCACACGCATGGAACGTTCTACTTCGATAGTGAAGTCAACGTGCCCCGGGGTGTCGATGATGTTTACGCGATGCGGTTCATACTGCTTAGCCATACCAGACCAGAATGCAGTAGTCGCTGCGGAGGTGATAGTAATACCACGCTCCTGCTCCTGTTCCATCCAGTCCATGGTGGCTGCGCCGTCATGAACTTCACCGATTTTATGGTTTACACCGGTGTAGAACAGAATACGTTCGGTAGTAGTGGTTTTACCGGCGTCGATGTGCGCACTGATACCGATGTTACGGTAGCGCGCGATGGGTGTTGTACGAGCCATTTGATTCCTCGTTTATCTTTTAGGCGTTCAATTTAAGTAGCCCAAAGCGGGCTGCTTACTAGAAGCGCCCGCCTGGTGACTAAAACTCCGAAGGGATTACCAACGGTAGTGTGCGAACGCCTTGTTGGCTTCTGCCATACGGTGAACGTCTTCACGTTTCTTAACTGCAGTACCTTTGTTTTCTGCAGCATCAGAAAGTTCGTTCGCCAGGCGCAGAGCCATGGATTTATCACCGCGTTTACGAGCAGCTTCAACGATCCAACGCATTGCCAGGGCATTACGACGAACCGGACGGACTTCAACTGGAACCTGATAAGTAGAACCACCAACGCGGCGAGACTTAACTTCGACAGTCGGACGCACGTTTTCAAGGGCTACTTCAAAAGCTTCCAGGCCATCTTTACCAGAACGCTGAGCCAGGGTCTCCAGCGCGCTGTATACGATGGTTTCTGCAGTAGATTTTTTACCATCTACCATCAGGATATTTACAAATTTAGCCAGCAGCTCTGATCCGAACTTAGGATCCGGCAGAATTTTACGCTGACCAATGACGCGACGACGTGGCATGGGAATACTCCGTTGTTAATTCAGGATTGTCCAAAACTCTACGAGTTTAGTTTGACATTAATATAAAACGTTTGGCCTTACTTAACGGAGAACCATTAAGCCTTAGGACGTTTCACGCCATACTTGGAGCGTGATTGCTTACGGTCTTTAACGCCGGAGCAGTCAAGCGCACCGCGAACGGTGTGGTAACGAACACCCGGGAGGTCTTTTACACGACCGCCACGGATCAGGATCACGGAGTGTTCCTGCAGGTTGTGACCTTCACCACCGATGTAGGAAGTCACTTCAAAACCGTTGGTCAAACGCACACGGCATACTTTACGCAGTGCGGAGTTTGGTTTTTTAGGAGTGGTAGTATATACACGAGTACATACGCCACGTTTCTGCGGGCATGCTTCCAGTGCAGGCACGTTGCTCTTTGCAACTTTGCGTGCGCGTGGTTTGCGTACCAGCTGGTTAACTGTTGCCATTAAATAGCTCCTGGTTGTAGCTTTCGCTTCGTAAACACGTAATAAAACGACCTCATACAATATGAGGACGCAGAATTTTAGGTCGGTGTCGAAAAGGTGTCAAGAAATATACAACGATCCCACAATTACCAGGACATCTGGCTGGGATGCTTCACCGTAAGTCTGACGAAGTCAGTATAGCTAACCCTGACGACACTGTCTGAAATTTGACCATCTAAGCCGCGAGCCTTAATGTCTTCTTCCAATACATAGACCTTAATGGTGGCATTTTGCAGACTTTCAAGGAAACGACTTCCTTCTATTGCCGCAGTCACGCCATCCTGAAGCAATAAAAGTTCATCGTCTTTATCAATCAAACGAAGAAGAGAGGAGAAATCGGTAAGCCACGCGGAGCGATGTAATGTGTGCAGCATGAGTATCTCAAAACCTTAAAATGACGTCATAGTTGCCTAATTCACGGCGCAAATCTTCCGGTTCTAACGCTGTTGCATCGACCACAAAATTAACCCCCTGCTGTAGGCCCCGCTCGCGTAATGAGGCGGCACAAAGCCAACATTGCTCGATATCGTACAACCCTAACAACTTGAAGGTTGCGATATAGTCACGTGCCAGCACAACGTCCGGCTGCTGACCCTGTAGGATTTGAAAAACGCCATCGCCGATGAAAAATACGCCGAGGTCTTCCGTTAAGGCCGATGTCGCCAGTAAGGCATCTAACCCTTCGCGACCAGAGGCACTGCCGTGTGGCACGGTAGAAAAGACAAAAGCAACACGTTTCATTAAAACTGCACCACGCGATCGCAGGTCAGGGATGCCTCAGCCAGCGAACCCAGCCCGCTGAGGTTAAAACCTGATTGTAAATTAGCCCCTGCCAGTCCCAGCCGCTTCGCTTCGGTTTCATCAACAACGCCGCGACGCAATGCTGCCGCCACGCAGATATTCAGCGTTACACCATGCTGCTGGTTTAGCTGTTGCCATGCTCGCACCAGATCATATTCATCACTGGCGGGCGATGTCAGGAAGTTGGCGTTATACACACCTTCACGATAGAAAAAGACACTGCATAGCTCATGCCCTTCTTCGAGTAGCGCATGAGCAAATTGCAATGCACTGCTCGCCTGCTGCGTGCCATAAGCCGGCCCCGTCACCATGATGGTAAAGCGCATTACTTGTCTTGCCCCTGGAAATCGCCGCTTTTGAACTGACGAATATAGAGGTAGACCGTGTGCTTGGAGATGTTCAGCCGATCGGCAACCTGGTTGATGGCATCTTTAATATCGAAGATACCTTTCTCATATAGATTCAGGACGATTTGGCGATTCTTGGCATTGTTGGAAACATTGCGATCGGCATTCACTTCTTCGATTGTGAATTCCAGTGTTTGGGTAACCAGGTCTTCTACCGAAGAAGCGAAGTTGACGGCAGAACCTACTTCCGGCGTTTCCGGTGGGATAAAGGTATTCATTATCTGCGAGAATGGAACATCAAGGTTCATGTTGATGCACAGCAGACCAATCACGCGATGCTCACGGTTGCGAATGGCAATCGTCAGCGATTTCATCAAGACACCGCTTTTCGCACGAGTGAAGTAACACTTCGACACGCTGCTATCCGCACCCGTCATATCATGCAGCATGCGCAACGCAAGATCGGTAATTGGCGAGCCAATTTTGCGGCCCGTGTGTTCACCGTTAGCAATGCGGATGGCCGAGCATTTCAAATCCTGCAAAGAGTGCAATACGATTTCACAATGGGAACCAATGAGCATCGCCAACCCGTCCACTACCGCTTCGTAGGATTTAAGGATATCGAAGTCGGTTTGATCGAAAGGACGTTGATCCAGTAAATCTAGCTCACTGGTTTCGTTGGTTAAAAGCGACCTGGACATGAAAAAAAGCACTCCTTTTCAGGAGCCTGTCGTTATGTTGTCAGGGCAGGCTCATCACTATTATAGGGGCATCTAAAGTAATACAGCGCACAAGGCGCTTTCCAGTATTAATTATATCCTGTCGATAATAAAAAACCGCCGCCCTGTGGGCGGCGGTTTCTGTTCTCTTATTTTTTGCTGCTATCTGCAGCTTTATCAGCCGGTGCAGCTTCTGGCTGCGCATCGGCTTTCGGTGCCGGTTTGATGTCTAACAGTTCAACATCAAAGACCAGCGTAGAGTTGGCCGGAATCCCCGGAACACCGGTTTTACCGTAAGCCAGATCCGGTGGGATAACCAACTGGATTTTACCGCCTTTCTTGATGTTTTTCAGGCCTTCGGTCCAGCCCGGGATAACGCCGTCAAGACGGAAAGAGAGCGGCTCACCGCGGGTATAAGAGTTATCAAACTCTTTACCATCAATCAGCGTACCTTTGTAGTTTACGACTACAGTATCGCTGTCTTTCGGGGCAGCACCGGTACCTTCTTTCTCTACTTTGTAGACCAGGCCAGTAGCAGAGGTTTTAACACCTTTCTCTTTAGCAAATTTCTCGCGGTAAACTTTACCTTTGGCTTCGTTGTCAGCCGCGTCTTTTTCCATTTTCGCCTGAGCGGAACTCTTCACGCGCGCTTCAAACGTCTGCAGAGTTTGTTCGATTTCCTGGTCAGACAGTTTGCTCTTGTCTGCAAATGCATCCTGAACGCCAGTGATCAGCTGGTCTTTGTCCAGTTTGATGCCCAGTTTTTCCTGCTCTTTCAGAGAGTTTTCCATATAACGACCCAGGGACGCACCCAGCGCGTAAGCGGCTTTTTGATCGTCATTCTTGAATGCGGCTTTGCTGTCAGCAGTAGCGGCTGGCTTGGCTGCATCAGTAGCAGCTGGTTTTGCTGCATCGGCAGCGAAAGTAAGCGGGGCATGCAGAGCAACAGCCATTGTGGTCGCCAGCAGCGTGACTTTAAACAGTGATTTCATCCATCTCTCCAGGGCCGGGGCATCTCACCCCAGGGTTAACTAACATAAAAATGTACTATAAAGCGTTGCTGAACAAATCAACATACAGGCACGCCCTATTATCACCACTTTTCAGACTCTTTTTGTTTAAATTAGTTTCGTGACCGAAGATTGTGTGCTGTGCAAACAGGCAAAGTTAAGTAGAATTCGCCGCAGTCCGCGATCTGCCGGCAATAACAAAAGAGGTGAATCATGCAGGATACAACGCTGGAAACCCGCCTGGCTGAGCTAGAGAGTCGCCTGGCATTTCAGGAGATAACCATTGAAGAGCTCAACGTCACGGTGACCGCGCATGAACTGGAGATGGCCAAACTGCGTGATCATCTGCGTCTATTGACGGAGAAGCTCAAAGCAACGCAGCCGTCCCACATAGCGTCACAGTCTGAAGAGACCCCGCCGCCACATTATTGAGACGTAAAAAAAGCGGGATATTCCCGCTTTTTTTGTGCCCGATGGCGCTAACGCTTATCGAGCCTCATATATACCCAAAGGATTTCAAATCACAGCCAACGTCTCTGTGGGTTGAAAAACGCTGGATATTAGTGGCAACCGCAGCCGCCGCCGTTACCTTTACCGCCACAGCAGCCTTCGCCGCCGTGCTCGTGACCATGGTCGTGACCGTGACCACCGCAGCAACCGTCATGACCGTGGTCATGATCGTGGTCGTGGCCGTGCGCACCGTGAACGTGACCATGGGCCAGTTCTTCTTCGGTCGCTTCGCGGATCGCGACAACTTCGACGTTGAATTTCAGGTTCTGGCCAGCCAGCATGTGGTTACCGTCAACCACAACGTGGTCGTCTTCCACTTCGGTAATTTCTACCGGTACCGGGCCCTGGTCAGTTTCAGCCAGGAAACGCATGCCAACCTGCAGTTCGTCAACACCCATGAAGACGTCTTTAGGAACGCGCTGCACCAGGTTTTCGTCGTACTGACCGTATGCGTCGTTTGCGCCAACAGCAACATCGAATTTGTCGCCAACTTCGTGACCATCCAGCGCTGTTTCCAGGCCAGAGATCAGGGAACCGTGACCATGCAGGTAGTCCAGCGGTGCACTCACCGGAGACTCATCAACCAACACACCGTCTTCTGTACGTACCTGATAGGCCAGGCTGACCACCAGGTCCTTTGCTACTTTCATGATATCTCCTGAGCATGGAAAGAATAGTGGCGCAGATTGTAGCGGAATTCTGCACCCGTGTACCCTCTAGCTTAAAAAAAGCTGCGCCATATCGCTAGTCCGGATGAAAAATCCCGATCACTTGCTCTTCTTTGCGAACGTGCTCGCGCGCCTCTTTATCGGCTTCCCGCATCTGATGACCACACTTAACACACTCAACAATATCGATATTATTTTCACGCCACATCGCCAGTGAATCTTGTGCCTGGCAGGACGGACATTTTGCGCCTGCAATAAAACGTTTACGAATTGCCATGGTTACCTCTACTCAAATTCATCCCAGCCATCCAGCTGACGTCGCTCTTGCTGCATCTCGCGTTGAAAAATCTCCTCCAGCTCGCGCCGGGCTTCCCTGGCCCGAGAGATTTGTACCGTATCCGTGTGCATGGGGATCAGTTCCCGCAGCATGCGCATATCCAGCCGCCGAAAATGCAACTGGGCGCGCTGAGCCTGATGCGGATGCATCCCCAGAGTAACCAGCGTTTTACGCCCCAACTCCAGCGCGCTGGAGAACGTTTCGCGGGAAAACTGCGTCACACCTGCCTGTAATAACTCATGCGCTTCGACACGTCCGCGCGCGCGCGCAAGAATATGCAAATGCGGAAAGTACTGTTGGCACAATTCCACCAACTTCATCGTATCTTCCGGTTCGTTACAGGTAATGACAATCGATTGGGCTGCTTCTGCACCAGCTGAGCGTAAAAGCTCCACCTGCGTGGCATCACCGTAATAGACCTTATAGCCATATTTGCGCATCAGATTTACAGCGCTAATATCCCGTTCCAGAACGGTAATACGCATCTTATTGGCCATCAACAGGCGTCCAATGACCTGACCAAAGCGCCCAAACCCCACCACAATCACCTGCGGCTTATCGTCTTCTACCCAAGGTTTTTCATCTTCTTCATCCGGGCCGTTAAACTGGCGGGAGAGCCATTTATCAATCAGCTTCATCACCAAAGGTGTCGTCATCATCGACAGTGTGACGGTCACCAGCAACAATGCCATTTGGTCGCCCTGAAACAGCCGTTGCGAGGATGCCGTTGAAAACAGGACGAAGGCGAACTCCCCGCCCTGACTTAACACTCCGGCAAATTGCATCCGTTCTGAGCTTCTCACGCCATTAAGGCGCGCCAGCACATACAGCACCAGCATTTTTACGACCACCAGCACGATCACGCTCGCCGCCACCCACAAAATATGGGTATACAGCACGCCAAGGTTAAGCGACATGCCTACGGAGATGAAAAACAGGCCGAGCAACAGTCCCTTGAACGGATCGATTGCCGTTTCCAGTTCATGTCGGTATTCGCTTTCTGCCAGCAGCACGCCAGCAATAAACGTTCCCAGCGCCATCGACAGCCCCAGCGCATCCATAAATAGAGCAGAACCCAGCACCAACAGCAGCGTGGCAGCGGTGAACACTTCCCGCACGCCGGAATCCGCAATAAAGCGAAAAACCGGACGCAACAAATAGCGCCCGCCAATCAGCATGCCGGCAAAGGCCAGCACCTTCATTCCCACTTTGATCCAGTCAAAATGTTCGTCAGCAGACCCCGCCAGCAGCGGGACCAGTGCCAACGCGGGGATCACCGCCAGATCCTGAAACAGCAGCACCGAAAAACCCAACTGCCCAGACTCACTGCGGTTCATGCCTTTCTCACGCATCAACTGTAGCGCCATCGCGGTCGATGACATCGCCAGACCAATGCCGCCAACCACTGCCGCCTGCCAGGAGAATGTGGTGAGCATCAGTAACCCCGCCAGCACCACCGCGCTCAGCATCACCTGCGCGGCGCCGACGCCAAAAATAGAGCGCCGCAGTTGCCAAAGCTTCGCCGGGTTCAGTTCCAGCCCAATGATGAACATCAGAAAAACCACGCCCAGTTCGGAAAAGTGCAGGATTTCATCCACATCGCTGATGAACCCTAATCCCCACGGGCCGATAGCAATACCCGCCAGCAAGTACCCTAACACTGGCCCGATACCCAACCTGGACGCCAACGGTACTGCCGCCACCGCCGCGAAAAGAAACAACACACCCGCGGTCAATAAATCAGAACCTTCCATCAGCGGCCTCCCACAGGTATCGGATTCGCCAGCCAGTCACCGTACGCTTTCGCATGGCTGTCCAGCTCCTGTTTCGTTTGCCGTCTGGCCCAGTAGACAATAATAGGGCTCATCCAGTGCATGCGGCACATACCGGCTGTTAGCTCAAAAGGGCGCAGCACATCGCTCATTGGATAACGGTTTAACGCGTCATAGCGGTAGGCGCTTTCCGGTTCCCCGGTAGTGATAACGCTCCGCCAGTACTTTCCCGCCAGTTGATTCCCTCCGGGACCGCTGGCAAATCCGCGGCTCAGTACGCGATCAAGCCATTCTTTTAACAGCGCCGGACAGCTATAGGTGTAAAGCGGATGCTGAAAAACAATGACATCATGCTCACGCAGCAGCGCCTGCTCATGCGGAATGTCGATAAAAAAGTCAGGATAGTGCGCGTAAAGGTCGTGCACGGTAACATTGCTGAGCTGCATGGCCGGTTTAAGCAGAACCCGGTTCGCGACCGAGTCCTGAGATTCCGGATGGGCATACAGCAGCAAGACTTTCGCTGGCTGGAACATCATCCCCCTCCCGGTTTTGTCTTTTGTCTATTTTCGACGTTTTGGGCTACCATTGCGCCTCGGTGCGGCAAATGCCCCGCACATTACATTATCATAATGATAAATTAACATAGTCTGAACATACGGCGCCTTATGATTGTTTTCTCATCGTTACAAATTCGTCGCGGCGTGCGCGTCTTGCTGGACAATGCCACGGCCACCATTAATCCAGGGCAGAAAGTTGGCCTGGTCGGTAAAAATGGCTGCGGTAAATCTACCTTACTGGCATTGCTGAAAAATGAACTCAGCGCCGACGCCGGAGGATTTACCTATCCGGGAAACTGGCAGCTCGCGTGGGTGAATCAGGAAACGCCTGCGTTGCCACAGCCCGCGCTGGAGTACGTAATCGACGGCGACCGCGAATATCGTCAACTGGAAGCGCAGTTGAACGATGCCAACGAACGTAACGATGGACACGCCATTGCCACCGTCCATGGAAAACTGGATGCCATTGACGCCTGGACCGTGCGTTCACGCGCCGCCAGTCTGCTGCATGGCCTCGGCTTCTCCAACGAACAGCTTGAACGTCCAGTCAGCGACTTCTCCGGTGGCTGGCGTATGCGTCTCAACCTGGCACAGGCGCTGATTTGCCGTTCGGACCTGCTGCTGCTCGATGAACCGACCAACCACCTCGATCTCGACGCGGTCATTTGGCTGGAAAGATGGCTGAAAAGCTATCAGGGCACGCTGATTTTGATCTCCCACGACCGCGACTTCCTCGATCCGGTGGTGGATAAAATTATCCATATCGAACAACAAACCATGTTCGAGTACACCGGCAACTACAGCGCGTTTGAAATCCAGCGTGCGACCCGCCTCGCGCAGCAACAGGCAATGTACGAAAGCCAGCAGGAGCGTGTAGCGCATCTGCAAAGCTATATCGATCGTTTCCGAGCTAAAGCCACCAAAGCAAAGCAGGCGCAGAGCCGTATCAAAATGCTGGAACGCATGGAGCTGATTGCCCCTGCGCACGTGGACAATCCGTTCCACTTTAGCTTCCGTGAGCCGGAAAGCCTGCCAAACCCGCTGTTGAAGATGGAAAAAGTCAGCGCTGGCTACGGCGAACGCGTCATTCTCGATTCGATCAAACTGAATCTGGTGCCGGGATCCCGCATCGGCCTGCTCGGTCGTAACGGTGCGGGTAAATCTACGCTGATTAAGCTGCTGGCCGGCGAACTGACCCCAATCAGCGGCGAGATTGGCCTGGCGAAAGGCATCAAGCTGGGCTACTTCGCGCAGCACCAGCTGGAGTTTTTACGCGCCGATGAATCGCCTATCCAGCACCTGGCTCGCATGGCACCACAGGAGCTGGAGCAGAAACTTCGAGACTACCTCGGCGGATTCGGCTTCCAGGGCGATAAGGTCAGCGAAGAGACCCGTCGTTTCTCCGGTGGTGAAAAAGCACGCCTGGTACTGGCGTTGATCGTCTGGCAGCGCCCGAATCTGCTGCTGCTCGATGAACCGACCAACCACCTGGATTTGGATATGCGCCAGGCGCTGACCGAAGCGCTGATCGATTTCGAAGGCGCGCTGGTCGTGGTCTCGCACGACCGTCACCTGATTCGCTCTACCACCGACGACCTGTATCTGGTGCATGACAAGAAAGTCGAGCCGTTTGACGGTGATCTGGAGGATTATCAGCAGTGGCTGAGCGATGTGCAAAAACAGGAAAGCCAGGGCGACGAACCGGCGAAAGAGAGCGTTAACAGCGCCCAGGCGCGTAAAGACCAGAAGCGTCGCGAGGCTGAACTACGCACTCTGACGCAGCCGTTGCGTAAAGAGATTACCCGTCTGGAAAAAGAGATGGAGAAGCTGCACGCACAGCTGGCGCAGGCAGAAGAGAAACTCGGCGACAGCGAACTGTACGACCAAAGCCGCAAGGCTGAACTCACGGCATGCTTGCAGCAACAAGCCAGCGCGAAATCCGGGCTCGAAGAGTGCGAAATGGCCTGGCTGGATGCGCAGGAACAACTCGAACAGATGCTGGCCGACTAACTTTGGGAAGACGATGATGAATCAGCTGACGACCAACGACATAACCTTCCGCAAGCTGAGCATCTTCATGACCTTTATGGAGAAGGGCAACATCGCCCGTACCGCCGAGGCGCTGAACATCAGCGGCGTTAGCGTGCATCGGGCGCTGCACACCCTGGAAGAGAACGTCCGCTGCCCGCTGTTCGTCCACAAAGGTCGTAATCTGATTGCCCAACCGGCGGCGTGGACGCTGCTGGAGTACTGCCAGGAAGTCACCCAACTGATGGAACGCGGGCTGGAAGAGACGCGCAAAACGGCGGGCGTCGGCCAGGGCCGTTTACGCGTTGGCACGCTCTACTCACTGACGCTGGAGACGGTGCCGCACCTGATTATGGGCATGAAACTGCGTCGCCCGGACCTGGAACTGGATCTCACCATGGGTTCCAACGAAGCGCTGCTGAAGATGCTGGAAGACGGCGTGCTGGACGCGATCCTCATCTCCATTTCTGAAAGTGAAATCGACCGCAACAGCCTCGAAGTACTCCCCCTGTTCCACGACGATATCTACCTCGCCGCACCGATGACCGCTACGCTTGACGCCACCCTTAAGGCGGATCTACGCCACTATCGCAATGAGAAATTTGTGTCGCTGGCGGAAGGGTTTGCGACCTACGCGGGTTTCCAGGAAGCGTTTCATATTGCGGGGTTCGAGCCTGAAATCGTCACCCGCGTAAACGACATTTTCTCGATGCTCAGTCTGGTACAGGCTGGGGTTGGCTTCTGTTTGATGCCCGGACGAATGAAGAAGATGTATGAGAATACCGTGAAGCTGCAAAAGCTCGCTGAACCCTATCAGATGCAGCAGCTTATCGCGATTGTGTTTGCCCGTAACCGCGAGCGCGACCCAAGCCTGCTGGCACTGGCCGCCGAAGGGCGCATGTATGCCAGGACGCTGAACCAGAACGCCTGATTGCCGGATGGCGACGCTACGCGTCTTATCCGGCCTACATCAGGTGCGAGTTGTAGGCCTGATAAGCGCAGCACCATCGGGCAATCACATCACGCACGAAGCCGTTTTGCCAGATGCACGGCAACATCCACGCCGCTGCGCTCCAGAGAAACAGACTCCCCTTCCCACGCCGCCTGACGCGTTAAGCAGGTCAGCACGCCACCGGGCGGCATTTCAATCGCCAGCCGTGCTTCACGTTCGTTAGCGGAGATAACCGCCTCCTGCCAGCGCACCGTGCGCGCCATGTTCATCGCCAGATCGTCGGCAATACGTTCCGGCTGCCACAGCACGCGGCCGGTACTACCGCTCAGGTAGGCGTAGCGCGGGCGGGAAAGCGTCACATGGCTGAACGCCTCAACCAGCTTTTGCGCAGGTTCGGCCAACAGTTCACAATGCGACGGCACGCTCACCGCCAGCCGAGGCGCCTTACTGGCCCCTTTCTCCAGCGCGCGTTTCGCCACTTCAGCCATCGCTTCATCAGGACCGGCAATC
This sequence comes from Citrobacter sp. Cu231, assembly GCF_030332265.1. Classification (NCBI taxonomy): domain Bacteria; kingdom Pseudomonadati; phylum Pseudomonadota; class Gammaproteobacteria; order Enterobacterales; family Enterobacteriaceae; genus Citrobacter; species Citrobacter sp. Cu231. Next base: position 423,881 of record NZ_JAOWIE010000034.1, on the reverse strand, counting down.
ACAATCTGCGTTTCGGCATTCAGGTTAGCGATATAGGTGCCGCTGCCTTCTACCAGGCTTTCCACCTGACTCAGCGTTAGCCCCATGATTGCCGTCAGGCCGTAGCCGTGCGGATAGGCCTGCTCCATTAAGTCACCGCGCAGCGCGACCAGCGTCAGCGCGTCGGCGAAGTCGAGCGCACCGGCAATCACCGCCGCCGGGTACGCGCCAATGGAGAGTCCACTGACGATATCAGGCGCTACGCTACGACGTTCTAACTCGCGCGCCCATGCAACGCCAGCAATCAGCAGAGACAGTTGAACGGCTCGGGTATGTTTGAGCGCCTCAGGGGTATCCAGCGTATCAACCTCAGCGCCAAGCACCTCACGCGCCTGGGCCAGTTCCGTCCCCGGAAGGTTTTGCAGCATTCCTGCGTGCTGCGTTCCCTGCCCCGGAAAGGTAAACAGAATTTTCATTATTCCTCCCTGCTCCACGGGTCGCTCACCAGACGCGGCCCCTGTGAGGTTTTTAACAGTGCTTTACCGTCACGCAGCCATTCGTTGAGGGCAAACGCGCCACAGGGCGTTTCCACCTGGGTATCCGCCCGGCACAGCCCGCCCGTCAGTTGCTGTTGCCACATCGCCAACGGCTCGCGAGCCAGCGGCTGCGGCGCGCGGATCAGCAGATCCAGATCGCTTGCCGCGTGGATAACCGGGATCCCGGTCGCCAGCGCATAGCCGGTACTGCCGGTAATGCCCCACGTCCACGGCCACACCTGCTGCGCCAATAACAAAGCCACCTGAACGGGTGGCTGAGAGATAAAGGGCGAGCGCAGCAACGCCAGCGGGTCCACCAGCGATTCCGGCGAGCAGACGCGGACGACCGCCCCCGCTTTTACCCAACCGGCGGCGCGCTGGTCGCGCTTCATCCCGCGGACGCCCACCGGAATGCGCCCCTGCGCATCAACATCACGTCGCACCACTACCGGCAGGCCACTATGCCAGACGGTATCCACCCAGGATTCCGTGACATCTTCAAGTGCGTCGCGCGCATTCAGCCAGATAAGGTCGTGTGGACGTAATGTTGTGCTCATGATTTAGATTCCTGAAGTCAGCGAGATAAACAGCGGCAGCGACAGGATACACAGTACGGAGCTCAACAGCAGCACGGCTTCTGCATCCGGCGACTGCACGCCAAAGCGGTTACCAAACACCACGCCGAAGAAACCCGCGGACAGCGCAATCATCAGGATAGCGGTAATCGCCACGGAACCATGCAGGCCGAAAATCAGCACGATACCCCAGGCAATGGCCGGTTGAATCAGCAGTTTGGCGATAGTGGAGGTGATCACCACGGTGTTGATCTGCAGTTTACGCGCAGAGAGGATCACACCGGTCAGGAACAGCGCCGCCGCAGTCGCGGACAGACCCAGCGGTTTGATCGCCGCCAGCACCAGTTCTGGCATTTTAATACCAATGGCGGAGAGGATAACCCCCAGCAGCGGGCCCATGACGATCGGTTTTTTAATGGAACGCCACATTAGTACCGGCAGCATAGACAGCGTAGAACCGGAGTTACCGCCTTCCACGCGCGCTTTCTCACGTTCGAGGATCAGCAGGCAGAACGGCGTCATCAACACGGAACCGCAGGCGATGGAAACGGCAACGGAAAGCGAGGTGGAAGAAGTTTCACCCAGTACGCTACCCAGAATCGGCAGACCCAGCGCGGCGTAGTTCGGCAGCGCGACGGTCAGCGTCAGCACGGCGGCATCCTGCGGCGATTTCTTGAACACTTTGGTCGCCATAAAATAGATGGCGGCATAGGTAATCCACATCGCCAGCGTCAGTACCACAATCAGCGGTGACTGCGCGACGATACCCGCCCACGGCGTCTGTACGGTTGCGCTAAACAGCGCTGCAGGCAATGCAAAGTCCATGACGAAGATATTGAGCAGGGAGACATTTTTGTTGTCCACCATTTTGGCCTTCCCGGCCCAGAATCCCAGCAGCATGATGACGAAAATCGGAGCAAGAGCATGAACAATTACGTAAGTCATATTTCACCTGTAATGAAAAAAGTTAGCACTGGCGCGATGATTATTATTTTTTCAGATACAGTGACCCACGCGGGCGCAGCGTATGCGCCCACGGAGCCGTACATCCGGCAGGTCTCTTTTTTACTTACCAGCTAGCCCGCATGCGTTCGCGTACGAGGGCAGAGCTGCGGCGGTTGTCAGCGCCCAGACGGCTTTTCAGCGTCGGGTCCTGACGAGCGTCATTAATGGCCTGTTGCAGCGTGGTTTTCACCAGCGCCAGATCGGAAGCAGAAGGCGCGTCCGGATTGCTGATATCCAGCAGATTCTCCAGCAGCCCCAGGGTGGCGTAGTTGCTGATGTCATACGCCATTGGTGGAATAGTCGCCGCCAGTTTTTCCAGCGCGTCAACGGTACGCAGGGTGATACGCGCCGCCGACTCTTTACCCATGGCGTGAATCAGCACGCCTTTGTCGTTGAAGGCGATCAGGCGATTCGCCTGGTAGCCGTGCGCCAGAAACGCACCGGACATCGCTTTACCGACAATCAGGCCAATCACCGGGTGGCCCGCCAGACGCGCGTTGGCATATGCCGCTGCGGCACCGGCCAGCGCCTGGTGAATACCGAAACCTTCTTCACGGCGACCGTAGGCCTGGCTTGGTACATCAATCACCGCCACAATCGGACGTTTCACCGCTTTATCAGCGTCTGCGGCAATGGTTTCACTGACCACTTTTGCCAGCGTCCAGCCTTCCAGCAGACCGACTTCCCCTTTCGCTGCGCGCGGGAAGTGGTTATTGGCATCCGGCACCACGGCAACAAAACGTACCGTTTCACCGTTAAGTTCACCGTCAGCGGCCTGCACAGACGGGCACAGCCCTTCGATTCGTTTGGCGTTCGGAACCAGCGTTTCCAGCCATAATTCGCCACGGCTAATTGCGTTACTCATCATTTCACCTCCCGGGCGAAGAGCGCATGAATCTGTTCGGTATCCGCCTGTTTGCGGGTATCGAAATTCGTCAGACGGTCGAGATACCAGGCATAGTTGTCGGTGCGATGTTTCGCCGGAACGCCTTTCGCCAGCGCATCGTTCATGGCGGCTTTCACCGCGTTAACGCCGTCACCGACCAGCGCTTCAACCAGACCGCTTTCGTAGCGAATTTCGCCGCCGGTCATACTCCAGATAAACGGACGGTCGCGGGAGTCATACTCTTCAATACCGGCTTCCTGTTCGATGACCTGCGGACCGTTCAGGCCAAGACGCGCTTCGCGGGTCACAATCAGATAGCTACACAGCGCCGCTGCGATAGACATCCCACCGAAGCAGCCCACGGTACCGGCCACAATGCCGACCACCGGGGTGTAACGACGCAGGTCAACAATCGCCGCGTGGATGTCGGCAATCGCCGCCAGGCCCAGGTTCGCTTCTTGTAAACGTACGCCGCCGGTTTCCAGGCTCAGAACGGCCTGAGTTGGGATGCCGTTACGGTTATCTTCCGCCGCCAACTCTAGCGCCGCCGCCATTTTGGCGCCGGACACTTCGCCCATGCTGCCGCCCTGGAATGCGCCTTCAATCGCCACTACAACGGCCGGTTTGCCATTGATGGTGCCTTTTGCCACAACCATGCCGTCATCGGCCTGTGGGACAATGCCCTGCGCGCCCAGCCACGGCGACATCACGCCTTCAAACGGGTCGAGCAGTTCACGGTAGCTGCCTTCATCCAGCAGCGCATGCGCACGCTGGCGTGCTTTTAATTCGATAAAACTGCGATCATCACGCATAGCTCACCTCTTCAAAAACCTGTTCGATACGGATGCGCGCCACGCCCGGCGTCGCTCCGAAGTCGTGGATGGTCAGTTTGCCGGCAGGCAGGCTGCTGACCGTTTGCAGACGGTTAATCAGTGCTTCCCAGCGGCTGCGGCTGTTATCGACAGAAGTGGTGATATCAATGGTTAACGTCTGGCCCTGGTCGGCGGTGAATAACACCTCCATATCCCCGGAGCCCACAACGCCTGCCAGCGCTTTGCCGCTTAAGGTGCGGCTGGCCGGTACGGTTAACGTAATGTGTTCCATAACATCCTCTTAATGCTTGAAATAAGGCGATTCGATGCGATCGAGAAACAGGGTGGCGGCAAGCAAATCAGCGGCACCGCCCGGCGAAGCGTTGAGCGCCAGCATGTGGCTATCAAGCGCGGCCAATGCCGCCTGACCTGCCGGATGGGCGCTGCCGCCCGCGTTCAGCACTGCGCGAGCGCCGTCTTGCATGGCGTCCAACCCTTCCAGCCCGGCGCGAGACAGCACGCAGGTGTCGGTCAGCGAGGTCATGATCGCCATCAGCGCATCGAGCCTCGCATGGGCTTCGCTGCTACCGTTAAGTCGGCTGAGCCGCAGCTGCGGCAACGCACGCTGCATCACATGCGGAAACGCCTGCTGCGCCTCTTCACGCGCGCCCGGCACCTGATAACGGTGGGTGGCGCGCAGCCCTTTGCTAAACACTTTTGGTGCCGCGGCATCTGGCAGCTTCGCCAGTTCGGCGGCGGTCGCGGCAACCTGTTTCGCGTTGCCCGCTCCGCCATGCATTGCCACGGCGCTCACCAGCAAGCCCAGTGCCCAAATCGCGCCACGGTGAGTATTGACCCCGCCGGTGGCTGCCATCATCTGCTGCTCGCCTTCGCGGCCGAGTCGCCCTATGGTTTGTCTAAGCGCAATATCCGCCGGACGTTGCCAGCTTTGTTGCGCCAGCGCCTGAAATGTAGGGGCCAGGCTGTGCGCGGAGCGCTCCATTAGCGCAAGCGATAAATCGTGGTGCGCGCCGTTCCCCCGACTGTCCACCAGACCGGGTTTCGGGCTTAATCGTGCTTCGTCAATCAGACACTGCGTGGCGGTTCGCGCCAGCCATTCGGCACCGCCTTCAACCTGAATCTGGGGCAGAAGTTTCATTACCAGCTCCGGAATTTCGCAGGTGGGTTGTAAAGACCGCCGGACCATTCCACCAGGTCAGCGACGCTACCGGCCGCCAGCAGCGAACGGGTGGCATCGGTACGACGAATGCCCATATCTTCCGGATAGACAACCTTGCCGCTCTGACGCAGCTCGGCTACGCGTTTCGCGTCAACGCCCAGACCAATATCGGTGATACCCGCGACCGCAGCCACCATCGCACGGCGCTCTTCAAGATCTTTGGCGCGATAGAGGTAAGCAATACCTTCTTCGGTCAGCACGTGGGTCACGTCGTCGCCGTAGATCATCACCGGTGCCAGCGGCATGCCCGAGGCTTTCGCCACATCAACCGCGTCCAGTTTTTCAACGAAGGTTGGCTTCACGCCGGCCTGGAATGTTTCGACCATCTGCACAACCAGTTTTTTACCGCGCTGCATTGGATCAGGCTCGGTGATCATGTTCAGCCAGGCAGGCGTTGCATGACGACGACCGTGTGGGTCATGACCCATGTTTGGCGCGCCGCCGAAGCCAGAAAGACGACCGCGGGTCACGGTAGAGGAGTTGGCGTAGCCATCAACCTGTAGGGTAGAACCGATGAACATATCCACCGCGTACTGACCTGCCAGCTGGCAGAAGGCGCGGTTAGAACGCATCGAGCCGTCGGAACCGGTAAAGAAGATGTCAGGACGGGCGCGGATGTACTCTTCCATCCCCAGCTCGCCGCCGAAGCAGTGCACGCTTTCAACCCAGCCGCTCTCAATCGCCGGAATCAGCGTTGGATGCGGGTTCAGCGTCCAATGTTTACAGATTTTGCCTTTCAGGCCGAGCTGTTCGCCGTAGGTTGGCAGCAGCAGTTCGATAGCCGCGGTGTTAAAGCCGATGCCGTGGTTCAGTGACTGGACCTGGTGTTCCGCGTAGATGCCTTTAATCGCCATCATCGCCATCAGGATGTGTTCCTGTTTGATGAGACGCGGATCACGGGTGAACAGCGGTTCGATAAAGAACGGTTTGTCGGCCACAACCACGAAATCAACCCAGGAGCCAGGGATATCCACGCGCGGCAGGTCACATTCATCGTCCACTAGCTCGTTCACCTGTGCGATGACGATACCGTCGTGGAACGCGGCGGCTTCAACCAGCGCTGGGGTATCTTCGGTGCTCGCCCCGGTGTAGAGGTTACCTTTGCGGTCGGCTTTGAAGCCGGCAATCAGCGCCACGTTCGGCGACAGGTCAACGTACAGACGGGAATAGAGTTCGATGTAGGTGTGGATGGCGCCGATTTCCAACTGACCATCTTCCAGCAGCTGCGAAATACGCAGGCTCTGAGTACCGGAGAAGGAAAAGTCCAGCTTGCGGGCGATCCCTTTTTCGAAGATGTCCAGATGCTCGCTGCGGCCGACGCTCGGCATGATCATGTGCAGGTCGTGCACAATCTGCGGGTTAACCTCGGCCAGCATGCGGGATAAGAAATCTGCCTGCTTTTGGTTATTCCCTTCTAATACCACGCGGTCACCCGGCGCGATCAGTTTTTCCAGCATTGCGGTCAGGTCTGCGGTTGGCAGAACCTTGCCCTGCACCGGGACGGAAGCCAGACGCCGCTGTTTTTCGGTGCGGCGTGTGTTCCAGACGCGTGCTGGTGTTTGCCCAGATAACATTATTAACCTCCTGATTCAGCTAATCATTTTGATTGCTTAACACAGCTAAGAGTGTGCGCTCTGGTGAGAAAGTCATCAATTAAGCGTAGGAAAGAATCATTAGCTTGAGAGTAATAATTGAAGTAACCATTTGTGACGATGATCAATTTACGCCGGGAGGGAGGAGAAAGCGGGCAACGCTACCCGCTGGCGGGAAATTACCGTTGCGTCGCCAGACGCTGGCGGATCTGTTCGAAGTGCTCACGGTTAAACAGCTTACCGTTGAGAAAACGGGTTTTCAGCTCCCCTTCCTGCTCTTGTTCCCAGGTTTGTTCATCATGCAGACGCAATTCCCCCTGCTCATCACGTGCTACGCGAAGTAGGCCACGGGCTGAGCGCTTTAAGCCATTATCCGTTTTTGGCTCTTTAAAAATTGTCCGCCCTTTGCCATCAACTTCTCCCCACGTCGCTTTCATCGCAAAACCGAAGGTGTCACGCGTGTTGTACTGATAGGTAAAGGAACCGACGCCAAACACGACGTTTGAACTGGCAAATCCTTTCGCTTCCAGACGACGCAGGATTTCATTCGCCCGCTCAAGGGTAATGGAATCGCCATAAATCAGTCCCACATGTGGGTCGAGCACCTTGTAGCCTTTAGCGTTAACCGTGCCGCCAAAAATCTCCCACAGCACTTCCACAGACCCTTTTTCCTGCGCGCTGCGTTCGCTTGTTGTATCGTCATCTGCGCCAGTACCACACAGGATCTCCACCGGGTTACCGCTGTCTGGGCGAAATACCACCCGCCCTTCACGGGCCAGAATGATGTTCTTCAGCTCGCGGGTATATTCCGTCAGCACCTGCCAGTAGTCCCAGGTATCAGAGACTATCGACACAAATCCCTGCGGGTAGAGATCGACAATCAGGCGGCGGAAGGTCTCGATCTCGTGTTCACGTTCGCCCATACACATCACACTGTGCTCAGTTGCCGGAATGCTGGCGCCGATAAAATAGGCCTCGCCGTCGGTGTAGTAATCGCGGGTATACAGCAGGGATGGAATACTGTCGGTCCCTTTAAAACTCAACAAATGCCCGCAGCCCGCCTGCATGGTGTCCTGCAATCCGGCCATACCGCGAAATGAAAAGTCATGGCACTGGAAGTCGAGATGCGTCAGATCGCTACAGGTTTTCTGTGCCCAGCGTGCGCAGATTTTTCGGTAGTGATGAGCAATCGTGGCGTTTGTTGACGCCTTCCATAACTCGGCCGACAGTATGGTCTCCAGGTAATTCACCAGCCAGAAAAACTCAGGTTTAGTGTTGATAATGGTTAAAACCGGCACCGTCATTGGGACTTTGCTGCCTTCATCCAGCGCCTTAATATGCAGCGGCAGATAGCCCAACTGATGCAATGCACGAATATGGTCCACCGCCACCATATCTTTGCCGAGATAGCTGTCCATGAGCTGTTTGTACTCGTTCACCACCTCATCTTCCGGGCGGGCAAAAAACGCTTCATTAAACAGGTCAACTAAAAACCACTGTAAGAAACCCTGCAGACCAAAGAAAACCAGTTTGCCATCTGGCAGCGGCGACGAGAAAAAGCGATCGCTGCGCGGAGTAAAGTTGGAATAGACCCGGCTGGTGCCCAGTGGATACTGCACGCGGTGAGACACTTTGTAGCCATCGATAGCTAAAATTGGATTCATTTTCATAACAGGTGTCTCCCTCAGGCGCAGTAAATCGCGTCAATATCGATAAGTTCAAGCTGCGGATGTTTCAGCGTCGGGACAGCGAAAGAAGTGGTGGTGTAGATGGCGTCAATACCGTTATCAAACAGGTGTTCAACGCCCTTAGAAAAGATTCCGTGGGTGACATACAGGCTAACGCTGCGGGCACCGGCATCACGTAGCACCTGCGCGGAGCCTATGAAGGTGCCGCCAGCATCACACAGGTCGTCCACAATCAGCAAATCACGCCCACTGACATCCCCGGTCAGTAATGCAAATCCCGTCAACTTGCCGCTTGCTACATCACGTTTCTTGCTCAGGATGGCGTACTCCGCCACGCCGGCTGCTCTCGCCACGGTATCAATCTTCTTCAGTGCGCCAGCATCCGGGGCAACCAACATCAGCGCATGTTGCTGAAACAGCCGCGATAATGACGCGCTTTGCAACAGGCAGCACTCTTGCCCAATGGCGACCAGGTTGTCGATGGCCGCAGCCGCCGCGTCACTGTGCGGGTCGAGCACGTTGACCTTATCGAATTTCAACGTATTGAGGTGACTGGCGAAGACTTTCAGCGCAAAGCTGTCACCTGCCACCATATGTCTGTCCTGACGCGCCCACGGCAACCAGGGAAGTTCGAGATGGCTGACCAGCACATCAGTTTGGTGGCGAACCGCCTCCACCAGTTGCGCCAGCAGCATAAAGTCATTCATATCACGCATTGCTGCAGCGCGGATGCGCATCAGGCGAGCAAAGGATGGTAGTGCATCGATGACTTTTAACCAGACGGCGCCATCAGGAAAAACACCGCTGGCAACTGCATAGGTTTGGTCGTCCAAAGTTAGTGTCAGTTTTAAGCTCATCACTCGACTCCTATTAATTGTGTCCCTTCGACACAATTAATAATGTCCCTAAGACACATATTAGGCAAGCATAAAATTCATCATTTTTTATCGTGTGGTAATACACTGATAAATAATACTAAAAAACGAACCTTGCTCCCCGACATCGGACTGGTACACTTGTCCGCGTGACAAATCATCGTGAGTGTTTTATGACCACCGAAGCCGACTACCTGAAGCAATACGACGCCAGCCGCTTCCCCTCTCCTTTGGTGACGGTAGATAGCGTGTTGTTTACCCTGCATCAGCAGACGCTGTGCGTATTATTGGTCGAGCGGGCAACCCAACCGCAAAAAGGGTATTGGGGATTACCTGGCGGCTTTATTGATATTGAAAACGATGATTCAACCCGCGCCACAGCGCTGCGCAAACTCACTGAAAAAACGGGCGTTTCGCCTTCGTGGCTGGAACAGCTGGATACCTTTTCCGGGCCCGAACGAGACCCGCGAGGCTGGAGCCTGACAGTAACCTGGTTTGCGCTAATCGCCTGGGTAGACTGTGCGCCGCACATCGCCAGCGTCAGCAACGCCCGCTGGGTGCCAGTTGATGAGCTGAAAAACTATTCACTCGCGTTCGATCACGAAAAAATCATTACGGCGGCGCTGCATCGCTTGCGGCAAAAAACGATGTACTCGCTCCTGCCCGTATATTGTTTGCCGGAGACATTTACCCATGGGCAACTGCTGGAAGCTACTGAGGTTATCCTCGGTCAGTCGATCCAGCGTAAAAGTCTGATTCGCCGCTTTGAAGCTTCAGGAATGTTTGAAGATACCGGAGAAAGCGTAGCAACAGGGACGCGTAAAGCTCGCCTGTGGCGACGTAAACCGGGCGTGGAAATTCATCTTTTTTCACGTAACCTGCTGGCAGAATAAGCGCAAAATCACATATTGGCTAACCCGCATGCGCTGCGCGCGGTATAGTTATTCTTTCCGAATATTAATTGCTCTGGTGTTATGGTTGAAATCACGTCCACAGAAATGACTCCACCTACCGAAGATTCGCGAGATTTCCGTCCAATGCGCGGTATCAGTAACCGCCATCTGCAGACGATGCTGCCGCGTTTAATTCGCCGCAAGGTGAAGTTCGATGCCCACTGGCAGCGTCTGGAATTGCCAGACGGTGATTTTGTCGATCTGGCGTGGAGTGAAGATCCGCAGCAAGCGAAACACAAACCGCGCCTGGTGGTTTTTCACGGCCTGGAAGGCAGCCTGAACAGCCCCTACGCACATGGCCTGATTGAAGCAGCACAAAAGCGCGGCTGGCTGGGTGTGGTGATGCATTTTCGCGGCTGCAGCGGCGAACCAAATCGTCTGAACCGCATTTATCACTCCGGTGAAACAGAAGACGGCACCTGGTTTTTACACTGGCTGGAGCGTGAGTTCGGTCGTGTGCCGACCGCAGCGGTAGGCTATTCGCTTGGTGGAAACATGCTGGCCTGCCTGCTGGCAAAAGAAGGCACCGAGATTCCAATTGATGCTGCGGTTATCGTCTCTGCCCCTTTCGTGCTGGAAGCCTGTAGTTACCACATGGACAAGGGATTCTCCCGGGTCTATCAGCGCTACCTGCTTAATCTGTTGAAAGCCAATGCCTCGCGTAAGCTTGAGGCTTATCCTGGCTCACTGCCGGTGAGTCTGGCCCAGTTGAAATCTCTACGTCGCATTCGCGATTTTGACGATCTGATCACCGCCAAAATTCACGGTTTCGCCGATGCGATAGACTATTACCGTCAGTGTAGCGCCATGCCATTGCTTAATCAGATCGCCAAACCGACGCTGATTATCCATGCCAAGGATGATCCGTTTATGGATCATCATGTGATCCCTGAACCGGAAAACCTGCCCTCGCAGGTGGAGTATCAGCTTACTGAACACGGCGGCCATGTCGGATTCATTGGCGGTACGATACGCCATCCGGAGATGTGGCTGGAATCCAGAATCCCGGACTGGCTGACAACGTATCTGGAGGCGTCATCATGATTATCCCCTGGCAAGACATCTCCCCGGACGCGCTGGACAATCTGCTTGAAAGCTTTGTCTTGCGCGAAGGCACCGATTATGGTGAACATGAACGCTCGCTCGAACAAAAAGTCGCCGACGTCAAACGCCAACTACAATCAGGTGAAGCCGTGCTGGTGTGGTCCGAATTGCATGAAACGGTCAACATTATGCCGAGGAAGCAGATTCGCGAGTAATCCGTAGCCGCCGGCCGACTTTACTATAATTACAACCATTTCATGGAGTTGTTATGTCTGCCAAACATCCGGTGATTGCGGTAACAGGATCCAGCGGCGCGGGGACCACCACCACCAGCCTCGCGTTTCGTAAAATATTCGCGCAGTTAAATCTGCGCGCCGCCGAGGTGGAAGGCGACAGTTTTCATCGCTATACCCGCCCGGAAATGGACATGGCGATTCGCAAAGCGCGCGATGCCGGGCGGCATATCAGCTATTTCGGCCCCGAAGCTAACGACTTCGGTCTGCTGGAGCAAACCTTCATTGAATACGGTCAGACGGGCAAAGGTCAGTCGCGTAAATATCTGCACACCTACGATGAGGCCGTACCGTGGAATCAGGTTCCGGGGACATTTACGCCCTGGCAGCCGCTGCCTGAACCGACAGATGTCCTGTTCTATGAGGGACTTCACGGCGGCGTTGTCACCCCGCAGCAAAATGTGGCCCGGCATGTCGATCTGTTGGTTGGTGTGGTGCCGATCGTGAACCTGGAGTGGATCCAGAAGCTGACCCGCGATACCAGCGAGCGTGGACACTCGCGTGAAGCGGTGATGGACTCGGTGGTGCGTTCAATGGACGATTATATCAATTACATCACGCCACAGTTTTCTCGTACGCATATCAACTTTCAGCGCGTACCGACTGTAGATACCTCTAACCCCTTTGCCGCCAAGAGTATTCCGTCACTCGATGAAAGCTTTGTCGTGATTCATTTTCGTAATCTGGAAGGGATCGATTTCCCATGGCTACTGGCCATGCTGCAGGGCTCATTCATTTCTCATATCAATACATTGGTTGTTCCGGGCGGGAAAATGGGTCTGGCGATGGAATTGATTATGCTGCCGCTAGTCCAGCGACTGATGGAAGGTAAAAAGATAGAGTAAGGTGTTTTTTTGCCGGATGGCGGCTAATGCCTTATCCGGCCTACGCGTTTAAATCCTGTAGGCCTGATAAGTGTATCGCCATCAGGCATAACATCACGAAGCGGCAACCACTTCATAGGAGTGGGTAATGTTCACCGCCTTTTCCAGCATCAGCGCCACGGAGCAATATTTTTCCGCCGAAAGATCGACCGCGCGAGCGACGGACGCATCTTTCAGATCGTTACCCGTTACAACGAAATGCAGGTTGATGTGGGTAAACAGGCGTGGCGCTTCATCACGACGCTCGGAGGTCAGCTTCACTTCGCAGTTGGTCACATCCTGACGACCCTTTTGCAGGATCGACACCACATCAATTGCGCTGCAACCGCCCGCAGCCATTAAGACCATTTCCATCGGGCTCGGCGCTTTATCACCGGAGTTACCGTCCATCAAAATCTGGTGGCCAGAGGCGGACTCACCGAGGAAGGTTAACCCTTCAACCCACTTAACACGTGCTTGCATATTTTATTACTCCGATGCATCAATTTTCCTGACAGATTACGCGCACACAACAAATCTCGCAACGGAAGGCGACCTGCGTCATGCTGAAGCGAGACACCAGGAGACACACGGCGAAAGCTATGCTAAAACAGTCAGGATGCTACAGTAATACATTGACGTACTGCATGTATGCAGAGGACATCACATTACAGGCCGTCGCACGTATTGACAGCCCCCTTCCCAGGTAGCGGGAAGCACATTTTTGCAAACCCAGAGGCAGGTAGTATTTTGGCTCTGGAGACAGCTTATAACAGAGGATAACCGCGCATGGTGCTTGGCAAACCGCAAACAGACCCGACTCTCGAATGGTTCTTGTCTCATTGCCATATTCATAAGTACCCATCGAAGAGCACGCTGATTCACCAGGGTGAAAAAGCGGAAACGTTGTACTACATCGTTAAAGGCTCAGTGGCAGTGCTGATCAAAGATGAAGAAGGGAAAGAAATGATCCTTTCTTATCTGAATCAGGGCGATTTTATTGGTGAATTAGGCCTCTTCGAAGAAGGTCAGGAACGCAGCGCCTGGGTCCGTGCTAAAACTGCATGTGAAGTCGCTGAAATTTCGTACAAAAAATTTCGCCAATTAATCCAGGTCAATCCAGATATTCTGATGCGCCTGTCCTCTCAGATGGCTCGCCGTCTGCAGGTCACGTCTGAAAAAGTTGGCAACCTTGCCTTCCTCGACGTTACCGGTCGTATCGCGCAGACTCTGCTGAATCTGGCGAAACAGCCTGACGCGATGACCCACCCGGACGGCATGCAGATTAAAATCACCCGCCAGGAAATCGGCCAGATCGTTGGCTGTTCCCGTGAGACCGTTGGTCGTATTCTGAAGATGCTGGAAGATCAGAATCTGATCTCCGCACACGGTAAGACCATCGTCGTCTACGGCACACGTTAACCCCATCGAAGTGGCGCGTTACCCCGTAATGCGCCACTTTTGTTTGCACCGATGTGGCGAAGACTGATATATCACCCTGAGATCAACTACGCACTACGACAGACGCTGGTGCTATGTTTACCTGTGGCCGTCGGTCTGATCATCGGGCAGCTTCATCTGGGGCTCCTCTTCTCCCTCGTCCCTGCCTGCTGCAATATTGCCGGTCTTGATACCCCGCATAAGCGCTTTTTCAAACGCTTAGTGATTGGTGCGTCTTTGTTTGCCGGATGCAGTCTGATCATGCAGATACTGCTGGCACAGACTATACCGCTGCCGCTGATCCTCACTGGCCTGACGCTGATTCTTGGTGTAACCGCTGAATTAGGCCCTCTGCATGCACGACTACTACCTGCCTCGCTTATCGCGGCAATTTTCACGCTCAGCCTGGCCGGGAACATGCCCGTCTGGGAGCCACTGCTGATCTACGCGTTGGGTACATTGTGGTACGGCCTGTTCAACTGGTTCTGGTTCTGGATGTGGCGTGAGCAGCCGCTGCGTGAGTCGCTCAGCTTGTTGTATCGTGAATTAGCCGATTACTGTGAGGCCAAATACAGCCTCCTGACTCAGCATGCCGATCCGGAAAAAGCGCTACCCCCCCTGCTTGTGCGCCAACAAAAAGCGGTAGATTTGATTACCCAGTGCTATCAGCAAATGCATATGCTGTCGGCACATCGCAACAACGATTATAAGCGCCTGCTACGTGCCTTTCAGGAGGCGCTCGATTTACAGGAACATATTTCCGTCAGCCTCCACCAGCCGGAAGAGGTGCAAAAGCTGGTCGAACGTAGCCACGCCGAACAGGTGATCCGCTGGAACGCGCGCACCGTCGCCGAACGCCTTCGCGTTCTGGCCGATGACATTTTGTATCACCGCTTGCCAACACGTTTTTCAATGGATAAACAAATTGGCACGCTGGAGAAAATTGCCAACCAACATCCGGACAATCCGGTAGGACAATTTTGTTACTGGCACTTCAGCCGTATTGCCCGCGTGCTACGCACCCAGCGCCCACTGTATGCCCGGGATTTAATGGCTGACAAGCAGCGTCGGCTGCCGCTGATCCCTGCCCTGAAAAGCTATCTGTCGTTGAAATCCCCGGCGCTGCGTAATGCCGGACGCATCAGCGTCATGTTGAGCATTGCCAGCCTGATGGGCAGCGCCTTACACCTGCCAAAACCCTATTGGATTTTGATGACAATCCTGTTCGTCACGCAAAATGGCTACGGGGCGACCCGGGTACGTATTTTACACCGTTCAGTAGGGACGCTCGTTGGCCTGGTGATCGCTGGCGTCACACTGCACTTTCATATTCAGGAGAGTTACACGCTGGCAGGCATGCTGCTGATAACCCTGGTGAGTTATCTGACCATCCGTAAAAACTACGGCTGGGCTACCGTCGGCTTTACGGTCACCGCGGTATACACCCTGCAGTTGCTGACACTGAACGGGGAACAGTTTATCGTGCCGCGGTTTATCGATACGGTCACTGGTTGCCTAATCGCCTTTGGCGGGATGCTCTGGCTATGGCCGCAGTGGCAGAGCGGCCTGCTGCGTAAAAACGCCCACGATGCGTTAGAAGCCGATCAGGAAGCCATCCGCCTGATCCTTAGCAACGATCCGCAGGCCACACCGCTGGCGTATCAACGCATGCGGGTCAACCAGGCGCATAACACGTTGTTCAACTCACTTAACCAGGCGATGCAGGAGCCAGGATTCAACTCGCACTATCTGGCGGACATGAAACTGTGGGTTACGCATAGCCAGTTCATCGTCGAACACATCAACGCGATGACCACGCTGGCAAGGGAACATACGATGCTGACGCCGGATTTGGCGCAGCGGTATCTGGAGTCCTGTGAAATTGCGATCCAGCGCTGTCAGCAACGGCTGGAATATGACGGCCCAGGAAGCTCCGGCGATGTAAATATTCTCGAGGCGCCAGAGATGCTGTCCCACGGGCCTTTAAGTACCCTTGAGCAGCATCTACAGCGGATATTAGGGCATCTGAACACCATGCATACCATTTCGTCGGTAGCATGGCGTCAGCGACCGCATCACGGGATCTGGCTGAGCCGCCGGTTGCGGGATATGAAGGGTTAAGATCGACTGCCAGATGCGCTACGCTTATCCGGCCTAAGATCGTCAAGCCACCACTTTCGCCACGGCCTGCGCGAAGCGCTGCATCCCTTCATCGATATCGGTCTGCTCCACCACCAGCGACGGCGCGAAACGCATCACGTCCGGTCCGGCGTTCAGTACCATCACGCCTTCATTCGCCGCGGCGTACAAGAAATCACGCGCCCGGCCTTTAAACTGCGGCTTCAGTTCGGCGCCAATCAGCAGTCCCATACCGCGAATGTCGCTGAAAATGTCAAACTGCTGGTCAATTTTCTGCAAATGCTGAACAAACGCCTGGCGTTTGGCCTGAATACCTTCCAGCACTTCCGGCGTGTTGATGATATCAAACGCAGCTCCCGCAACCGCACAGGCCAGCGGATTACCGCCATAAGTGGAACCATGCGAGCCCACGTGGAACGCCGAGGCAATCTCCTGGGTAGTCAGTACCGCACTCACCGGGAAGCCGCCGCCGAGCGCCTTGGCACTGGTCAGGATATCCGGCGTCACGCCGTAGTGCATATAGGCAAACAGTGAGCCAGTACGCCCCATCCCGCTCTGTACTTCATCAAATACCAACAGCGCCTGGTGCTGATCACAGAGCTCACGCAAGCCTTGCAGGAATGCCGGCGTTGCCGCAGTAACGCCACCCTCGCCCTGAATAGGCTCGATCACCACCGCGCAGGTGTGATCGTCCATCACCGCTTTGACCGCATGCAGATCGTTAAACGGGACATGGATGATATCTGCCGGTTTGGGTCCAAAGCCGTCGGAATATTTCGGTTGCCCGCCAACGGATACGGTAAACAGCGAACGACCGTGAAACGCGTTGTGGAAGGCAATAATCTTGGTTTTGAACGGGCTATGGCGCACGCAGGCATAGTGGCGCGCCAGCTTAAAGGCGGTTTCGTTAGCTTCGGTACCGGAGTTCATGAACAGTACGCGCTCGGCGAAGGTCGCATCAATGAGTTTACGACCTAAGCGTAACGCCGGTTCGTTGGTGAAAACATTGCTGGTATGCCACAGGGTTTCGCCCTGGGTGGTTAACGCCTCAACCAGCGCCGGATGGCAATGCCCTAACGCGGTAACTGCAATACCGCCTGCGAAATCAACATACTCTTTACCCTGTTGATCCCACACTCGACTCCCTTTCCCTTTTACCGGGATAAACTCAGCCGGTGCATAAATCGGCAGAATCACTTCATCGAATGTCGCGCGTGTAATTGCAGTTTGTTCAGTTGCCATGTCATTACCACCCTGTTAAGCAGAAATGCTAGTGAAATTATAATCACAAAATATGAATAAAAAATCACTGAATAGCAACCACAAATCACCGGTTGAGAAAATTAGCCAGCAGCTGATGCCCCTGTTCGCTGAGAATGCTCTCCGGGTGAAACTGCACCCCCTCCATATCCCACTCCCGGTGACGAATACCCATGATCTCCTGCGTTTCACTCCAGGCGGTCACCTCAAAGCAGTCAGGAAGGGTTTCGGGAGCGACCACCAGAGAATGGTAGCGCGTTACCGTTAATGGATTGGCGAGTCCCTGAAAAACACCCTGCTCGTTATGCGAAATAGGCGACGTTTTACCGTGCATCACTCTAGCCGCCCGCACCACGGTCGCGCCAAAGGCCTGCGCCATCGCCTGGTGCCCCAGACAAACCCCCAGCAGAGGGATCTTCCCCGCGAAATAGCGAATAACATCCAGCGAAATACCGGCGTCATCCGGCGTACAAGGTCCCGGGGAAATGACGATTTTTTGCGGATTCAGCGCATCGATTTGCGACAGCGTCAGCTCGTCGTTGCGCCTGACAAGGACATCAGCCCCCAGTTCACAGAAGTATTGATACAGGTTCCAGGTAAATGAATCATAGTTATCGATAAGCAGAATCATGGCGGCTCCGGTACATAAGAACCGCGCTATTCTACTCAGTTTCCGGGACTACGCTTACCACTTTACGAAATATCACCCGCAGCGCAGACAGGTCGCCCATCGCCCCGCCCTGATTAGCCCGGTTCCATTCTTCAACCTGGATGCCATCCCAGCTCAACATATACCCGGCATGAATCGCTAACTGTTCAAAGAAAATACGCTGCGCCAGACCGCTGCCAATACGAAACGGATGCAGTACGTTGATTTCACAATAGTAGTGCGCAAGTCGGTCGACAAACTTGTCTTCCGATAACCCCACCAGCCAGGACTCGTCTTCCAGGTCCTGCATCAGCGCATTGCCCTCTTTCTCGATATAAGCGAAATGGCAAAAGCGGGTATCACCCTGGTAAATATCGACTTCTCGCAGATGTCCCGCCCAGTCAAAAATATCCTGATAGAGTTGGCGATGAATAGCGCACAGATGCGGCAAACCCCGTTTAAGCGGGCCCAATTCGATAGTGGCTGCGCGCAGCGCCGTCAACTCATAAGCGGCCTGCGCCAGACGCTGCGCCTGGTGAATACCCAGGCGGTTACGCATGACATTCAGGCCCGGATACAAGTAGGGGTCACGTCCATCACCGAATTTATCGCTCATAGTGCCTCCTCAACGCTTCAAGACGCGCCAGCGCGTCTTCAGCGCTCAGGGTAACCTGTGGAATATCCACGCCTTCCAGCCGCCGACTGGCCTGGAAATTGGCGTTTCGCCGTTGTTCCCAGACCCTGGACTTTTGTTTATCGGTGAGTTTTTTCACGTGACCTCCCTGAATGAGCCGACACTTGCCACAAGTATAAGCAGCAATTTCGGGTTACGCAGAGAAGCGAGAGAACGCGGGCAAGCATTGCCCGCGCAAAATACGATTACGGCAGGACTTTGGCAGACAGGATAACAATCGGTTTTGACGGAACATTCTGGTAAGGACCCACATCATGGGTCTGAACCTGAGAGATCTTATCCGCGACATCCATCCCTTTCACAACTTTACCGAAAACAGCGTAGCCAAAGTCGCGCTGGCCGTGATCGAGGAAAGCGTTGTCTGCAATGTTGATAAAGAACTGGCTGGTCGCGCTGTCTTTATCCGCAGTACGCGCCATGGCAATCGTGCCACGGGTGTTACGCAGTCCGTTATCGGCTTCATTCTTGATTGGCGGGTTAGGTTTCTTCTGCTGCATCTGCTCGGTAAAACCACCGCCCTGCACCATAAAACCAGGGATCACACGGTGGAACGTGGTGTTGTTATAGAAACCACTGTTGACATAATCGACAAAGTTTTGCACTGAAACCGGGGCTTTCTGACTGTTCAGCTCCAGCTCAATGTTACCGGCAGAAGTTGTCAGCAGGACATGCGGGTCCCCTTTTGCTGCCAGTGCTGCGGGAGAGAGAGCAGAAAGAGCGAGAACAGCTGCAACAGCCGCCAGAGTCGATTTGAGCATGAGAATTCCTTAACAAGAGCAGAAATGAAGCAAGTGAATTGATTCTAAAGAGCCTTCAAGGACAAGGCCATCCCTTTACCTAATTTTACGTACCTGAAACAAATGTAACCTTACTGCCGCATCACTCAATGTGATTTAGATCACATACAAAAATGTAATAAATAAAGTCATTACCAATAAATATTTAAATACATCACAAAAGCGCCTAAAATCTGCCCGCTCACGGCGCAGTCAATGCGCCTTACACTTCTATACAGGCCAGTCATGACTAACAGCAATCGCATCAAGCTCACATGGATTAGCTTTCTCTCCTACGCCCTGACAGGTGCGTTGGTAATTGTCACCGGGATGGTGATGGGAAACATCGCAGACTATTTCCATTTGCCCGTTTCCAGTATGAGTAATACCTTCACCTTCCTGAATGCAGGCATTCTGATCTCTATCTTTCTGAATGCATGGTTGATGGAAATTGTGCCACTGAAAACTCAGTTGCGCTTTGGCTTTATCCTGATGGTCCTGGCTGTCGCCGGACTGATGCTCAGCCATAGCCTGGCCTTGTTCTCTGCTGCCATGTTTGTACTGGGTGTGGTGAGTGGTATCACCATGTCGATTGGTACATTCCTGGTGACCCAGATGTACGAAGGTCGCCAGCGCGGTTCCCGCCTGCTGTTTACTGACTCATTCTTCAGCATGGCGGGGATGATTTTCCCGATGGTAGCAGCGTATCTGTTAGCACGCAGTATTGAATGGTATTGGGTCTATGCCTGCATCGGCCTGGTCTACGTCGCCATTTTCCTGCTGACCTTTGGCTGCGAATTCCCGGCGCTGGGTAAACACGCGCAGCAACCGGACGCCCCGGTAGTGAAAGAAAAATGGGGTATTGGCGTGCTGTTCCTGGCGATCGCCGCGCTGTGCTACATCCTCGGTCAGTTGGGCTTTATCTCCTGGGTACCAGAATACGCCAAAAGTCTGGGAATGAGCCTGAACGATGCGGGTAAACTGGTCAGCGATTTCTGGATGTCTTACATGGTTGGTATGTGGGCATTTAGCTTTATCCTGCGATTCTTCGATCTGCAGCGCATCCTGACTGTACTGGCAGGTCTGGCCACCGTACTGATGTATCTGTTCATCACCGGTGCGCCGGAACATATGCCGTGGTTCATCCTGACGCTGGGCTTCTTCTCCAGCGCGATTTATACCACCATTATTACCCTCGGCTCACAGCAGACGAAGGTCGCCTCACCAAAACTGGTTAACTTCGTTCTGACCTGTGGCACCATCGGTACAATGCTCACCTTCGTGGTCACCGGTCCTATTGTGGCGCACAGCGGCCCGCTGGCGGCATTGCAGACGGCTAACGGTTTGTATGCTGTTGTATTCGTGATGTGCTTTATTCTTGGGTTCGTCACGCGTCATCGCCAGCATAACGCGCCAGTCACGCATTAATCTCAACGCCGGATAGTATCTGCGCTGTCCGGCACATTCTCGCCCCCTCTTCCTTTCGCTGGTCATGTAGGCCAACTCTTACAAAAACCCTTTAATTTGTATGCTTTTTATACAAACACGAAAAGCCAGTTAATTCCGTAACTTATAAAAATGCAGTTAAATCAGCCATATACCTCTTAAGGAGTATATAAAGGTGAATTTGATTTGCATCAATAAGCGGGGTTGCTGAATCGTTAAGGTAGGCGGTAATAGAAAAGAAATCGAGGCAAAAATGAGCAAAGTCAGACTCGCTATTATCGGTAATGGTATGGTCGGCCATCGCTTTATTGAGGATCTTCTTGATAAATCCGACGCTGCCAATTTTGATATTACCGTCTTCTGTGAAGAACCCCGCAAAGCGTACGACCGTGTACACCTGTCTTCCTACTTCTCCCACCACACCGCCGAAGAGCTTTCTCTGGTGCGTGAAGGATTCTACGAGAAGCACGCCGTTAAGGTGTTAGTGGGCGAGCGCGCAATTACTATCAACCGCCAGGAGAAGGTGATCCACTCCAGCGCAGGTCGTACGGTCTATTACGATAAGCTGATCATGGCAACGGGCTCTTACCCGTGGATCCCACCGATTAAAGGTTCGGAAACCCAGGACTGTTTCGTTTACCGGACCATTGAAGACCTCAACGCTATTGAGTCTTGCGCGCGTCGTAGTAAGCGCGGCGCCGTCGTCGGTGGTGGCCTGCTGGGTCTGGAAGCCGCTGGCGCTCTGAAAAACCTCGGCGTTGAAACTCACGTCATTGAATTCGCACCGATGCTGATGGCTGAACAGCTGGATCATATGGGTGGCGAGCAGTTACGTCGCAAAATTGAAAGCATGGGCGTGCGTGTGCACACCAGCAAAAATACCAAAGAGATCGTTCAGGAAGGCACCGAAGCACGCAAAACCATGCGTTTTGCCGACGGTAGCGAACTGGAAGTTGATTTCATCGTCTTCTCCACCGGTATTCGCCCACGCGACAAACTGGCGACTCAGTGCGGCCTGGACGTCGCGCCGCGCGGCGGGATCGTGATTAACGATTCTTGCCAGACCTCTGACCCGGATATCTACGCCATCGGCGAATGCGCCAGCTGGAACAACCGCGTGTATGGTCTGGTGGCCCCAGGCTACAAAATGGCGCAGGTTGCCGTTGACCATATTCTCGAAACCGAAAACGCCTTTGAAGGCGCGGATCTGAGCGCCAAACTGAAGCTCCTCGGCGTAGATGTTGGCGGGATTGGCGATGCGCATGCGCGCACGCCGGGCGCCCGTAGCTACGTCTATCTCGACGAAAGCAAAGAAGTCTACAAACGCCTCATCGTTAGCGAAGATAACAAAACCCTGCTCGGCGCGGTTCTGGTGGGCGACACCAGCGATTACGGCAATTTGCTGCAACTGGTGCTGAACGCCATCGAACTGCCAGAAAATCCGGATTCACTGATTCTGCCAGCACACGCAGGCAGTGGTAAGCCGTCTATCGGCGTGGATAAACTGCCGGACAGCGCGCAGATTTGCTCCTGCTTTGATGTCACTAAAGGCATGCTGGTTGCCGCTATCAACAAAGGCTGCCACACCGTGGCGGCGCTTAAAGCAGAAACCAAAGCCGGTACCGGCTGCGGCGGGTGTATCCCGCTGGTAACGCAGGTTCTGAACGCCGAACTGGCGAAACAGGGGATCGAAGTTAACAACAATCTGTGTGAGCATTTCCCGTACTCACGTCAGGAACTGTTCCATCTGATCCGTGTAGAAGGTATTAAAACCTTCGAAGAACTGCTGGCAAAACACGGGAAAGGCTACGGCTGTGAAGTGTGCAAACCGACCGTAGGTTCCCTGCTGGCGTCCTGCTGGAATGAGTACATCCTCAAACCACAGCACACACCGCTGCAGGACACCAACGACAACTTCCTGGCAAACATCCAGAAAGACGGTACCTACTCCGTGATCCCGCGCTCTGCGGGCGGTGAAATTACCCCGGAAGGCCTGGTTGCCGTGGGTCGTATCGCGCGTAAATTTAACCTGTACACCAAAATCACCGGTTCTCAGCGTATCGGCCTGTTCGGCGCGCAGAAAGATGACCTGCCGGAAATCTGGCGCCAGCTGATTGAAGCGGGCTTTGAAACCGGCCATGCGTACGCCAAAGCACTGCGTATGGCGAAAACCTGCGTCGGTAGCACCTGGTGTCGTTATGGCGTCGGCGATAGCGTCGGCTTCGGCGTGGAACTGGAAAATCGCTACAAAGGTATTCGTACCCCGCACAAAATGAAATTCGGCGTCTCCGGCTGTACCCGCGAATGTGCGGAAGCTCAGGGCAAAGACGTGGGTATTATCGCCACTGAGAAAGGCTGGAATCTGTACGTTTGCGGTAACGGTGGGATGAAACCTCGCCATGCGGATCTGCTGGCAGCGGATATCGATCGCGAAACGCTGCTCAAGTACCTTGACCGTTTCATGATGTTCTATATCCGTACCGCCGATAAACTGACCCGTACCGCGCCATGGTTAGACAATCTGGAAGGCGGTATCGAGTATCTGAAATCAGTCATCATCGACGACAAACTGGGTCTGAACCAGCACCTGGAAGAAGAGATGGCCCGTCTGCGTGAGGCGGTGGTCTGCGAGTGGACGGAGACTGTTAACACCCCATCCGCACAGGTTCGCTTCAAACACTTTATCAACAGCGATCAACGCGATCCGAATGTCCAGGTTGTGCCTGAACGTGAACAACATCGTCCGGCCACGCCATACGAGCGTATCCCGGTCACTCTGGTGGAGGAAAACGCATGAGCCAGTGGAAAAACATCTGCAAAATCGATGACATTCTGCCTGCAACAGGCGTCTGCGCCCTGTTAGGTAGCGAGCAGGTTGCGATTTTCCGCCCATATCACAGCGACCAGGTGTATGCGATCAGCAACATTGACCCGTTTTTTGAGTCGAGCGTGTTGTCTCGTGGGCTGATTGCGGAGCATCAGGGCGAATTGTGGGTCGCCAGCCCGCTGAAAAAACAGCGCTTTCGTTTAAGCGACGGACTGTGCATGGAAGACGAACAGTTCTCCGTGAAACATTACGAAGCCCGCGTGAAAGACGGCACGGTACAACTGCGCGGTTAATTAATTTTTGGGAGGCGCAACGCCTCCCCTTTTTTGTATTTTTTTCATTGTAATTGTTATCACCAAATCATTTGTGCTGCATCGCGGCAGCAACTGAGCAACCCCCCAGGAGCATAGTTCACTATGTGACTGGGGTGAGCGAGGGCAGCCAACAAAGAGGCAGTGCAAAGGATGAAGTGAGAAAAGGATAATCAAATGTTTACTGACACTATCAATAAGTGTGCGGCCAATGCTGCGCGCATCGCACGCCTGTCGGCTAATAACCCACTCGGATTCTGGGTCAGCTCCGCCATGGCAGGAGCCTATGTTGGCCTTGGCATCATCCTTATTTTTACGCTCGGTAATCTGCTTGACCCGTCTGTGCGTCCGCTGGTGATGGGTGCAACCTTTGGTATTGCATTGACGTTGGTGATTATTGCCGGTTCCGAACTGTTCACAGGCCATACAATGTTCCTGACACTTGGCGTAAAAGCGGGCACCATCAGCCACGGTCAGATGTGGGCCATTTTGCCGCAAACCTGGCTGGGAAATCTGGTGGGTTCCGTGTTTGTCGCCCTGCTGTACAGTTGGGGTGGCGGTAGCCTGCTGCCGGTCGATACCAGCATTGTACATACGGTTGCACTGGCAAAAGCCACCGCGCCTGCAACGGTGCTTTTCTTTAAAGGCGCACTGTGTAACTGGTTGGTTTGTCTGGCTATCTGGATGGCAATCCGTACCGAAGGTACAGCAAAGTTCCTCGCAATCTGGTGGTGTTTGCTGGCATTTATCGCTTCCGGCTATGAGCACTCGGTTGCCAACATGACACTGTTTGCCCTCTCCTGGTTCGGTCATCACAGCGAGGCGTATACCTTGTCAGGAATTGGTCATAACTTGCTGTGGGTGACACTCGGTAATACTTTGTCCGGTGTCGTATTCATGGGATTGGGTTATTGGTATGCTACGCCAAAATCGGAGCGTCCGGCTCCGGCAAAAATCAACCAGCCAGAGGCGGCTGCTAATAATTAATTAAGGGGTAATGTCGTGGACCATTTGCCTATATTTTGTCAACTACGTGACCGCGACTGCCTGATCGTCGGCGGTGGTGATGTCGCAGAACGCAAAGCGCGGTTACTGCTGGAAGCGGGCGCCCGTTTAACGGTTAATGCGCTGGCGTTTATTCCGCAGTTTACCGTATGGGCAGATGAAGGCATGCTGACGCTGGTTGAGGGACCGTTCGATGAGTCCCTGCTCGACACCTGCTGGCTGGCTATTGCCGCCACCGATGACGACGCCGTCAACCAAAGCGTCAGTACTGCTGCGGAGTCACGCCGCATCTTCTGTAACGTGGTCGATGCGCCAAAAGCAGCCAGTTTTATCATGCCCTCCATTATCGATCGCTCGCCGCTGATGGTGGCGGTTTCCTCCGGCGGTACATCGCCGGTGCTTGCCCGTCTGCTGCGTGAAAGACTCGAATCCTTACTGCCTCAGCATCTGGGTCAGGTCGCGCAGTATGCAGGCAAGTTGCGTTCCCGGGTGAAAAAACAATTTGCCAGTATGGGTGAACGTCGCCGCTTCTGGGAAAAATTGTTCGTTAATGACCGACTGGCACAGTCGCTGGCGAACAGCGATCAGAAGGCCGTCGAGGAAACCACCGAGCAGTTGCTCAGCGAACCGCTGGACCATCGTGGTGAAGTGGTGCTGGTTGGCGCCGGTCCTGGCGATGCCGGGCTATTGACACTGAAAGGGTTACAGCAGATCCAGCAAGCGGATGTCGTGGTTTATGACCGTCTGGTTTCCGACGACATCATGAATCTCGTACGCCGCGATGCTGACCGGGTGTTTGTCGGTAAACGCGCGGGCTACCACTGCGTCCCGCAGGACGAGATTAACCAGATCCTGCTGCGTGAGGCGCAACAGGGCAAACGCGTCGTGCGACTGAAAGGTGGCGACCCGTTCATCTTTGGCCGCGGCGGTGAAGAGCTGGAAACCTTGTGCCACGCCGGTATTCCATTCTCCGTTGTGCCAGGGATTACCGCAGCATCCGGTTGTTCTGCCTATTCCGGCATTCCGCTGACCCATCGTGATTACGCCCAGAGTGTACGTCTGGTCACCGGACACCTGAAAACCGGCGGAGAACTGGACTGGGAAAACCTGGCGGCCGAGAAACAGACGCTGGTGTTCTAT
This sequence comes from Citrobacter sp. Cu231, assembly GCF_030332265.1. Classification (NCBI taxonomy): domain Bacteria; kingdom Pseudomonadati; phylum Pseudomonadota; class Gammaproteobacteria; order Enterobacterales; family Enterobacteriaceae; genus Citrobacter; species Citrobacter sp. Cu231. The sequence goes on along the minus strand of NZ_JAOWIE010000034.1, from coordinate 397,853 downwards.
ATGGGACTGAACCAGGCCGCAACCATCCAGGAAAAATTGATCGAGTTTGGCATGCAGCCTGATATGACCGTCGCGCTGGTAGAAAACGGGACTTCCGTGAAGCAACGCGTCGTCAACGGGGTACTGACGCAGCTCGGTGAGCTGGCACAACAGGTTGAAAGTCCGGCGCTGATTATTGTCGGTCGCGTGGTTGGACTGCGTGATAAACTCAACTGGTTCTCAAACCATTAATTGAACGTTAAATAGATGCCCTTAATATCAGGGCATCTATTTATGATTCATAAGAATCAATATTTAATCTACACAATATATCATTCATAGCATTCATCATTTCATTAATTACAGATACATTTCATAGTATTTTAATCCATTAAAAATATATTCCACACAAACATTACTATGTCCTTATTCGGACTATTTAAAATTTTCCTTAGTTGATATCTTAATCGACGAGAAATGGATTTCATCCATTTAAAAAACAGATATCTTACAAGGATTTTATCATGCTTAAATTTGCAAAAATCACCATCGTGGCAGGTGTACTGGCTACGCTGACTGCATGTACTGGTCATATCGAAAACAAAAAAAATAACTGTAGCTACGATTACTTACTGCATCCGGCTATTTCAATTTCTAAAATTATTGGTGGTTGCGGCCCGGCTGCAGATCAGTAATAGAAGCGATTGCGCAGATACAAAAAAACCGGGAACTCCCCGGTTTTTCCATTTATAGATTAGATACTCATTCACACATCATCGCATTCACGCTCTCGCGCAAAATACGTAGTACGGTCTCTTCTCCACTGCGATTTGGATTAATGCGAATCGCATAATCACCCAACGACGGATTTGCTTCACGAAATGTCCCGGAAAGGCGATAGAACAGCGGCGGGATCTCATACTTCGACTCCGCTCCCACCGGGTACGGTAGCGCGCCTCTTTCTTGCGCCACCTTCAGCACGCGGGCGGCAATCGGCTGGTGAAACTCCACGATCAGTACCTTCGACTGGGCATTGGCAATAACAGCCTGTTTCACCTCGGGTAGCACTCCGCTATTGAGCATCGTTAGCAGCCGTTCAGTTACCCCAGCCTGTACCGCATGCATTACAGGGGCGAAAACCAGGCCACGCAGCACTTCCAGTGCTTGCCCCCCCTGGATCTGGCTGCCACCGGAATAGAGGCTGGTACGGATTTTAGCGATAATCTCCGCCTTGCCGACAACCGCCCCTACGCCTTCCGGACCGAAGAGCTTAAAGCAGGAAAAGGTGGACAGCGTCGCCCCTCGTTCACAACCAATTCCGTCTACTTTCATCACCGCGTAGTTATCATCGGTTAACGTCGGTACGCCGCATTGCGTTATTTCCGCCAACACATCCGCTAAAACGTAACGGTCCTGCGGTTGCTGCCGCGTATGCTGTACCAGCGCGGCGTCAGGGCGATACTGCGTAATAGCCCGCATGATTGCCGAGGGGCAGTTGAAATCAGCCCTGACCTGGGTGATGCCCATCTGCTCGATGATCACCTGTGTTGTCGGATACACAGGCGCGTCGTGAACCAGCAGTCGCTGCCCAGGTTTGAGGAGTGCAGCCAGCCCAGCGCGAATAGCCCCGGTGCCTGCGCCCTGGACCAGGGCAGCGGCCTCAGCATGAAAAGCCTCGGCCAACACCTTTTCCACACGCTGCGTGACCCGGGGCTGATTCAGCCCCGGAGCCAGTCCCAAATCTCCGCCGGACAGAAAATCAGCACCCGGAAAGTGACGGCAGCTCACATCCACCAACGCAAACTGCTTCTGCTGTGCCTGCGCAATCGTCAGGCTTTGCAGAGGGAACGTCTTCATGTTTTACACCTCCTCAGGCCGGAACAAACAGACCAAACCAGTAGAGAATATTCAGCACAATACCGGTGATCATTACTGCCACGACCGGGGCTGCCATCTTCTGAACCGGACGCCCTATCGATTCGTTGAGGAAGTAGATCGCCACCGCAATCGAGAAACCGGTGTAGCCAGCCATCTTGATGGCGGCAAAAATCGAGCCTACCAACAGCGCCATTTCCATCAGCATATTCATCGCATTACGAATATTGTCCGACGCGTTACGCACTGATGGATAACGCCCCAGCCATTTGCCAATTGAGCGTAGCAGCAGCACTTCTGCGGAAATCACGATAGCGCCAAGGATTGCCGCTATCCACGGGTTCGGAGCCAGATAGCCAACGGAATAAACAAAGGTGAAGCCCGCTACCGCGTATACACCGGTTGCCAGCGCGGTGGTGGCAATCAACGGCACAAAACCCAACCCACGCATAAATTCTGCCAGCGCCGCCTGGTTAACCAGCGTCTGCGATTGCTCCGGCGTAATCCCCGCCGAATAGGCTTTTTCCAGCGTAAAAATTGAAACTTCGCTACCAGCGAAAATCTTCATACTGGCGACGGCGGCAATCAGTGCACCGACAATCGCGATGTACGGCAGGTTTTTAATAATCCGCGAGGTTCGTTCTTCAAAGACCGATAGCCCGCTGCCATCCATCTCTTCATCGCCACGGTGGCGAATATCATGCGTAATGGCAATCACCAGCAGCATCATCATCCCCACAAAAATCTCAATCGATTCCGGGTTCAGATGCGGGAAGTAACGCACCACCACGACGCGGGTCATCAGCACCACCACCGCCGCGATAATGCTGTGTTTCCAGCCAAACTGGTAGAAAATCGCGACCAGCGGGAAAAGTGCGAATGCGGAAACGACCGGAGAACTCAGCTCGCCAAGGCTACCCAGTACATCAACCGGCAACGCTGTGAGCAGATGGTTCACCGGCAGCAGGCAGGTCAGAATCAGTACGCCCCAGATAGCACCCAGACCGAACGCCAACAGGCTGTTCATTGCCAGCACGCCGAGAATATCCGTCGGCAGGAACAGCAGCCAGGCGTTAAGTAAACCGGTTTTCAGAGTAAAGGAGATCCCAACCGATGCGACAAAGCCAATGCTCAGACCAAACGCGATACTTCCCGCCTCGCGGCGATTCATGTACCCCTCGATCAGCTGCGGCAGAATCGGACGGATGCCGTCATGAAAGACAGCCGCCGAACGATGCGCCAGAAGTGACGTCATGCCGGTCAGGCAGGCCACCACCACAATCTGAATATACAGATCCATAGTCATGCCTTTTATTTCAGATGGTTAACCAGCATCGGAATCGCATGTTCAACATGTTCGACGGAGAGACCAAATGCCACTTTCCCTTCCGCGACCATTTTTGCGATCTGTTCGTCTTTCGCCTTAATACCCGGCTTGGCGATAGTGCAGCTTTTGTTGTAGCCAATCACCGCGATGGCAATCGACAGCGCAGCCCCCGCGCCGGTGTTACACGCACCGATGTAGTAATCCAACTGTCCGGATTTCACCTTCATTGCCGCCTCCATATCGTTATGAATGGAGACTTCAAAACAGCCCGGAGCGGCAGTTTCGATAGTTTTTTTAATCTGCTCACGCTGTAAGCCAGCAACGCCAATCTTTTTCATGATTCTGTCCTTATTGGAAAAATTTTGAAGGGTTATCATGTAACATCGTGTCCACATCGGCCTGACTGAATCCTGACTGGCGCAGCTGTGGGATAAAGGTGGTTAACAGGTAGTCGTAGCCATTACCGCCATTGGCTTTTAAATGCGAGCGGCGGGTAATGTCCATAGAGAGCATGACGTGGCTAAGCAGTCCGCGATCGCGTATCGCATGCAGCATGGCGATGCGTTTCTCATCCGGGTAATAGTTGTTTTTACCGATGGTATCGAACTGCACATACGCGCCGAGATCAATCATGCGATAGATGTTGTCGAGGTTATCTTTCAAATCACAATGACCCACGGTCACACGGGAAAGGTCAACGCCGTGCGCCTTCAGCAGAGCCAGCTGTTCCAACCCCATCGTGCTAAAAGAGGTATGGGTCGAGATAGGGCGTCCGGTTTCGCGATGTGCCCGCGCTGCAGCGATAAACACCTTCTCTTCAAGCGGCGTAATTACCCCTTCGCTGGAGCCAATTTCCGCGATAATTCCGGCTTTCAATTCAGTGCCATCAATACCGACGACAATCTCATCGACCATCTCCTGCGCGAGCTGTTCTACGCTGCAGGTTGCGACATGTTCAGGGAAAAACGCATCCTGGTAATAGCCTGTACAGGCCATAACGTTAATTCCGGTATCACGCATCAGTGAGAGCATGAATTGCGGATTACGTCCCATATAGCGGTTGGTCATCTCAATAATGTTGCTGACGCCTGACGTCCGGAGATCCTTCATCTCCTGACAGATGAGATCGTACTGATCTAACCGGCAGTCGAGGTTATTCTTGAACCCGGAGAGATCGATATGCAGATGCTCGTGGACCCAGGTGTAGCCCGTCGGATCAAAATTCATAAGGTGTCTCCTGAAAGCCGTAAAGCCGAAAGAAAAGAGCTGCCGTTTTGCGGTCGCTGCGCGCCAAAAAACTCGCACACCGTCGCGCCAACATCGGATAACGTCGCCCGGATGCCTAATTGCGCAGGCTCCAGGCCCTGTTGATACACCAGAACTGGCACAACTTCCCGGGTATGATGGCTGTGCCCAATGGTCGGATCGTTGCCGTGATCGGCCATGACCACCAGACAGTCATTGGGATCCATGGCAGCCAGAAGGCGCGAAAGATTAAGATCGACAAGCTGTAATCGTTCGGCATACCGCGCGACGTCTTCAGCGTGCCCGGCAAGATCGGTTTCCTGAATGTTGGTACAGATAAATACCGTCGACTCAGCGTTAAATTCGTTAAGGGTGATATCCATGATCTGCTGGCTATCCACCAGGTTTTGCCAGTTGCGCCCGTGCGGATTGCCAACGATATCCGCCACTTTACCGACCAGCACGGTAGGGATCCCGGCGTCATGCAGTTTTTGCGGTACCTGTACCTGCTCATCTACGCCAAAGCCCATATGCCTGACCTGAAAGCCGTTTTCATACGCGCCAGAACGTGGGGCATTAATGCCAACAAAGCGCCCTTCCATCGTTTCGGCGGCATCCAGAATGCGCTGGCTGTTCGCAAGCTGGCCGCCAAAGGTTATGACGCGCCCGACCTGAACCTGTTCACGCACTATGCGGCCAATCTTTAGCACCTCATCAAACGCAATGGCGGACAGGTTGGCAGTGACGTTGTAGACCTGACCTAAATCAGCCTCGAGGTTATCGCCCACCGCAACCGCATTGTTGACCCACAGAAACGCCAGCTCGCTACCACGGCGTTCCACCTGCCAGCCCGCCAATTTCAGCGCTTGCTCAACGCCATCGATGACGTCGTTAAATGGCATCCGCAGCGGCGCCTGAGGCCGTGTGCCTAAAATTTCCTGATGCCCCATAAAGGTATCGCCACCTTCATGCTGCAACTGTGCAACGCCCCAGACTGCCGATTCCGAAGGATTCATCACGCCTGGCGTATAACCCAACGCGTTAATCAATCCCAACTTTTCCAGCGTAGGTAGCCGTAACTGCGGGAATTCACTCAGGATATGTCCACAGGTATTCGCCCCGGCATCCTGAGGTCTAACCCGCGCAACGTCTTTCATTGCGCCGACGCCAAAACTGTCGATTACCAACACCACGAATCGGGCCATTAGTCCTCCAGAATATTGCCGAGACTGTCATAACGCGCGACGATTTCAGCCACGCCACGCTGGATACCCGACACCAACACCACGTCGCTGCGCGTCACGAAGATCTGGGTGCGAAAACAGAAGATCACTGCGCTGCTCACCGGAAACTCACCGGCTACGGGCAGGTAGTAATCGATACTGCTGTCGTCAACGGGTTTTAGCTTCGCGGCTATGGGGGCGTCATTTTCCGGCGTAAAGACCAGTGCGTTTTGCGCATGACCGCGACGGTAATAGCCCCCGCCGTAGCAATAACTGTCCCCGCGAAACGTGTGCGAGACCTCGCTCAGCCACAGCATCGCAATACGTTCAGGCTGGTCGCCCTTTTGATTGGCAGGGATGGTGCCTGTCAGCGCATGACCCGGCTCGGCGTGGGTGACGCCATATTCCGCCAGTAGGGGTAATGATGTGCAGCTACTGGCTGACGGCGCATTAAGCTGATCAATAGTAATTCCGGCTTGGGCCAACTGACGCCGGGCACTCACCAGCGTGTGCAGATTAGGCGTCGGCATCGTCTGCGCGGAGTTTTCATCCCATAACAGGCACGGGAAATGGGTGAGGCCGCTCAGGCGCAGGCCCGGCAGTCTGCGGATTTCATTGACCACATCCGTCAGATATATCAGCGGAAAGCCGCTTTCTTGCCCCGGATAGAGAAAATCATCCTTGTCATACACCTTCAGCATCACGTTTTGCTGGCAACCGGCCTTCACCGCCGCCGCCGAAACTTCGCGCGCTTTCTCCAGCGAAAACAACGTAATGACCTCGGTTCCTTGTGCGACAGCCTGATTGACCTGTCGCGAAGGGATCTGCACCAGATGTCCCTGATGCGCCACCGGCAACCCGGCACGGCGCATGACGCGACTCTCCTTGTAATCGACAACCACGATGCCTTCATAGCCAAGCTGCAATAGTTTCTCCGCCAGCCATGGATTGCGTCCAACCTGTTTGGTCATCAGGTACAGCGAGATGCCATACTGCCTGGCGACATCCAGCAGGCGTTTGCCATTATCAATAACCTGGTCAACATCAATAACCCAACTGTCAGGCGCGATCTTTCCCTGCTGCCACAGCGCGACAGCAGCGGAGATTAGCGCGGGGTTCTGGCGTTTCAATGCGTCTATAAACATTTCTCTGCCTCGTTTCTAATCCTTCAGCTAAATATTCATTTTTTTGAATATTTAGGATGCAATACGCTATTTCCCCATTGATTTCAGACGTCTTCGTGTGCCGCCATCCACAATCCATACAAGTTCGCCAGCATGTAGCCTTCTTCATTCACATGTAGCGTCACCGTGAATTCTTTCAGCAATGCCTGATGGACCAGTAAAATAGTCGGCCAGAGATGAGATTGCGCCAGTTCCTCCAGCAGCTCACCATCCAGCGCTTCAATCACCTCGCCCTGGCGACTGCGCATGAGCGCACTCGCCATATGCGTCATCGCCATGGTTCCTTGCTCGCTGTGAATCGGCAAACGCCATTCTTCGTCCAGCCGCCTGACGACCTGCAGCATGCCGCTGCAAATATCCTTGTCGATAACACCTGCTTCACACAGCAGGTTCAACCTGTTTTCCATGTCGTTCGCCTTCACTTAATAACTGGGTTCCTGTTCACCGTTCGCCACACGTTGTTGGTGGGCGAGCAGTGCCTCTTTATTAACAACCGCCCGCAGTAACTGTTGCATCGGATAATCCTCTGCCCGGGTCAGCACCACCGCCTCCGTGGCCTGTAGAAATCGCGGATCGTTGGTGAGCGGCGTGGCTTCTAATCCCAGTACCGCCAATTCGGCCTCTGCTACCACGTTCCAGATCACCGCATCGACATCTCCTTTCGCGATGCGCTGCAAACTCTCGTGGTAAGGCATATCGATCAGTTCAACGTCACGATCGCCAAAACAGGCCTCGGTCATGATTTTCTGATCCGCCGAGCGATTATCGAGCCCGACACGTTTTACCGCGGCACATTCGCCTTTGCGACAAATCAGTTGATGTTCGCCGACGTAGGTATGCGGCCCCAGCGCCAACGTGATGCGCAGCCCGTCCTGGGCAAGATAACTTTCCGCAGCCAGGCGAGAAACCACCGCCATGTCGTAAACGCCGTTTAGCAGGCATTCCACGCGAATATCGGCCCCACGCATGTGTGCGTAATAAAACGGGATCCCATCAAACTGTGCCTTAAGCCCACTCGCCAGCCCTTCATATAAACGGGTGTAGGGTAGCGGCATCGCACAGACCACAGTATTGATATCCACATGCGTCAACAGCGTGCGGTTATCCATCTCTACCAGGTAACTACCATTACGCCCACGACGCTCAATACGGATCGCGCCTGACGATTCCAGTGTTTTTAGCGCGGCCTGCGTTAATCCCACCGACGAGCGGCATTCGCTCGCCAGTTCATCAATGGTTTTCAAACGGTTACCACACTTTTCACCGAGCAGGTAACGGGCCAGGGTTGTCAGTACAACCCCTTCCTTCTTAATAAATGTCCGACTCATTATATATTTTCAGTAAATTGAATATTTATATCTTCATTAAAATGAAAATATAGCACAACAAGGAAATATGCAAACGGCGAGGTGCTTCACAGTTTTTGCTATTCACAAACAAACAGGCGAAAAAAAACCGGGTATACCCCGGTTTCTTCAGAACTGCAGCGCGTATTACGGCTTGGCGACAAAACCAATGGCTTCATAAACGGCTTTCAGCGTAACAGACGCACGGGCGCTGGCTTTTTCAGCACCGTCTTTCATCACTTTCTGCAGGAAAGCTTCATCGTTACGGAAACGGTGATAACGCTCCTGAAGCTCAGTTAGCATGCCGGAAACAGCCTCAGCAACTTCGCCTTTCAGATGGCCATACATTTTGCCTTCGAAGTGTTTTTCCAGCTCCGGAATGCTCTGGCCAGTGACGGCAGAGAGGATATCCAGCAGGTTGGAAACGCCCGCTTTTTCTTTCACATCGTAACGAACAACTGGCGGCTCTTCCGAGTCGGTCATCGCACGTTTGATTTTTTTGACGACAGATTTCGGGTCTTCCAGCAGGCCGATAACGTTGTTGCGGTTGTCATCAGATTTTGACATCTTCTTCGTCGGCTCCAGCAGCGACATCACACGCGCGCCGGATTTAGGAATGAACGGCTCCGGCACTTTGAAGATGTCGCCATACAGGGCGTTGAAGCGCTGGGCGATGTCGCGGCTCAGCTCCAGATGCTGTTTCTGATCTTCGCCAACCGGGACCTGGTTGGTCTGATACAGCAGGATGTCTGCCGCCATCAGTACCGGATAATCAAACAGCCCGGCGTTAATGTTCTCCGCATAACGTGCGGATTTATCTTTGAACTGGGTCATACGGCTCAGCTCACCGAAATAGGTGTAGCAGTTCAGCGCCCAACCTAACTGTGCGTGTTCCGGCACATGAGACTGGACGAAAATAGTGCTTTTTTCAGGATCGATACCGCATGCCAGGTATAGCGCCAGCGTATCCAGCGTTGCTTTACGCAACTGCTGAGCGTCCTGACGAACGGTGATAGCATGTTGGTCAACGATGCAGTAGATGCAATGGTAGTCATCCTGCATGCTCACCCACTGACGCAGCGCACCCATATAGTTGCCAATGGTCAATTCACCTGAGGGCTGTGCGCCACTAAAAACGATGGGCTTAGTCATTTTTTGATTCCTGATTTTCGCTATGCGGAAGCCCGAGAGCGGGCAGTAGTTCATTAATACGGTCGTAAATAACGTCGGGCTGGCTCAGCGCGATCGACTCGCCGTAGTTGTAGCCATAGGTCAGGCCAACGGACGGACAACCAGCAGCTTTTGCCGCCTGAATATCATTGCGTGAATCCCCTACGAAGAGCATTTGCTCAGGCTTGATGCCAAGCTTACTTGCCACCAGCAGCAGCGGATCCGGATGGGGTTTTTTATTCTGCACGTCGTCGCCACCGATGACCACGCTAAAGTATTTGGCGATATCTAACGCCTCAAGCAATGGCGCGACAAACGGGGTCGGTTTGTTAGTCACCAGACCCAGCGGCAATCCTTTCGCATGCAGCGCGCCCAACGTATCGGCTACATCAGGGAACAGGAATGTCCCCTCTTCTGCGACATCGCCGTAGTATCTGTCGAACAGCTTGCGCAAAATCCGCACCTGTTCCTCGGCGGGAATATCATCATCAACGGGTGGTTTACCCATTGTTTTACGTAATGTCGCGCGCTCCTGACGAGACCACGCCAGCGCGCGCTCCATTAGTACATCTGCACCGTTACCAATCCAGGTGATAACGCGTTCTTCACCGGCCACCGGCAGTTCCAGCGCATACAGCGCCATATCCACCGCTGCGGCTAATCCCGGCGCGCTGTCGACCAGCGTGCCGTCGAGGTCAAATGCAGCGCCCCGAATATCCTGAAACTTATCCATGACTTACCTTCGCCAGTTCATTGCGCATTTCATCAATGACTTTTTTGTAGTCTGGTTGGTCGAAAATAGCAGAGCCTGCGACAAACATATCTGCACCCGCCGCCGCGATCTCACCGATGTTGTTCACCTTGACGCCGCCATCCACTTCCAGACGGATATCGTAGCCAGACTCATCAATACGGCGACGTACTTCACGCAGCTTATCCAGCGTTTGTGGGATGAAAGACTGCCCGCCAAAACCTGGGTTAACGGACATCAGCAGGATCACGTCGAGCTTATCCATGACGTAGTCCAGATAGCTCAGCGGCGTTGCCGGGTTGAATACCAGGCCCGCTTTACAGCCATGTTCTTTGATCAGCTGTAAAGTGCGATCGACATGCTCGGAGGCTTCCGGGTGAAAAGTAATGATGCTGGCGCCGGCTGCGGCGAAGTCCGGGACAATACGATCGACCGGTTTCACCATCAGGTGAACATCAATCGGGGCGGTAATGCCATATTTACGCAACGATTTCAGCACCATCGGGCCGATGGTCAGGTTCGGTACGTAATGATTGTCCATGACATCGAAGTGCACGACGTCGGCTCCGGCAGTCAGCGCTCTCGCGGTGTCCTCACCCAGGCGGGCAAAATCAGCCGACAGAATTGAGGGGGCGATCAAATACTGTTTCATCCGCTTCTCCTTGAGAATTATTTCTTCGCAGGCGTTACAACTCCTGGTTTATACAGTGCCAGCAGTTCATTCACCTTTTTACGCGTGCCGCCATTGCTGCTAATGCTGCGCCGCACTTTGACCTGAAAATGTTTCGCCGCGCTGTACCATTCACGGGTATCGGGCGTGTCATGATTCGAAATTAACACCGGGATCTGCTTACTGACCAGCTTTTCTGCCATCTGGGCCAGATGCGCCTGCTCTTTCGGGCTAAAGCTATTGGTATGATACGCGGTGAAATTTGCCGTCGCCGAAAGTGGTGCATAAGGCGGGTCACAATAGACCACAGAGTTACTGTCTGCTCGATCCATACACTCTTCATAAGAGAGGCAATGGAACTCCGCATTCTGCGCTTTTTCAGCAAAATGGTACAACTCGGCTTCCGGGAAGTAAGGTTTTTTATAACGACCAAACGGTACGTTAAACTCGCCGCGCAGGTTGTAACGGCATAATCCGTTGTAACCAAAGCGGTTCAGATACAAGAACAGCACTGCACGGCGGAACGGATCCTGGCTGGCATTAAATTCTTCTCTGAACCGATAGTACACCTCAGCCTGATTGGTTTCAGGCATAAACAGCTCGCGTGAAGCCTGCACATACTCATCGGTACGCGTCTTCACGATGTTATAGAGACTGATGAGGTCGCTGTTGATATCGGCAAGAATATAACGAGAAAAGTCGGTGTTGAGAAACACCGACCCGGCACCCACGAAGGGTTCAATCAGGCACTCACCCTGAGGTAAATGCCGTTTGATATCATCAAGCAGGGGATATTTCCCCCCTGCCCATTTCAAAAAAGCGCGATTTTTTTTCATGCTGACTAACTAATTACACCTTCTCCGGCTGTGGAGAAAGCTCCGACAGCATCCTGCGCTTTAGTCTTTGTCCCGCAATTGGGCGAAACAGCAAACCATTGCAGAACATATCCTATCTTACTTCAAATCGGCCTGAACCTGGTGCAGCGGTTTTGCCCACGGGTTTTTCGCCTGAATATCGGCGGGTAACGTAGACACTGCACGTTTCGCATCTTCTTTAGAGGCATAAACGCCCGTCACCAGAACATACCACGGTTGACCGTTACGCGTCGTCTGGTACACCACGTAGTTCTTCAGGTTTTCTTTCTTCGCCCAACCGTTCAGGTTGTCGTAGTTAGAAGAACTGCTGAGCTGCAGCGTGTAATGGCTGGACGGCGCAGCTTTTAACGCGCCGACATTTCCAGCACTTTTCGCTCCGCCAGCAACAGGTGTTGACGTTGTTGCCGTCGCGGTTGGCGCAGGCGTTGCAGTCTGGGCTGGCGTCGTCGCCGCGGTTGCTTTCGGCGTAGCGGTTACCACTGGCGCTTTAGTTGTGGTCGTCGGTGCAGTTGCGGTTGGTTTTGCCTGAACAACAGGTTTCGGCTCTGCCGGCGTTGTTTTCACCGTGGTTTGCGGCTTGCTCTTCGGCTCAATAACAGCCTGTTTACGTTCCTGGCGCGTAGCAGCAGGACGTTCAGTCGTTTCCGTTTTCGCAGTCTGGCGCGCAGCATTACCATTACGAACGGGAGCTACGGTCGCAGGTTCGGTCGGCAGCGTAGAGTTAACTACAACATTATTAACCTGCTCCTGACCCTGCGGTTGCGTCAAAGCGTTGTTCAGATCGCCCTGCACTTCAACACGCTGTTGGCCTTCGGTTGCCGCAGGTGTCTGACCTTGAGTCGGCGTGGAGGAAATCGGTGGCAGGGAAACATCCTGCTGGGTATTGCCCGCAGTTTGCTCAGCGCCCGCTGCAGGCGTAGTCGTACTCGCCTGATCCGTTGCATTGCTGCCAGAAAGGTCGATGCTCTTCTCACCAGATGCTGCCTGCTCATTGGAAGAAGATGATGAGGGGGCTTTCAGCGCAGAACCGATACCGATAATCAGCAGCAGGAGCACCAGAACACCGACCCCCATCATCATATACTGACGTGAGGCAGGCTTACTGGCGGCTTTCTTACGCTTGCGCGGACGGCGTTCTACACGCTCTTCATCCACGTTATCGTCTTCAGATTCATACTCTTCTTCAATGTCCCGCTCTTCTTCACGCTCTTTACGTGCGCGCGCAGGACGGCGATCGTCAGCATCCAGATCAACATCATCAAAATTGATTTGCGGCTCATTATCGCGTTCAGACGATTGACGAGAACGACCAGTACGACGATCGCTGGGATCGGGTTTCAGCTCGTCTTCTGGTTTGAATTCATCCATTTAACACCCCACTCAAAGGTTAATGCTTACGACTTTGCACATAACCTGAAGCTAAAAGACCTACGTTTCGCAACGTAAGCCAGACCTTTCTTGTTGTTACGCCAGCTGGCAATCAGCAATAGCGTTAAGAACCACCTCGTGCGACACTCCGCCGCGCACTTCACTCTTCCCTATAGCCTGCGGAAGCACTAAACGAATCTCTCCCGCTAACACTTTTTTATCTCGCAGCATGTGCGGCAGATAAGCCTCGGTAGACATCTCACGCGGCCCATTAACCGGTAAACCCGCGCGTTGCAGCAGCGTTATGATGCGCTGCGTATCAGCACAGGTAAACTGACCCAGGCGTTCCGAGGTACGGGCAGCCATTACCATACCTGCTGCGACTGCTTCACCATGTAACCAATTGCCATAACCCATTTCAGCTTCAATTGCATGGCCAAACGTATGCCCCAGATTCAGTAAAGCACGTAAGCCCATTTCTCGCTCGTCTGCTGCAACAACTTCTGCTTTCAGCTCACAACAACGACGAATACAGTACGCCATTGCCGGACCGTCCAGGCGCAACAACGCATCCAGATTGTCTTCCAGCCAGTTGAAAAACTTACCGTCAAGAATGATGCCGTATTTGATCACTTCCGCCAGGCCCGATGCCAGCTCACGCGCAGGAAGCGTTTTCAGACAATCGAGATCCACCACCACAGAGGCCGGTTGGTAAAACGCGCCAATCATGTTTTTACCGAGGGGATGGTTTACGGCGGTTTTGCCGCCAACGGAAGAGTCGACCTGCGACAACAGGGTTGTTGGGACTTGAATAAAACGAACACCGCGCTGATAGCTGGCAGCCGCAAAACCGGTCAGATCGCCAATCACGCCGCCGCCAAGTGCGACTAACGTGGTATCACGACCATGTGGTTTTTGCAGTAACGCAGTGAAAACCGTATCCAGAACCGTCAGGCTTTTATACTGCTCGCCATCGGGGAGGATAACGCTATCAACGTTAACACCCGCCTGTTCAAGTACGCCGCGAACCTTATCGAGATAAAGGGGAGCCAGGGTTTCGTTGGTCACCAACATAACCTGATCGCCCGATTTCAGCGGTAAGAATGAAGCTGGCTCATTAAACAAACCAGCCGCGATGGTGATAGGGTAACTACGTTCCCCGAGAGTGACTGTGATCCTCTCCATTACGCGACATCCACCTTAGTTACTTGTACCCGCAGACGAGTGTGTATTCAGCCAGAATTAGTTGCTTTCCAACATATGAATAATCTGGTTTGCTACGACTTTTGCGCTCTGATCGTCGGTGCGAATGGTCACGTCAGCAATCTCTTCATACAAAGGATTACGTTCGTCAGCCAACGCTTCCAGAACTTCACGAGGCGGTGATTCTACCTGCAGCAGCGGGCGTTTCTTGTCACGTTGAGTACGCGCAAGTTGTTTTTCAATTGTCGTTTCAAGATAGACCACGACGCCACGCGCGGAGAGACGGTTACGTGTTTCACGTGATTTTACAGAGCCACCGCCAGTTGCCAGCACAATACCCTGTTTTTCCGTCAACTCGTTGATGACTTTTTCTTCGCGATCACGGAAGCCGTCTTCACCTTCTACATCGAAGACCCAGCCCACATCAGCTCCGGTTCGTTTCTCAATCTCTTGATCAGAATCGTAAAATTCCATATTGAGTTGTTGAGCTAACTGGCGCCCAATAGTGCTTTTTCCGGCACCCATAGGCCCAACCAGAAAGATATTGCGTTTCTCTGCCATTTTTTCGGTACTACTAAGACTATTCGTTAATGGTAAACCCGCTTCGCAGACACCCAGCGCAGCAGGACATGAACTGAAACCTCATAAGATATTGCGAGAGTCAGACTGAAAATTATCTCAATACTCAAGCGGGTTTGGCAACTGAATAAATCACCAAACCTTACGCATTTCTGGTCGTGGCAGGCATGCTACCCTGCAAACATCAGACCTGGCGACGTATCGCGCAGCCAAATGACACGAAATAAGCCTATGACACACCACCGGAAAGGCAAAGCGTATTCATTGCCGCATAAGTAAAGAAAAGTACCGACGCTCAAATCGGTACTCCTTGTATGCTAAATACTCCCGCACGTCAAATCCCTGAAACGTGTTCAGTGCAAAAACAACGGCTTTTCATGCATAAGTTATTCCGTTAAAACCAGTCTGGGCGTAATAAACACCACTAATTCGCGCCGTTCGTCTTCTTTTCCATCATGGCGAAAGAGAGAGCCAAGCCAGGGAATATCGCCTAACAGCGGCACGCTGTCGGCAGCGGATTTATTTTTGTGTGAAAAAATCCCGCCCAGGGCAATCGTTTCGCCGCTTTTTACCTCGACCTGCGTTTCAATTTCCTGCTTATCTATAGCCAGAACTTCGCCATCCGCCTGTTGTAACACCTGCCCGGGAACATTCTGGCTGATATGCAGTTTCAGCCTGATTCGTCCTTTCTGCAACACGGTAGGCGTTACCTCCATCCCCAATACAGCTTCTTTAAACTCGACGGATGTCGCGCCGCTTTCACCGCTGGAGACCTGATATGGGATTTCGCTACCCTGCTTAATACTGGCAGGTTGCAGGTGAGAAGCCAGTAAACGTGGACTGGCGATGATATCCAACTGCTGTTTTTGCTCCAGCGCAGACAGTTCCAGTTCGAGTAAACGACCGTTAATGCGGCCAATGTTAAATCCTACACGGGTTGTAGCGGTGGCGACAGAGAGATCGCTGGCAAGCGTTGTAACATTACCCACCGTACCGAGTTGCTGTGCGTCAGCCAGCGACCACTTAACCCCCAGCTCACGCAAACTTTTTTCATTAATTGTGACGATATGCGCCGCCAGCTCAACCTGTGCAACCGGCAGATCCATTTGCGCCACCCACTTTTCCAGTGCGTTAAGCGCAACGCGATTATCACGCAGCAGTAAACGGTTGGTTCGTTTATCCACCGTCATGCTGCCTTTGGCGCTAAGCAGCTTTTCTCCGGCCTTGGCCAGCTCGGATGCATCGGCATAGTGCAAAATGATGCTGCGATGTTCCAGTGGTAAACTGGCCTGAGTCCGTGCCTGCTCATTTTCCTGGCGGGCCGCATTTTCACTCTGCCATTGAACAGAATGCACATGCAGAATATTGCCCTCCTGGCGTAATACCAGCCCGGCGCTTTTCACTACCGTTTGCAATGCCTGCTTCCAGGGCACATTCGTCAGATGCAGTGACAGCACACCGCTAACATCCGGTGAAACCACCAGGTTTTTCTGTTCTTGTTCAGCTAATGCCTGCAATACCTGCACAACCGGCACTTCATCGACCACCAGCGTCACGTTTTGTGATTTCCCCGCCAGCACGCTGGGAATCACGACCATTACCATTATCACTATCCACGCCATCCTTCGCTTCATTTACCGCTCCTTGTCGTTGCCACTGCCACTGTGGTGGCTCGCAGTTTTTCCCTATGTCGAGGGTTATGCTCTGAGCTGTTATCTGTGCCACTTTCCAACCGTTTTTCAGTACCTCATTTCGCTCCACTCGCCGCCATTTGTGTTGGTTATCCTGCACGATGCCGATGGGTCGTGTGTCCTGGCTCACCATTCCCTGAAAACGCCATGCTGACAGTTCAGCAATTTGGCAGTGGTCTTCCGGCGGCAGGAAGGGATTACGCATACCGGTGAGCACCAGTACGCTTACGCATGCCAACAACCAGCGTTTAACCGTCATTCAGGCGCTCCAGTTGTAGCGTTAGCAGCAATTCAGCTCCTTCCTGGCTGAGAGAAAATTGGCTAACGTTCATTCCCTGCTCCGCCAGTTGGACAAACATCAGCGGGATGGCATCCCAGGCTGGCTTGAGCGTCATCTCTCCACCCTGAGCGGAGGGCTGCCAGTGGAGAAGACGTGTGTGCAGAGTCTGAAACAGCAGCGGAGAGAACGGAATCAGCGGCTCTTCAGGAGCTTCTGATGATGTCGCCAGCAAATATAGATTTCGCCATTGTGTCTGAATGGCCGCACGTTGCTGGTTGAGCGCCTCTTGATGCATCACCCGTTTCTGCGCGACGGGATGAAGACAGAGCAAGACGGCGATAAGCAGTCCCAGCAGCCAGCCACACCAGCAAATGAGCCGAAAGCGCGGCGACTGTGCTAACCAGCTATCACAGAGCGTTATCATGCGCACCGCTCCGCGTTAGTCGATAGTGGAATTGCCAGCGTCCCTGCGCATCCTGCTGCGTTTCCCCTGGGCTGTTCAACTGAAACCGCGACGGCTGGCGTAATTGCGCTTCCAGCGTCTTTAGCGCCGCAAAATTCAGCGTGTTTCCCGTCAGCTCCAGCGTCTCCTGCTGCCAGGTGATTTTTGTAAACCACGCCTGCTCTGGCAGTAATTCCGCTAGCCCTTGCAAAACCA
The DNA here is from genome assembly GCF_030332265.1 of Citrobacter sp. Cu231. Taxonomy (NCBI): domain Bacteria; kingdom Pseudomonadati; phylum Pseudomonadota; class Gammaproteobacteria; order Enterobacterales; family Enterobacteriaceae; genus Citrobacter; species Citrobacter sp. Cu231. The sequence goes on along the minus strand of NZ_JAOWIE010000034.1, from coordinate 380,429 downwards.
GCTGCCAGCTTCGGGTCTGCTCACGCTGCCTGTTTCGTTCTTTTACCTGCAGCCATCGTTGCCGGCGATGCTTCATGCGCGGCTTTAGCGCCATTAAGGCCTCGCCTCGCGTCTTTTCGGCATCAGCCAGCAACAATTCAATCCGGGTTTCTATGTAAAAAACGCTGCAATAGCGCAACAACACGCCAATGCTAAGCACTAGCGAAGCGCTAAATAAAACGCCCCAGAAACGCAGGCAGGCGCGTCGTCGCGTCTGGCGCCAGGGGAGGAGGTTGATGGTCGCTATCATTAGCACACGCCTCCCATAGCGAGTCCCAAAGCAATGGCGAAACGATGGCTTTGCGTGGGAATGGGCGGCTGGCGCACGGATACCACGCTTAACGGATCGAAGCCGTCGGGGTCACATAGCGCAATGGCTGTCGTGGGAAGAGACAATGTCGCGGCAAGCTCGTCGATACTGCCAATATCACCCGTTGATTTACGTCCCCATGCCGAATGGGTAGCCCACAGCCACTGGGCGTCATCACGCCATACCAAACACTGTTGATGTTCTGGCAAATAGGGAATAAATCGCTGTAACGCACTGGCATCCGGGGTAATCGCCGTAACCTGCACTTTCAGCGTTTGAATAAGCGTCAGCAGTGTTGAAATCTCTTTGCTTTGCGCGGCAGTGACGTTAAACACCGGGCTCAATGCGTCTTCGCTATAATCGAAATGCAGCGCATCTGGTGCCATATCCAATTCACGCGCCATCGAACCGGATAACCATGCGGTTTGCTCCGGCTCGCGTAATGTCATATCCGGACGAGGGTACTTTTTTTGTAAAGTCCTGTTGGCGGGAAAGGAAAGATGAATATGGTGTCGGCGAGGAAGCTCACGGCTCCACGGCAGTAGCGCAGCGACAAGCTGTTCAGGCTCGCGAATGTGGCCATCGACGATAACCTGAGGCGTCAGCGGTATGCGCCACCAGCGTTGTAGAAACCAACCGGATGCGTCGCGAACAGCGGCGACTGCCAGCGCTTCATGTTGCTGAATATGCAGACCAATTTTCCAGATATTGAAAGCCATTGCTGATGATCTCCGTATCACCCGTTGCTTTAACGGGTATATCAATGCGTCTGGCTTGCCTTTATACTACCGCGCGTTTGTTTATAAACTGCCCAAATGCCACTAAATGGGAAATCTCCAGTGAAGTTCGTAAAGTATTTATTAATCCTTGCAGTATGTTGCATCCTGCTGGGAGCAGGCTCGATTTATGGCCTTTATCGCTATATTGAGCCGCAATTACCTGACGTCGCGACGCTCAAAGACGTGCGTTTACAGATCCCGATGCAGGTTTACAGCGCTGACGGCGAGCTGATCGCGCAATATGGCGAGAAACGTCGAATCCCGGTCACGCTGGATCAGATGCCGCCAGTAATGGTTAAAGCCTTTATCGCCACAGAAGACAGCCGTTTTTATGATCACCATGGGGTAGACCCGGTGGGGATCTTCCGTGCGGCCAGTGTCGCGTTGTTCTCTGGGCACGCGTCGCAAGGGGCGAGCACCATTACCCAACAGTTGGCGAGAAACTTCTTCCTCAGCCCAGAACGTACGCTGATGCGTAAGATCAAAGAGGTGTTCCTGGCGATCCGCATTGAACAACTGCTGAGTAAAGATGAGATCCTCGAGCTGTATCTGAACAAGATTTACCTGGGGTATCGCGCCTATGGCGTGGGTGCTGCCGCGCAGGTCTATTTCGGTAAGACCGTTGATCAGCTTAGCTTAAGTGAAATTGCAGTGATTGCCGGTCTGCCAAAAGCGCCGTCAACCTTCAACCCACTCTATTCGATGGACCGGGCAACCGCGCGACGTAACGTCGTGCTGTCGCGCATGTTGAGCGAAAACTACATCACGCAGGCCCAGTACGACCAGGCGCGTAATGAAGCGATTGACGCCAACTATCACGCGCCGGAAATCGCTTTCTCTGCACCGTATCTGTCTGAGATGGTGCGCCAGGAGATGTATAACCGTTATGGCGAGAAAGCCTATGAAGACGGGTATCGCATTACCACCACCATTACGCGTAAAGTACAGCAGGCAGCTCAGCAGGCAGTACGTAACAACGTGATGGATTATGACATGCGTCACGGCTACCGCGGCCCGTCGAACGTGCTGTGGAAAGTGGGCGAAAGCAGTTGGGACAGTAAAAAAATCACCGATACGCTGAAAGCGTTGCCGACTTATGGACCGCTATTACCGGCGGTTGTTACCAGCGCCAATCCGCAGGAAGCCATTGCCGCGCTAGCGGATGGTACGTCAGTGTCATTACGGATGGACGGCATGCGTTGGGCGCGTCCTTACCGCTCGGATACCCAGCAAGGCCCAACGCCGCGTAAAGTGACCGATGTGGTACAAACCGGGCAGCAAATCTGGGTACGCCAGGTTGGCAATGCCTGGTGGCTGGCGCAAGTGCCGGATGTCAACTCCGCACTGGTCTCCATCAATCCGCAAAACGGCGCGGTGCTGGCACTGGTTGGTGGTTTTGACTTCAACCAAAGCAAGTTTAACCGTGCCACCCAGGCGTTACGCCAGGTAGGTTCTAACATCAAACCTTTCCTGTATACCGCCGCGATGGATAAAGGTCTGACGCTGGCGAGCATGCTCAATGACGTGCCGATCTCCCGCTGGGATGCTGGTGCCGGTTCTGACTGGCAGCCGAAGAACTCACCGCCGCAGTATGCTGGTCCTATCCGCTTACGTCAGGGTCTGGGCCAGTCGAAAAACGTGGTGATGGTACGCGCCATGCGCGCAATGGGCGTGGATTACGCGGCAGAGTATCTGCAACGTTTCGGCTTCCCGGCGCAGAACATTGTGCACACTGAGTCGCTCGCGCTGGGTTCTGCCTCGTTCACGCCGTTACAGGTGGCGCGCGGTTACGCGGTAATGTCTAACGGCGGCTTCCTGGTCGATCCGTATTTCATCAGCAAGATCGAAAGCGATATGGGCGGCGTGATCTTCGAGGCGAAGCCAAAAATTGCCTGCCCGGAATGTGATATTCCAGTGATTTATGGTGACACCCAGAAATCTAATGTTTTGGAAAACAATAACGTAGAAGATGTCGCCGTCTCGCAGGAACAGCAGAATGCCGCCGTGCCAATGCCGCAGCTTGAGCAAGCTAACCAGGCGCTGGTCGCGCAAAGCGGAACGCAGGAGTATGCGCCTCACGTGATCAACACGCCGCTGGCCTTCCTGATTAAAAGCGCGCTGAACACCAATATCTTTGGTGAGCCAGGCTGGATGGGAACCGGTTGGCGTGCAGGTCGCGATCTACAGCGCCATGATATCGGCGGGAAAACCGGGACCACCAACAGCTCTAAAGATGCGTGGTTCTCCGGCTACGGGCCGGGGGTGGTGACATCGGTCTGGATCGGATTTGACGACCATCGCCGCAACCTTGGTCACACAACGGCCTCCGGGGCGATCAAAGACCAAATCTCCGGTTACGAAGGCGGCGCGAAGAGTGCGCAGCCTGCATGGGATGCCTACATGAAATCCGTGCTGGAAGGTGTGCCTGAGCAGCCGCTGACGCCGCCTCCGGGCATCGTGACGGTCAATATCGATCGCAGCACCGGTCAACTGGCAAGCGGTGGTAACAGCCGCGCAGAGTATTTCATTGAAGGCACTCAGCCGACGCAGCAGGCAGTGCATGAGGTGGGGACGACCATTATCGATAATGGTGAGACGCACGAACTGTTCTGATCAAAAAAGGCGCTTAGGCGCCTTTTTTATTATTCACATACTCGCTGTAGGCCGGAGCAGGCGTTAGCCGAGTTCCGGCAATCGCAATTAAAGCCGCCCCTGCCCTTTCAGCCATTCGCGCACGAGGAACAGCGCACTCACATTACGCGCTTCGTGAAAATCAGGATCTTCCAGCAGATCCATCAAATGCGCCAGCGGCCAGCGCACTTGCGGTAATGGCTCAGGCTCATCGCCCTCCAGTGATTCAGGATATAAGTCCTCTGCCACCACAATGTTCATCTTGCTGGAGAAATAGGACGGCGCCATGCTGAGTTTCTTCAAAAACGTCAGATCTTTTGCGCCAAACCCTACTTCTTCTTTTAGTTCCCGATTTGCCGCTTCATAGACGCTTTCGCCAGGGTCAATTAACCCCTTAGAAAAACCCAGTTCGTAAGATTCGGTGCCAACCGCGTATTCACGGATGAGGATCAGGTGATCGTCCACAATCGGCACAATCATTACCGCTTCACGCGTGGAAGGGCGCATACGTTCATAAACGCGGCGGACGCCATTGCTGAACTCAAGGTCCACGCTTTCGACTTTAAACAGCCGGGATTGGGCGACGGTTTCCACTTTTAAAATCGTGGGTTTCTGTAATGATTTGCTCATTGTGAGGATCTTTGCTGTGAAATCTGGGGTTATTGTGCGACATGCCGCAAGGTTTCGGCAATGTGAATTGCCGTTTATTTACATTTATGTAACGTACTAAAAGTTAATCCTTATTTCAAATTAAAAGTCAATAGGTTGAAATAACTCCAGGAATTTGCTGATATTCCATTTTTAGTGATTTTGCTATGATTCGCATTTACTGGGCTGTACTTAAAGATGCTCAAGTTCGACTCCACACTTGCCGATAGCCAACCACAGAATCACGAATATTGAACAGGGTGCGACTGACCACGCCTGACAGACTAAGTAAGATGGGGAAAGCATGAGCACCATTCTGATTTTTTTAGCTGCTTTGCTGGCCTGCTCATTGCTTGCAGGATGGCTACTCAGAACAAAAACCAGGCGGAAAAATTTTCCTTTGAGCAACGTCTTCTCAGACGCCTCAGAACGTAAACTTACGCCAGAAGAGCGCAGTGCAGTCGAAAATTATCTCGAAAGCCTTAGTCAAATTCAGCAGGTACCCGGCCCAACGGGTGCCAGCTCCGCGCCAGTATCGCTAACGCTGAATGCCCAAAGTAATAGCGTCATCGTGCTTACGCACGCGATTACACGTTACGGCATTACCACCGACGATCCTAACAAATGGCGTTACTATCTTGATTCCGTTGAGGTACATCTTCCCCCCTTCTGGGAACAATACATCAATGACGAAAACAGCGTTGAGCTAATCCACACCAATACGATACCGCTGGTTATCTCTCTGAACGGCCATACGCTGCAGGAATATATGCAGGAAGCGCGTGGCTATGCGCTACAGCACACCGCCTCTACCCAAGCGTCCATTCGTGGTGAAGAAAGCGAGCAGATTGAACTGCTGAATATTCGCCAGGAAACTCATGAAGAATATGCGCTCAGTCGTCCGTCTGGACTGCGCGAAGCGTTGTTAATTGCCGCATCATTCCTGTTGTTCTTCTTCTGTTTGATAATCCCGGATACGTTTGTTCCGTGGACGGTCGGTGGAGCCGTGCTGCTGCTGGCTGCGGGTCTGTGGGGACTTTTCGCCCCGCCGTCGAAAACCGCCCTGCGGGAAATTCATTGTCTGCGCGGGACTCCGCGTCGCTGGGGGCTGTTTGGCGAAAACGATCAGGAGCAAATTAATAATATCTCGTTGGGCATTATTGATCTGATTTATCCACGTCACTGGCAGCCTTACATTGCGCAGGATCTCGGCCAGCAAACAGATATCGATATTTATCTCGATCGCCACGTTGTCCGCCAGGGACGCTTTTTATCCCTGCATGACGAAGTCAAAAACTTCCCGTTACAGCACTGGTTACGCAATGCCGTCATCGCAGGCGGCTCGTTGCTGGTACTGCTGATGCTGCTTGTTTGGATCCCGCTGGATATGCCGATAAAGCTTACGCTTTCCTGGATGAAGGGGGCGCAAACTATCGAAGCCACCAGCGTTAAACAACTTGAAAACGCAGGCGTTCGTGTGGGTGACACGCTGCAACTGAGCGGGACGGGTATGTGTAACATTCATACCCAGGGGAGCTGGAATGCTCAGCCTTCCACACCGTTTACGCCTTTCGATTGCACGCAAATTATCTGGAATGACGCGCGCGCATTACCGCTGCCCGAATCCGAGCTGGTGAATAAAGCCATCGCGCTGACACAGGCCGTGAACCGACAACTGCATCCCAAAGCGGATGATGACTCTCGTGTTAGCGCATCGTTACGCTCTGCAATCCAAAAATCCGGCATGGTGTTACTGGACGACTTTGGCGAGATAGTCCTGAAAACGGCCGATCTTTGCGCGGCCAAAGATGAATGTGTACGATTAAAAAATGCGCTGGTGAACCTGGGTAATAGTAAAGACTGGGCGGCGCTAGTGAAACGGGCGAACGCAGGTAAACTGGATGGCGTGAACGTGCTGCTGCGTCCGGTAAGCGCGGAGTCGTTGGATAATCTGGTGAATACCTCTACGGCACCGTTTATTTCTCGCGAGACAGCGCGAGCGGCCCAGGCGCTGAATAGCCCTGCGCCCGGCGGTTTCCTGATTATCAGCGACGAAGGCAGCGATCTGGTCGATCAACCGTGGCCGACGACTTCGCTATATGACTATCCCCCACAGGAACAGTGGAACGCCTTCCAGCGACTGGCGCAGATGCTGATGCAGACGCCGTTTCGTGCGGAGGGGATCGTCACCAATATTTCGACCGACGCCAATGGAACCCAGCACATTGGCCTTCATCGTATCCCGGACCGTTCAGGATTATGGCGCTACCTTGGCACAACGCTGCTGATGTTCTCGATGCTCGGATGCGCTATCTACAACAGCATACAGGCATTCAGACGCTACCAGCGTCATCGCACCCGCATCGCGGAAATTCAGAGCTACTACGAAAGCTGCCTGAATCCTACGCTGATTGACGACACGGAAAGCCTGATTCGATAACACGCTCGCGCGACAGGATATGCTACTCTGTCGCGCATCATGTTTTCTTCTGGGGAGTTTCCATGCAGATCAATATTGCCTGGCAGGATGTCGACACCGTGTTGTTAGATATGGACGGCACGTTGCTCGACCTGGCATTCGATAACTATTTCTGGCAAAAACTGGTGCCTGAAACCTATGGCGCGAAGCAGGGTATCTCTCCCCAGGAAGCCCAGACCTATATTCGTCAGCAGTATCACGCCGTGCAGCATACGCTGAACTGGTATTGCCTGGATTACTGGAGCGAATGCCTGGATCTGGATATTTGCGCGATGACAACGGAACAGGGACCACGCGCCGTTTTACGTGAAGATACCGTACCGTTTCTTGATGCCTTAAAAGCCAGCGGCAAGCGTCGTATTTTGCTCACCAACGCGCATCCGCATAACCTGGCGGTGAAGCTGGAGCACACCGGTCTGGCCTCACACCTTGATTTATTACTTTCCACCCACACATTTGGTTATCCCAAAGAGGATCAGCGGTTATGGCACGCTGTGGCTGAAGAAACGGGAATGAGTGCAGAGAAGACGCTGTTTATTGACGACAGCGAACCCATTCTCGATGCCGCTGCTCTGTACGGTATTCGTTACTGCCTCGGCGTAACCAATCCCGATTCTGGCATTGCGGAAAAACAGTATGCACGCCACCCGTCACTGAATGACTACCGCCGACTGATCCCCTCACTGATGTGAAGGAGACGCCATGAAAGAAAAGCCCCCTGTTGAAGTCAGGCTGGATAAATGGCTGTGGGCTGCTCGCTTTTACAAAACGCGTGCGCTAGCCCGCGAAATGGTTGAAGGCGGTAAGGTGCATTACAACGGCCAACGCAGCAAGCCGAGCAAGATTGTCGAGCTGAACGCCACCCTCACCCTGCGCCAGGGAAATGACGAACGAACGGTCATTATCAAGGCTATTACCGAGCAGCGTCGCCCGGCCACGGAAGCCGTTACGCTGTATGAAGAAACCGCGGAAAGCGTGGAAAAACGCGAAAAAGTGGCACTGGCGCGTAAACTTAACGCGTTAACCATGCCGCACCCGGACAGGCGACCGGACAAGAAAGAGCGCCGCGACCTGTTACGATTTAAACATGGCGACAGCGAGTGACTGTCACCTGCAAGAGAGATGATTATGCCGCAACATGACCAATTACATCGTTATCTGTTTGAAAACTTTGCCGTGCGCGGCGAGCTGGTGACCGTTTCGGAAACCCTGCAACAGATCCTCGAAAACCATACTTATCCGCAGCCAGTCAAAAACGTGCTGGCCGAGCTGCTGGTCGCCACCAGCCTGCTTACCGCCACGCTGAAGTTTGCTGGTGATATCACTGTACAGCTGCAGGGCGACGGTCCGCTGAGCCTGGCCGTCATTAACGGCAACAACAACCAACAAATGCGCGGCGTGGCCCGCATGCAGGGCGATATCCCTGAAGACGCAGATCTGAAAACGCTGGTGGGTAATGGCTACCTGGTGATCACCATAACCCCGGAAGAAGGCGAGCGCTATCAGGGCGTGGTCGGTCTGGAAGGTGACACGCTGGCTGCCTGCCTGGAAGACTACTTCATGCGTTCTGAACAGCTGCCAACGCGTCTGTTTATCCGCACTGGCGACGTCGATGGCAAACCCGCGGCTGGCGGAATGCTGCTGCAGGTCATGCCGGCGCAAAACGCACAGACCGATGATTTCGATCACCTGACCGCCCTGACCGAAACCATCAAAACTGAAGAGCTGTTGACACTGCCGGCCAACGAAGTGCTGTGGCGCTTGTACCACGAAGAAGAGGTTACCCTCTACGATCCGCAGGACGTTGAGTTCAAATGCACCTGCTCACGCGAACGCTGCGCTGGCGCACTGAAAACGCTACCGGACGAAGAAGTAGACAGCATTCTGGCGGAAGAAGGCGAGATTGATATGCACTGCGATTACTGCGGTAGCCACTATCTGTTTAACGCCATGGACATTGCTGAGATCCGCAGCAACGCCTCCCCGGCAGACCCGCAGGTACATTAATCTTCTTATCCGGCCTACAGGTAAACGGTTGTAGGCCGGATAAGACGTACGCCTCGCCACCCGGCAAAAAACCTATCCGCAACAAGCTCACTCGTTGTAATAATTCATCGGTAACCGGGTGCCATCAATAGTGATATCCCGCCAGACTCTGGGAGCTGAATCCAGTTGATGATTCGCCACCGCCTTGAGCAATTTATCTTTATTGAACCCTTCTGGTAGCTGAGCGGACGCGATGAGAACCCATTTATCCTCCTTCCTGCCGAAGACCAGTGTTTCGCCATCGCCAAAGGCATACAGCACCTGCTCAGGTTGACCATCCGCATTGAGGTCCTGATCGACCAGCACGCATGCGTCCTGTTCAACGCAGGAAGTAATACGATAGCGTTGTCCTTTGATAAACGTCCAGAAGGTATCATCGGGTTTCTTGCTCCCCGGTGCGATCATGACTTTCGGCGCTAACTGAGTGGTAGTCAGGTTCTGAACAGGATCGCGATCCTCCTGAAGAATGGCGTTTAAGTCACGTTTACGCTTGCTATCCTTATTGAATGCCTCATCTTTTTGTAACGCTTCCAGCGCCGCACGCCCCGGCTTCCCGCTGCGATTCAACATATACAGGCTAACCTGATCTGCTTTGATTTTCCCGCTGTAGTAGCGCTCCATATGGCTGTTGACGCTAATGCGCCAGGCATCAATCACTGGCGACGTGAGCAGAACCAGTAACCCTAATGCCAGTAACGAAACGCCGAGAATGACCTTTCCCTGAATCTGAAGTGGGTTGCGTCCCCGGCGTAAAATGCTCACCAGATAGCCAAACGACCAGACCAACAGTACGCAGACCACCAATACGCCATGCAGACGCTCAGGGGTCCAACCGTACTGCTGAATTCGCACCCACAGTGACCAGCCGGCAATCAGCGTATAGATAGGTGCGACAGCCAGAGCACATTTGATGAGATAGCGTAACGCGCCAGGATAAGGTAGAGCTTCCTTTTGTGGCTCGCGCACCATGGCCATGAGCAGCAGCAGGCTAAACGTCAGCGTTGACATCAGCCCCGCCGCTGAAACCCGCTGCGAAATAGCCTCCAGCCCGGTGAAAGGCAAAGTCAGCATAAACATCAGCGCGAGTAGCGCTATCAGAGGTAGCAAACCCGTGGCGATTAACGTCAGCAGCTTTTGTACCGCCGCAACCAGACGCGACTGCGTACGCGCCAGTACGACCGCCAACGCGGTAATCAGGCCTAATACGATGTAGGCAAACCAGTCGGTATCAAAAAAAAGCGTTTCAAAAAAGGTAATGCCGACGAGTTTAAACATCTCGCTCCACAGCAGGAGCACCATCCAGAACAACCCGTTGGAAATGAACACAATCAGCAGCGTCAACGCGTTAAGCCACAATTGCGTATAAAATTGCGCATAGCGCGTCTGCTGGCGGGACGCGCGAAGCGAGTACTGAATCCACGGCAACGCCAGCATTGCCATCAACAACAAGCGCCAGCCGTAGAGAAAAAAGGTTTCCTGCTGCCGCCACTTATCTCCACCCTCAACTTGCCACTTCAGCCAGACGCTCATCGCCAGCACCGCCACAAAAATCAACGCCATCCAGTACCACAGCGCACGTTGTTTGAACGAGACAACGGTGAGTAAAAGCGCCGAGGAGAAAGCAATCGTCGCGGGCATGCCACAAAACAACCAGCCGTCGTTATGCGGCGCCAGAAAGGTTATCAGCAGGTAGCACAACATTCCCTGTAACAGGCCAATTGATATCATGCCCCAGCGAGTGGTACGTGAAAGTTCAACACTATCCATGTCGTCATCCAGAATGAAGAGAAAAGGTAATTATCGCATCAACTTCACAATTTTGAGCATTGGCAGGCTAATTTCAGACTAAAACGACGGGAAGTGAATCGATATTGTTTATGTATGAGTTACGTTATTTTCTTACGTGAATGCGATTACACTCACAAGATTCCCGCCAAAAACACTCTTCATTAACGTTTTAAGAACATTTTCCACAACAAAAAAGGGTTTCCTGCCATAATATCCGCCTCTTTGTGACAGGAGTCGCAGCGTATTCGGTTACCCGTGATTTTCCCGGATGCGTAAATCTATGAGCCTTGTCGCGGTTAGCAATCCCTAAAAAACCTTACTATTCCAGGTAATACATATTGGCTAAGGAGCAGTGAAATGCGTGTGAACAACAGTTTAACCCCGCAAGATCTCAAGGCTTATGGTATCAATGACGTTCAGGATATCGTTTACAATCCAGACTACGACACACTTTTCCAGGAGGAACTCGATCCTTCCCTGCAAGGTTATGAGCGTGGCGTGTTAACGAACCTGGGCGCCGTTGCCGTTGATACCGGTATCTTTACCGGACGTTCGCCAAAGGATAAGTACATTGTCCGTGACGACACTACGCGCGACACGCTCTGGTGGTCCGACAAAGGTAAAGGTAAGAACGACAACAAACCGCTCTCCCCGGAAACCTGGCAGCATCTGAAAGGATTAGTCACCCAGCAGCTTTCCGGCAAGCGCCTGTTTATCATTGATGCATTCTGCGGCGCTAACGCCGATACCCGTCTTTCCGTACGCTTCATTACCGAAGTGGCCTGGCAGGCGCATTTTGTCAAAAACATGTTCATCCGCCCAAGCGACGAAGAGCTGGTTGATTTCAAACCGGATTTCATCGTGATGAACGGCGCTAAGTGCACCAACCCACAATGGAAAGAGCAGGGTCTGAACTCTGAAAACTTCGTGGCTTTCAACCTGACTGAGCGTATTCAGCTGATTGGCGGCACCTGGTACGGCGGCGAAATGAAGAAAGGGATGTTCTCCGTAATGAACTACCTGCTGCCGCTGCAAGGCATTGCCTCCATGCACTGCTCGGCAAACGTCGGGGAAAAAGGTGATGTGGCGGTCTTCTTTGGCCTGTCCGGCACCGGTAAAACCACACTGTCCACCGACCCGAAACGCCGCCTGATTGGCGATGACGAACACGGCTGGGATGACGACGGCGTGTTTAACTTTGAAGGCGGTTGCTACGCGAAGACCATCAAGCTGTCTAAAGACGCCGAGCCGGAAATTTACAACGCGATCCGTCGTGACGCACTACTGGAAAACGTCACCGTGCGAGAAGATGGTTCCATCGACTTCGACGACGGTTCCAAGACCGAAAACACCCGTGTGTCCTACCCGATTTATCACATCGATAATATCGTTAAGCCGGTCTCAAAAGCGGGTCATGCCACTAAAGTAATCTTTCTGACCGCCGATGCGTTTGGCGTACTGCCACCGGTTTCTCGCCTGACGGCGGACCAAACCCAGTACCACTTCCTGTCTGGCTTCACCGCCAAACTGGCCGGTACCGAACGTGGCGTCACCGAACCCACCCCAACCTTCTCCGCCTGCTTTGGCGCAGCTTTCCTGTCGCTGCACCCAACACAGTACGCAGAAGTACTGGTAAAACGCATGCAAGCGGCAGGTGCGCAGGCATATCTGGTTAACACTGGCTGGAACGGTACTGGTAAGCGTATCTCTATCAAAGATACTCGCGCGATTATCGATGCCATTCTGAACGGCTCGCTGGATGATGCGGAAACGTTCCGTCTGCCGATGTTTGACCTCGCTATCCCGACCGAGCTGCCTGGCGTGGATACGCGCATTCTCGATCCGCGTAATACCTACGCGTCTCCGGAACAATGGCAAGAAAAAGCCAACGCGCTGGCGAAACTGTTTATCGAAAACTTCGAGAAATACACCGACACCCCTGCGGGTGAAGCACTGGTTAGCGCCGGACCGAAGCTGTAACAAGAAGCTGTAACAAAAAGTGTCGGATGGTGGTTGCCACATATCCGGCCTACCGCAACAAAAAGGGAGGCATTTCGCCTCCCTTTCTTATACGTCTTTCGAGATACCCTGCGCGCGAGTGAAAGGAACCGGAAGCCAGGCGCGAATTGACAACCCGCCCCGTTCACTGGTGCCAATCTCCAGCATGCCATTATGGTTATCGACAATACGTTGCACAATCGCCAGACCCAGCCCCGTGCCGCTGGTACTACGCGCACTGTCACCACGGACAAATGGCTGGAACAGATGTTTACGCTGCTCCGGCTTGATGCCCGGGCCATCATCTTCCACCTGGAACCAGGCGCGATGCGTCTCCGTACCGCTACTGACCTTAATCCAGCCGTTGCCGTAGCGGGCGGCGTTAACCACCATATTGGCAACCGCACGCTTGATCGACAGCGGGTGCATTTTCACCTGAATGCTGCCCGGCTGCAGCGCCGTTTCGATTTCACGTTCATAACCGCTTTCCGCCGCGACCACTTCGCCTAACACCGAGTTCAGATCCGCCATCTCCATCGGCATCTCCTGACCAGTGCGCAGGTAATCGATAAACTGCTCGATAATGGCATTACACTCTTCAATGTCCTTATTGATGGACTCCGCGAGATAACCGTCCTCTTCGCCCATCATCTCCGTCGCCAGACGAATACGCGTCAGCGGAGTACGTAAATCGTGGCTCACACCCGCCATTAACAGCGTACGGTCATCGGCCAGTTGCTTCACACCTGCGGCCATATGGTTAAAGGCTCGGGTTACGGAGCGCACCTCTGAGGCGCCATACTCGCGCAACGGCGGTGGAATGATACCTTTCCCCACCTGCAGCGCAGCATGTTCAAGATCCACCAACGGTCGGTTCTGAATACGAATGAACAGCCACGCCCCGCCAATAGCCAGCAGCATAATCGCCAGCGTATAGCGGAATAGCGGTGAGAAATCACCCTGATGGATTTCCGTAAGCGGTACGCGAACCCAGATATTGGGCGACAGCCAGGTTTTCAGCCACACGACAGGCGAGCTTTTGTTTACTTCAACGCGCACTTCCGTCGGGCCACCCAATTGCTGCGCCATCTGATGGCTTAAGAATTCATAGTGTTGCGCCCAACGCAGCCCGGCTTCTTCAGCGGCCTCGTTGGAATAGAGGGAAATACCCAGCTCACGATAAATTTCCCGGCGGAATGCGGGCGGCACCACCAGTTGCGTACCGTCCTCCAGCTGTAGTTTATCGGTCATCAGCATACGAACTTCGTAGGCCAGGACTTTATTAAACTGCTGGAGGCTCGGCAGAATCGCGAAGTTCAGCACTACCAGGTAGGTCGTCACCAGGCTGGCAAACAGCAAGGTGACGATAAGCAATAACGTGCGGGCAAATGAACTTCGTGGCGAGAAGCGCATTCGCCTCATGCTTTAGAACCGTCCGGAACAAAGACGTAGCCCAGACCCCATACGGTCTGAATATAGCGCGGATGCGCCGGATCTTCTTCCACCATTCGACGCAGACGAGAAATCTGGACGTCGATGGAACGCTCCATCGCCGAGTATTCACGACCTCGGGCCAGGTTCATTAACTTGTCGCGGGACAGCGGCTCACGCGGATGGCTGACCAGTGCTTTCAGCACCGCAAACTCACCGCTGGTGAGCGGCATAGGCTCATCTTCACGGAACATTTCACGCGTACCGAGGTTCAGTTTGAACTTACCAAACGCAATAACCGCTTCTTCCTGGGAAGGCGCTCCCGGCAGTTCGTTCGCCTGACGACGCAGTACAGCGCGAATACGCGCCAGCAGTTCACGCGGGTTAAACGGTTTCGGAATGTAATCGTCAGCGCCGATTTCCAGTCCTACAATACGGTCCACTTCTTCGCCCTTCGCCGTAACCATAATGATCGGCATCGGGTTGCTTTGGCTGCGCAGGCGACGGCAAATAGACAGGCCATCTTCTCCCGGCAGCATTAAATCCAGCACCATCAGGTGGAAAGACTCACGGGTCAGCAGACGATCCATCTGCTCAGCGTTTGCGACGCTTCGAACCTGGAAGCCCTGCTCGGTCAGATAACGCTCCAGAAGCGCACGTAAGCGCATGTCGTCATCGACCACCAGAATCTTATAGTTCTCTTGCATTGTTATTACTCCCAAAGGTTCGCAACAATTAAGTGTATATTCTTAAGAAAGCTCACGTGAGTCACCAGCGAATTCTGGTATTAATTCCAGGCTAAATTGTTACAAAGCATATTAAACAGCAGCTTAAGTATACAATGTTTCTCGCAATACATTATTTATTCTGTTGATATGCTCACGTAATACTAATTGTGCGCATCATCACAGAGTCGAAGGTAAAACAATAAGATGAAAACGCCCCTGATAACCCGTGAAGGGTATGAAAAACTCAAACAAGAGCTGAATTATCTCTGGCGTGAAGAGCGCCCGGAAGTCACCAAAAAGGTTACCTGGGCTGCAAGTCTGGGTGACCGCAGCGAAAATGCCGACTACCAGTATAATAAAAAGCGCCTGCGTGAGATCGATCGCCGTGTCCGATATTTGACGAAGTGCATGGAGAATCTGAAAATCGTCGATTACTCCCCACAGCAGGAGGGTAAAGTCTTCTTTGGCGCATGGGTTGAGATTGAAAATGACGATGGCGACATCCGCAAATTCCGCATTGTCGGTTACGACGAGATCTTCGGCCGGAAAGATTACATCTCTATCGACTCGCCAATGGCGCGGGCGCTGCTGAAAAAAGAGGTCGGCGATCTTGCTGTGGTAAACACTCCAGGCGGAGAAGCCAGCTGGTACGTGAACGAGATTGAATACGTTAAGTGAGACCGGAACAATCCGAAGCCCCGGTAGATGACTGGCATTTTTGCCAGTCAATCCGTATAACTATCCCCTGATTTTTTATCCTATAGACGAAGCTATCCATGATGAATGATTCTTTCTGCCGCATTATCGCAGGTGAAATTCAGGCTCGTGCTGAACAGGTAGAAGCTGCCGTTCGCCTGCTTGACGAAGGGAACACCGTGCCGTTTATCGCACGTTATCGTAAGGAAATCACCGGCGGTCTGGATGATACGCAACTGCGTAATCTGGAAACCCGTCTGGGATATCTGCGTGAACTGGAAGACCGCCGTCAGGCAATCCTGAAATCTATCGGCGAGCAAGGCAAACTGACCGACGATCTGGCGAAAGCGATCAACGGCACGTTAAGTAAGACCGAACTCGAAGATCTCTATCTGCCGTACAAACCTAAGCGTCGCACCCGTGGGCAAATCGCCATTGAAGCAGGCCTTGAGCCGCTGGCTGACCTGCTGTGGAACGAACCGTCCCACGACCCGGAAACCGAAGCCGCAAAGTATCTCAACGCCGAAAACGGCGTGGCGGATACCAAAGCCGCCCTCGACGGCGCACGCTATATTCTGATGGAACGCTTTGCTGAAGACGCTGCACTGCTGGCGAAAGTACGTGATTACTTGTGGAAAAACGCCCATCTGGTCTCCACTGTGGTAAGCGGAAAAGAAGAGGAAGGCGCGAAGTTCCGCGACTACTTCGATCATCACGAACCGATCTCTACCGTGCCATCCCACCGTGCGCTGGCCATGTTCCGTGGCCGTAACGAAGGTGTGCTACAGCTTTCGCTGAATGCCGATCCGCAATTCGATGAGCCGCCAAAAGAAAGCCACGGCGAACAGATTATCCAGGACCACCTGGGATTACGCCTGAACAACGCACCTGCCGACAGCTGGCGTAAAGGCGTGGTCAGTTGGACCTGGCGTATTAAGGTGCTGATGCACCTCGAAACCGAGCTGATGGGCACCGTGCGTGAGCGCGCCGAAGACGAAGCTATTAACGTCTTCGCCCGTAATCTGCACGATCTGCTGATGGCCGCGCCTGCGGGTCTGCGTGCCACCATGGGACTCGATCCCGGCCTGCGTACCGGTGTGAAGGTGGCAGTTGTTGACGGCACCGGCAAGCTGGTCGCGACCGACACCATTTATCCACACACCGGTCAGGCCGCCAAAGCTGCCGTTGCGGTGGCGACGCTGTGCGAAAAATACCACGTTGAGCTGGTAGCGATTGGTAACGGCACGGCGTCACGCGAAACCGAGCGTTTCTTCCTCGACATGCAGAAACAGTTCCCGAAAGTCACCGCGCAGAAAGTGATCGTCAGCGAAGCCGGGGCATCGGTTTACTCAGCTTCCGAGCTGGCGGCGCAGGAGTTCCCGGATCTCGACGTTTCATTGCGTGGCGCGGTGTCCATCGCCCGTCGTCTGCAGGATCCACTTGCAGAGTTGGTGAAAATCGATCCTAAATCGATCGGCGTGGGCCAATATCAGCACGACGTTAGCCAGACGCAGCTGGCACGTAAGCTGGATGCGGTGGTGGAAGACTGCGTGAACGCCGTCGGCGTCGATCTCAATACCGCCTCCGTACCGTTGTTAACCCGCGTTGCCGGTCTGACGCGCATGATGGCGCAAAACATCGTCGCCTGGCGCGATGAGAACGGTCAGTTCCAGAACCGTCAGCAGTTGCTGAAAGTCAGCCGTCTGGGGCCTAAAGCCTTTGAACAATGCGCGGGCTTCCTGCGTATCAATCATGGCGATAACCCACTGGATGCCTCCACCGTTCACCCGGAAGCCTACCCGATTGTGGAACGCATTCTGGCCGCCACCGAGCAATCGTTGCGTGACCTGATGGGTAATAGCAACGAACTGCGCAATCTGAAAGCTGCCGATTTTACCGATGAACGTTTCGGGGTGCCGACCGTCACCGACATCATTAAAGAGCTGGAAAAACCGGGCCGCGACCCGCGTCCTGAATTTAAAACCGCACAGTTTGCTGATGGCGTAGAAACCATGAATGACCTGCTGCCGGGGATGATTCTGGAAGGGGCAGTCACCAACGTCACCAACTTCGGCGCGTTTGTTGATATTGGTGTTCATCAGGACGGTCTGGTGCATATCTCTTCATTGTCGAATAAGTTCGTCGACGATCCGCACACCGTGGTGAAAGCGGGCGATATTGTGAAGGTGAAAGTGCTGGAAGTTGACCTGCAACGCAAGCGTATCGCGCTGACCATGCGTTTGGACGAGCAACCGGGTGAAACCAATGCGCGTCGCGGCGGTGGGAACAACGATCGCGCTCAGGCTAATCGCTCGGCCCCCAAAGCCGCGAAACCTCGCGGTCGTGACGCACAGCCTGCGGGCAACAGCGCCATGATGGATGCGCTGGCGGCGGCAATGGGTAAAAAACGCTAAGTTTGGATCGTGTGCCGGATGGCAGTGTAAACCTCTGTCCGGCATATTTAATATATTATTTTCTCTTCCCTCCTTATATTTATCATTTCGTTAACAAATAAAACCTTAATTACACATTAAGAAAGTCAATAATGACACTGCAGAAACATTCATTCCAAAGCGGAATAAATGTTGAGAAATATCAAAATTGGCTCAAATTATTGTTCAATTCTACATTCCGTCACATTTATTCTATTGATGATAGAAACCATTCTCATTATCATTGTTCTGTTGATTATTTACTCTTTCCTTACGTTGGCTAATCATCTGGTCTCATGCCGCCCTGTCGCCCCATGAGGTAATCATCCAGTTAGCGAGATATAAGTAGGTCCCTATGCAATTCACTCCTGACAGTGCGTGGAAAATTACCGGTTTTGCCCGTGAAATCAGCCCGGCTTATCGTCAGAAACTGTTGTCACTTGGCATGCTGCCCGGCTCCTCCTTCAACGTGGTACGCGTCGCCCCGCTCGGCGATCCTATCCATATCGAAACGCGTCGTGTAAGTCTGGTATTGCGTAAGAAAGATCTGGCGTTATTAGAAGTGGAAGCGGTTTCCTGTTAATACAGTGAGTCTATAAAAATGAAAAAACTAACCATTGGTTTAATTGGTAATCCTAATTCCGGCAAGACAACCTTATTCAACCAGCTCACCGGCGCGCGCCAGCGTGTAGGTAACTGGGCTGGCGTTACCGTTGAGCGTAAAGAAGGTCATTTCGCCACAACGGACCATCAGGTCACGCTGGTGGATTTACCCGGCACCTATTCTCTGACGACAATCTCATCTCAGACTTCTCTCGATGAGCAGATTGCCTGTCACTATATTTTGAGCGGCGACGCAGATCTGTTGATCAACGTGGTCGATGCGTCAAACCTTGAACGCAATCTCTATCTGACGTTGCAACTGCTTGAGCTGGGCATCCCCTGCATCGTCGCGTTGAATATGCTGGATATCGCTGAAAAGCAGCAAATCCGTATCGATATAGACGCCCTCTCAGCGCGTCTTGGCTGCCCGGTGGTTCCGCTGGTTTCCACCCGCGCCCGCGGCATAGAAGCGCTGAAGCTGGCGATCGACCGCTACAAAGAAAACGACACCGTCGAGCTGGTCCATTATGCCCAGCCGCTGCTGCAGGAAGCGGACTCTCTCGCCGACGCGATGGCCAAAGATATGCCGCTACAACAGCGCCGCTGGCTGGGCCTGCAGATGCTGGAAGGCGATATCTACAGCCGCGCCTACGCGGGTGATGCCGCGCAAAATCTCGATGCCTCCATCGCACGCCTGAGCGAAACAATGGACGATCCGGCGCTGCATATCGCCGATGCGCGCTATCAGTGCATTGCCGCTATCTGCGATACCGTAAGCAATACCTTGACGGCAGAGCCAAGCCGATTCACCACCGCAGTAGATAAAATCGTTCTCAACCGCTTCCTCGGGCTGCCGATTTTCCTGTTCGTGATGTACCTGATGTTCCTGCTCGCCATTAACATTGGCGGCGCGCTGCAACCGTTGTTTGACGTCGGCTCCGTAGCGCTCTTTATCCATGGTATTCAGTGGATTGGCTACACGCTGCACTTCCCGGACTGGCTCACTATCTTCCTGGCCCAGGGGCTTGGCGGCGGGATTAACACTGTGCTGCCGCTGGTACCGCAAATCGGCATGATGTACCTGTTCCTCTCCTTCCTTGAAGACTCCGGTTACATGGCACGCGCCGCGTTTGTGATGGACCGTCTGATGCAGGCGCTGGGACTGCCGGGCAAGTCGTTCGTCCCGCTGATCGTCGGCTTTGGCTGTAACGTACCGTCAGTGATGGGCGCACGTACGCTGGACGCCCCGCGTGAGCGTCTGATGACCATCATGATGGCGCCGTTTATGTCCTGCGGCGCACGTCTGGCGATTTTCGCCGTCTTTGCCGCGGCGTTCTTTGGTCAGAACGGCGCACTGGCGGTCTTCTCGCTGTACGTACTGGGTATCGTGATGGCGGTGTTGACGGGCCTGATGCTCAAACACACTATTATGCGTGGTGAAGCAACGCCGTTCGTGATGGAGCTGCCGGTATACCACGTGCCGCACATCAAGAGTCTGATCATTCAGACCTGGCAACGCCTGAAAGGCTTCGTTCTGCGTGCGGGTAAAGTCATCATCATCGTCAGCATTTTCCTCAGCGCGTTTAACAGTTTCTCACTGAGCGGGAAAATCGTCGATAACATCAACGACTCTGCTCTGGCCTCCGTTAGCCGTGTTATTACTCCCGTGTTTAAACCGATTGGCGTTCACGAAGATAACTGGCAGGCAACCGTAGGTTTGTTCACCGGCGCGATGGCAAAAGAAGTGGTCGTTGGTACGCTGAACACGCTCTATACCGCAGAAAACATTCAGGAAGAAGAGTTCAATCCGGCAGATTTCCACCTCGCTGACGAGCTGCTCGGCGCAGTGGATGAAACCTGGCAAAGCCTGAAAGACACCTTTAGCCTGAGCGTGCTGGCTAACCCTATCGAAGCCAGCAAGGGCGACGGTGAAATGGCTACCGGCGCAATGGGCGTGATGGGCGAGAAATTTGGCAGCGCCGCCGCCGCGTACAGCTACCTGATCTTTGTTTTGCTGTATGTGCCGTGCATTTCAGTTATGGGCGCTATCGCACGTGAATCCAGCCGTGGCTGGATGGGCTTCTCGATTCTGTGGGGCCTGAATATCGCCTACTCTCTGTCGACGCTGTTTTATCAGACGGTCAGCTACAAAGAGCACCCGACCTACAGTCTGGTGTGCATTTTAGCGGTCATCCTGTTTAACATCGTGTTACTGGGCCTGCTGCGTCGAGCTCGTAGCCGCGTGGACCTCGCCCTGCTGGCAACCAACAGAACGGCGAGTTCCTGCTGTTCCAGCACAACTGGCGATTGCCACTAAGGTTATCGACAATGGCATCACTAATTCAGGTTCGTGATTTATTGGCTTTGCGGGGGCGCATGGAGGCAACACAAATTAGCCACACGCTACATACCCCACAGCCTATGATTGACGCCATGCTGAATCAGTTAGAAAAAATGGGCAAAGCGGTGCGGATTCAGGAGGATGCCGACGGGTGTCTTTCCGGAAGCTGCAAAAGTTGCCCGGAAGGTAAAGCCTGCCTGCGCGAATGGTGGGCCTTGCGTTAATTTGCCGCTCCTGCCGGATGGCGCTACGCTAATCCGGCCTACAAAAAACTGCAAATGTTCAGGCCGGATAACTCGTTTATGCAGATATCCGTTACTTTAGAAACAATTCAGTTTCTGTTTTAACGCCACCAGCGCTGCGCAAAACTCGGCAGGATGCGAGATAAACGGTGCATGCGCCGCTTTGGCAAACACCAACGACTCGCTCTGTGGCCACAGGGCATCGAGCATCGGGACGACTTTGCGCGGAACCAGTCCATCGAGATAGCCGTACAACCGCAGGAAAGGCATTTCCACCGAGCACAATGGCTCACGCAAATCGACCGTTTTCAGGATCTCCAGCCCGCCATTAAGTACCTCAACATCCGGCATGGGTAAAGCCAGTACCGTTTTCTTCAGCGCTCGCGCATCCTGACGGGCGGTTTCCGTGCCCATCGTTTGCAACGCCAAAAAACGCTCCACCGTACGCTGGAAATCTTCACTCAGTTGCTGCTGGAAACCGGCCAGCACTTCTGGCTTGATGCCCGGCCACTCCTCACGCGCGCTAAAGCAAGGGGATGACGCCACGGTCACCAACGCCTGAACACGCTCAGAATGAGTTAACGCCACCTGGCTTGCAACCAACCCCCCCAGACTCCAGCCGAGCCAGATAGCGTTCTCCGGCGCCTGTTTTAATACCCGCTCAGCCATCTCTTCCAGCGACATCGCGCCGAAACCCTGGCTGCGGCCAAATCCCGGTAAGTCGACAAGATGCAGCGTGAAATGCGAGCTCAGTTCCTCGCTTATGCAATGCCACACTTGCGCATTCAGTCCCCATCCGTGCAGCAGCACAAGATGGCAATTTCCCGAACCCTGGGTCTGCCACCAGATGTCATTCATCAGTTATTGTTCTCTTTTAGCCTAACAGGATGTTTCTATGCTAACAGTACCGGGATTGTGCTGGCTATGCCGAATGCCCCTGACGTTAGGGCATTGGGGGATCTGTTCAGTCTGCGCACGGGCAACGCGTCAGCACGTCAGCCTTTGCCCTCAATGCGGACTCCCTGCCGCCCACGCCGTCGTTCCCTGCGGACGTTGCTTGCAAAAACCCCCACCGTGGCAGCGCCTGGTCACCATCAGCGACTATCTTCCGCCGTTGAGCGGACTTATCCACCAGTTCAAGTTTTCGCGACGCAGTGAAATGGCCTCCGCCCTTTCACGTTTGCTGTTGCTGGAGGTATTACAGGCCCGGCGCGTCAGCGGTCTTCCCCTGCCAGACAGGCTCGTCAGCGTCCCGCTCTGGCAACGACGGCACTGGCGCAGGGGGTTTAATCAGAGCGAATTGCTGTGTCGCCCACTGGCGCACTGGCTGGGTTGCGACTGGGACAGCCGGACCATCTCGCGGGTTCGGGCAACCGCCACGCAGCACCATCTCAGCGCCCGATTGCGTAAACGTAACCTGAAAAACGCCTTTCGCCTTGAATTGCCGGTGCAGGGACTCCATATGGTTATTGTGGATGATGTCGTCACTACCGGAAGTACCGTCGCGGAAATCGCGCAGCTGCTTTTACGCAACGGCGCCGCGACTGTCCAGGTATGGTGCCTGTGTCGAACCTTGTAGAGCCTCGATGATGGGCGTATTATAACCAAGTAAAATAGTCAACTATTAGGCCATTACTATGATCCATATTTCCGATGCTGCACAAGCGCACTTTGCCAAACTGCTGGCAAATCAGGAAGAAGGGACACAAATCCGCGTATTTGTGATTAATCCCGGCACGCCTAACGCTGAATGCGGCGTTTCTTATTGTCCGCCGGACGCCGTGGAAGCAACCGACACCGCCATTAAATTTGACCTGCTGACCGCATATGTTGATGAACTGAGCGCACCGTATCTGGAAGATGCAGAAATCGATTTCGTTACCGACCAGTTAGGCTCCCAGCTGACGCTGAAGGCACCAAACGCCAAAATGCGTAAAGTGGCCGATGATGCACCGCTGATGGAACGCGTGGAGTACATGCTGCAATCACAGATCAATCCACAGCTGGCAGGCCATGGCGGTCGCGTCTCACTGATGGAAATCACCGATGAAGGCTACGCCATTCTGCAGTTTGGCGGCGGCTGTAACGGCTGTTCAATGGTCGATGTGACGCTGAAAGAAGGTATCGAGAAGCAGCTGCTGGCTGAATTCCCTGAACTGAAAGGCGTTCGCGATTTAACCGAACACCAGCGTGGCGAACACTCTTACTACTAAGCCCGTCTGTATTTGCCCGGTAGCCTAATCCCTGCCGGGTCGAAAATTCTTCGCATATCTCCTGCAACAATCTCCCTCATAATTTGACCAGCCTCTCATAATTTAAATTTTGCCTGCCCAGGTGATTTTCAAGCGCCATATGTTACCCGTATCATTCGTATCAGCACCTAACACACACATAATAGTCCGCTAAACTGATTAGTTTTGCAGGCAACCAGCATTGGTGCTGAGAATACTCTGTTCCCGGTCGGGACAATCGGAATTTGTCATCTAAACACTGACGTTACCCATAACAAAGTTAAGGCCAGGTAAATCATGCCATTAGTCATCGTTGCTATCGGTGTAATCTTGTTACTCCTCCTGATGATCCGTTTCAAAATGAACGGTTTCATCGCTCTCGTCCTGGTGGCGCTTGCTGTCGGATTGATGCAAGGGATGCCACTGGATAAAGTCATCGGTTCGATTAAAGCCGGCGTCGGCGGAACCCTTGGCAGCCTCGCCCTGATTATGGGTTTTGGCGCCATGCTGGGCAAAATGCTGGCGGACTGCGGCGGCGCACAGCGCATCGCAACCACCCTGATTGCTAAATTCGGCAAAAAACATATTCAGTGGGCGGTGGTATTAACCGGCTTCACCGTTGGTTTTGCCTTGTTCTACGAAGTTGGTTTCGTACTGATGCTGCCGCTGGTGTTCACCATTGCCGCAGCTGCCAACATCCCGCTGTTGTACGTTGGCGTGCCGATGGCTGCGGCGCTGTCCGTAACGCACGGCTTCCTGCCACCGCACCCGGGTCCGACTGCTATCGCCACTATTTTCCATGCAGATATGGGCAAAACCCTGCTGTTTGGTACGATTCTGGCAATCCCGACCGTTATTCTCGCCGGTCCGGTATACGCACGTTTCCTGAAAGGTATCGACAAGCCGATCCCGGAAGGTCTGTACAGCGCAAAAACCTTCACTGAAGAAGAGATGCCTGGCTTTGGCGTCAGCGTTTGGACCTCTCTGGTACCGGTGATCCTGATGGCGATGCGTGCCGTGGCGGAGATGATTCTGCCGAAAGGTCATGCTTTCCTGACGGTTGCAGAATTCCTCGGTGACCCGGTTATGGCAACGCTTATCGCGGTGCTGATTGCGATGTTCACGTTTGGTCTGAACCGTGGACGTTCGATGGATCAGATTAACGACACGCTGGTGTCCTCAATCAAAATCATTGCGATGATGCTGTTGATCATCGGCGGCGGCGGTGCCTTCAAACAGGTCCTGGTTGATAGCGGCGTGGACAAATACATTGCATCAATGATGCACGGCTCTAACGTGTCTCCACTGCTGATGGCATGGTCTATCGCGGCGGTCCTGCGTATCGCACTGGGTTCTGCAACTGTTGCAGCAATCACCGCAGGCGGGATTGTGGCACCACTGATTGCAACGACCGGCGTAAGCCCTGAGCTAATGGTTATTGCGGTGGGTTCCGGTTCGGTCATCTTCTCCCACGTGAACGATCCAGGCTTCTGGCTGTTCAAGGAGTACTTCAACCTGACTATCGGTGAAACCATCAAGTCATGGTCAATGCTGGAAACCATTATCTCCGTCTGCGGCCTGGTAGGGTGTCTGCTGCTGGGTATGGTAGTTTAACAACACACGTTTCAGACAAAAAAGCCGGGGAATCCCCGGCTTTTTTACTTCTTCTTCGCGGCCGCTTTTCGCCGCTTATCCAAATCCTTAATCAGCTTGTTCACTCTCTCATCGGCAAACATCTGCTCCAGCGTAGCGGTGAGCTTACGCCGCCAGTTTTTGTACTGGTCGCTGGTCCCCGGAATGTTGACCGGTTCAGCCATATCCAACCAGTCTTCCGGTTGTAGGCCCAGCAGCGCACTGTTGCTGTCAGCGATGTAGCGTTGCATGCCGCGATTAAGAATCGGCGTCATCGACATCAGTGACGCCTTGTGACCAGCACGTTTTGGCAAACAGCCGTACTTGTGCAACGCGTCCAGCAGCCCCTGCTTCGCCAGTTCTCGGTCCTGATACAACCCACGCAGCACAACCTCATCCGGGTACAGGCCCAGCGCCTTACCCAGCGTCAGATCGCCGCTATCCCAATAACCTTTAAGCGTAGGAAGGTCATGCGTCGCCGCGACTGCCATTGATTGTTCCGGGTACGCTTTCGGCGCACGGAAGTTTTTCTCATGGTCATTCTCAAAATAAAGCACTTTATAGGAGTACACGCCGCTGTCGCGCAGCTTGCTGACGATTTCTACCGGCACGGTACCCAGATCCTCACCAATTACCATGCAATGATGACGTTTACTTTCCAGCGCCAGAATTGAAAGCAGGTCATCGACCGGATAGTGCACGTAAGCGCCGTGATCGGCAGTTTCACCGTAGGGGATCCACCACAGACGCAGCATCGACATAACATGGTCGATACGCAGCGCGCCGCAGTTCTGCATATTGGCGCGCAGCAGTTCGATAAACGGTTCGTAGGCGCGTGCCGTGATGATGTGCGGATCCATCGGCGGCAACCCCCAGTTTTGCCCGAGCGGACCGAGAATATCCGGCGGAGCGCCAACCGAGGCTTTCAGGCAATACAGCTCGCGGTCGCACCAGGTTTCCGCCCCGCCTTCGGCCACACCAACCGCCAGATCGCGATACAGTCCAATCGGCATCGCAAAACTTTGGCTGGTTTTCCAGCAGTCAGCAAACTGGGTATACGCCAACCACTGTAACCACAGATAGAAATCCACATCGTCACGATGTGCTTCGCAGAAGCGTTTTACTTCCAGTGAGTCCACCGACTGGAGTGCCTGCGGCCACACCGGCCAGCCCCAGCGCAATGCATCCTCTTGCACCTGATGCGCATGCAGCGCGTCAAAGGCTGCCTGCCAGTACAGGCTATCTCCCTCCCGAGTGACAAACTGGCGAAATGCCGCCATCTGCTCATCGTCACGTGCAGAGAAATTTTTCCATGCCATACGTAACGCGGTCATCTTCAGGACGGTAACGGTAGAGTAATCAACCCATTCACTATCGCGCGCGCGTTGCAGCGCTTGCTGAGTCGCGGGTTTCTGCCACCAGGCCTGCGCCTCTTTACTCAGGCGGAAATCATCTACTGCGTTAACATCAATATAAATAACGTTCAGCCAGCGACGTGACGACGGGCTGTACGGGCTGGCGCTCTCCGGGTTCGCCGGGTACAGCGCATGAATCGGATTGAGCCCGATAAACGCGCCGCCGCGTTGCGCCACATCCACCAGCATGGCGCGCAAATCGCCAAAGTCGCCAATCCCCCAGTTTTTTTCTGAACGCAAGGTGTAGAGCTGAACGCATGCGCCCCACAGCTTCTGCCCGGCTAACAGCGCCTGCGGTTCATAACAGCGTTTTGGCGCCACGATGACGCGACAATGGCTACGCAGCTCACCCTGGGTCAAGGTCAGCGTGTGATATCCCTCCGGCAGCCTGGCCGGAAGGTTGAAAGATTTACCACCGACAGCATGCCCTTTGTGCTGCACGCCCTCTTCGGTAGTCAGCAGCCAGGTAAACTCTCCGCTTCCCTCAACCGCCAGCGGCATTTTCTTACCGGCGGTATAAACCATGACATTCGGCACTGGGGTCACCGCCACCGGAGTGGCGGCGGTGGTGCGATGCATGGCGTCAAGCAAACGCCGCTTGGTTTCGGTACCAATAGACTGCGGTTTACCGTGGGCATTAATGTAATTGGGGCTGATCCCCGCCGCCAGCGCGGCATTATCCAGACGTTTGCTTTCCATCGCGATTCCTTAACGTTTCGCCTGCCAGATACGCGCCTGATAATCGCGGATGGAGCGATCTGAACTGAACATGCCGCAACGGGCAGTATTCAGAATCGCCGCCCGGGTCCAGGCTTCCTGGTCACGATACAACACGTCAACCTGCTTCTGCGCTTCAACGTAAGCCGCGAAGTCTGCCATCACCAGATACGGGTCGCCGCCCTGCTTGCCGATACTGTGCAGCATCTGGTCAAAAGCATGTTTGTCGCCGTCGCTGTATTTCCCGCTTTCCAGCTCTTTCAGGACCGCATCCAGTACTTTGTCTTTCTTACGCCATTTCACCGGATCGTAACCTTTGGCCTTGAGCGCCTTCACCTCTTCCACAGTATGACCAAAGATAAAGATATTCTCGTCGCCCACTTTTTCGGCGATTTCGACGTTTGCACCATCCAGCGTACCGACGGTTAAGGCACCGTTCAGCGCCAGCTTCATGTTGCCGGTGCCGGAAGCCTCTTTCCCTGCTGTTGAGATCTGCTCGGAGATATCCGCCGCCGGGATCAGCATTTCCGCCGCCGAGACACAATAATCCGGCAGGAACACGACTTTCAGCTTGTCACCCACTTGCGGGTCGTTATTGATGGTTTCCGCCACCTTATTGATGGCGAAGATGATATTTTTCGCCAGGTAGTAACCCGGCGCGGCTTTCGCGCCAAACAGGAATACGCGCGGCACGCGATCGGCCTGCGGGTTCTCACGAATTTCTTTGTACAACGCCAGAATATGCAGCAGGTTCAGGTGCTGACGCTTGTACTCATGCAGGCGTTTGATCTGAATATCAAAAATCGCGTTAGTCGTTATTTCAATACCGGTACGCGCTTTAATAAACTTCACCAGACGCGCTTTGTTCGCCAGCTTGATGTCACGATACTGCTGACGGAACTTCGCGTCGTCGGCGTATTTTTCCAGATTAATCAGCTGGTCGAGATCGTTGGCCCACTCTTTTTTCAGCGATTTATCCAACAGCGCGGCAAGCGCCGGGTTGCACTGCTTAATCCAGCGACGTGGGGTAATCCCATTAGTGACGTTGTGGAATTTGTTCGGCCACA
Source organism: Citrobacter sp. Cu231 (assembly GCF_030332265.1). NCBI lineage: Bacteria > Pseudomonadati > Pseudomonadota > Gammaproteobacteria > Enterobacterales > Enterobacteriaceae > Citrobacter > Citrobacter sp. Cu231. The sequence continues at coordinate 352,176 of NZ_JAOWIE010000034.1, read as the reverse complement.
GTTGGTGATATTCCGGGAACAGATCTTTCACCACCAGATCGGAGTGCAGTGCCGCCACACCGTTAACCGCAAAGCCGCTGACCACACACATGTTGGCCATGCGCACCTGTTTGTTATGTACCACCGCCAGCTTCGCCCAGACTTCAGCATCACCCGGCCAGGTTTTATCGACCAACATCTTAAAGCGGTCGTTAATCTCTTTGATGATTTGCATATGGCGCGGCAGTAGCGCTTTCACCAACTTCTCGTCCCAGCACTCCAGCGCCTCTGGCATCAGAGTATGGTTGGTATAAGCAAAGGTTTTGCTGGTGATGGCCCACGCATCGTCCCAGCTCATCTGGTGCTCATCAATCAGTACACGCAACAGCTCGGGAATAGCGATGGTCGGGTGAGTATCGTTGAGCTGGATAACTTCAAAATCAGCCAGCTCATGAAGTTTACGCCCAGCCAGATGATGGCGGCGCAGAATATCGGCTACGGAGCAGGCGCACTGGAAGTACTGCTGCATCAGGCGCAGCTTTTTACCTGCCGTGTGGTTGTCGTTAGGATACAGCACTTTGGTCAGTTTTTCGGCGTCGATACCCTGCTGCTCTGCGCGCAGGAAATCACCGTCGTTGAATTTTGTCAGGTTAAACGGATGCGCGTGGCTGGCCTGCCACAAACGCAGCGGCTGCGCCACGCCATTACGGTAGCCGAGAACCGGTAGATCCCAGGCCTGACCGGTGATGATGAATCCCGGGTCCCAGTGGCCTTGTTTGCTGACCTTGCCGCCAATCCCTACCTGCACATCCAGCGCTTCGTTGTGACGGAACCACGGATAGCTGCCGCGATGCCAGTCGTCCGGGGCTTCCATCTGCTGCCCATCGGCAAAGGACTGACGGAACAGGCCGTATTGATAGTTGAGGCCATAACCCGTCGCCGACTGGCCGACAGTCGCCATCGAATCGAGGAAGCAGGCTGCCAGACGCCCCAACCCACCGTTACCCAACGCCGGATCGATCTCTTCTTCAAGCAGATCGGTCAGGTTGACGTCATGCGCTTTAAGCTCATCGCTCACCCCCTGATACCAGCCGAGGTTGAGTAAGTTGTTGCCGGTCAGACGGCCAATCAAAAACTCCATCGAGATGTAGTTAACATGACGCTGGTTTTTTGCCGGCTTAGCCGCAGGCTGGGCGCTGAGTAACTCAGCCAACGCCCCACTCACTGCCTGCCACCACTGGCGCGACGTCATTTCTTGAGCCGACAGTAAACCGAAGCGCTGCCACTGACGCGTCAGGGCAGCCTGAAATTGATCTTTGTTGAAAGTAGGCTGTGACATAGGGGTTCCAGATCCTTAGGTAATAAAACAACGTTATCGCTAGTTTGCCTGGCTCGTTGTTGACATTCCTCATCCTGGCACGGATTAGGCAGGGAGGAGGAGCGGGGATGAGCATAAAAGTGTGATCGACACCGCTTAAAGGGAAGCGTAATCACCCATGTGCCACGGCGTCCCCCTTATTACCGGGCAATTAATCGACAATATCAAATAGAGGGGTGACGATGGGAAACAATGTGTAAACAGAGAAATAGTTTCTAACCTGAAACACCTGTGATGAATAAGATGATTCACATAAAAACTTTAAATCGGCCACAAAATTCGGATATTTTTATTAACCCGCCGAATAACCTTGCAAAGAGATGGGGTTTTTACGCATCGTAAAAATCGCGACGGATCCAGTCACCACGCCTGTTGCGACTCTTTAAAGTAATTATTGCAATAGATGTATAGATTTGTGACATAGTGCAAAATCAGACACACAAAAAGGCCGCTTAGCTTGCATAAAACATTAATCTGGCCGACCTTATACCCATTAATTACGAAGCGCAAAAAAAATCATTCTTCCCCCATGTTCACACAGTGAAGTGACAAACTTATGTTGATTCCGTCTAAATTAAGTCGTCCGGTTCGACTCGACCATACGGTGGTCCGCGAGCGCCTGTTGGCTAAACTTTCCGGCGTGAATAATTTCAGGCTTGCCCTGATAACAAGTCCCGCTGGCTATGGAAAAACGACGCTGGTCTCACAATGGGCAGCGGGGAAGAACGACTTAGGCTGGTACTCACTGGATGAAGGCGATAATCAGCAAGAACGTTTTGCCAGCTATCTGATCGCCGCAATTCAGCAGGCAACCGGTGGACACTGCACCACCAGCGAAGCGATGGTGCAAAAGCGCCAATACGCCAGTCTGACGTCACTGTTTGCACAGCTATTTATTGAACTGGCCGAGTGGCATCGCCCACTCTACCTGGTGGTGGACGATTATCATCTGATCTCCAACCCAGCTATCCACGAAGCGATGCGTTTCTTCCTGCGTCACCAGCCTGAAAATCTCACGCTGGTCGTGTTGTCGCGCAATCTCCCACAGTTGGGCATTGCCAACCTGCGAGTACGCGATCAGTTGCTGGAGATAGGCAGCCAGCAACTGGCGTTTAACCACCAGGAAGCCAAACAATTTTTCGATCGCCGTTTGTCTTCTCCTATCGAAGCAGCGGAAAGCAGTCGAATGTGCGACGACGTTGCGGGCTGGGCCACGGCGTTACAGCTGATTGCCCTCTCCGCCCGCCAGAACAACCATTCTGCACACCAGTCCGCACGCCGCCTCGCGGGGATAAACGCCAGCCATTTGTCCGATTATCTGGTTGATGAAGTGCTGGACAGCGTTGACCTCGGCACCCGTCACTTCCTGCTGAAAAGCGCCATTCTGCGCTCCATGAACGACGCGCTGATCGTCCGGGTTACCGGGGAAGAAAATGGCCAGATGCGGCTGGAGGAGATCGAACGCCAGGGATTATTTCTGCAGCGGATGGATGACGTCGGTGAATGGTTCAGCTATCACCCGCTGTTTGGCAGCTTTTTACGTCAACGCTGTCAATGGGAACTGGCGAGCGAACTGCCCGAAATACACCGCGCGGCTGCTGAAAGCTGGATGGCGCAAGGTTTTCCCAGCGAAGCTATCCACCATGCGCTGGCGGCAGGCGATGCCCATATGCTACGCGATATCCTGCTTAACCATGCGTGGGGACTGTTTAACCACAGTGAGCTGACGCTACTGGAAGAATCCCTGAAAGCGCTGCCATGGGAAAGCCTGCTGGAAAATCCGCGTCTGGTTCTGCTGCAAGCGTGGCTGATGCAAAGCCAGCACCGCTACAGCGAGGTGAATACCCTGCTGGCACGCGCTGAGCAGGAAATGAAAGGCGACATGGAGCCGACGCTGCATGCCGAATTTAACGCCCTGCGAGCGCAGGTCGCGATTAACGACGGAAATCCTGATGAAGCCGAGCGTCTGGCGAAACTGGCACTGGATGAGCTACCCATCGCCTGGTTCTACAGCCGAATCGTCGCCACCTCGGTGCACGGCGAAGTTCTGCACTGTAAGGGCGACCTCACGCGTTCTCTGGCGTTGATGCAGCAAACCGAACAAATGGCGCGCCATCATGACGTCTGGCATTACGCCCTGTGGAGTCTTATTCAGCAAAGTGAAATCTTGTTTGCCCAGGGCTTTTTGCAGGCCGCCTGGGAAATCCAGGAAAAAGCGTTCCAGTTGATCAAAGAGCAGCATCTCGAACAGCTACCGATGCACGAGTTCCTGGTGCGCATCCGTGCGCAGCTCCTGTGGGCATGGGCTCGCCTGGACGAAGCGGAAGCGTCTGCCCGCTCGGGTATTGAACTGCTTTCCACTTTCCAGCCGCAGCAGCAGCTACAGTGCCTGGCACTGCTGGTTCAGTGTTCGCTGGCGCGGGGCGATCTGGACAACGCGCGTAGCCTGCTCAACCGTCTGGAAAACCTGCTGGGTAATGGCCACTATCACAGCGACTGGATCTCAAACGCTGATAAAGTCCGGGTGATTTACTGGCAAATGGTCGGCGACAAAAATTCAGCCGCCAACTGGCTGCGCCACACGCCGAAACCGGAATTCGCCAATAACCACTTCCTGCAAGGCCAATGGCGCAACATCGCCCGCGCGCAGATCCTGCTGGGCGAATTTGAACCGGCTGAGATTGTGCTGGAAGAGTTGAATGAAAATGCGCGCAATCTGCGCCTGATGAGCGATCTGAACCGCAACCTGCTGCTGCTTAATCAGTTGTACTGGCAGGCAGGGCGCAAAAATGACGCACAGCGCGTGTTACTCGACGCGTTACAGCTGGCGAACCGCACCGGGTTTATCAGTCACTTTGTTATCGAAGGTGAGGCTATGGCGCAGCAACTGCGTCAGCTGATTCAGCTCAATACGCTGCCGGAACTCGATCAGCATCGCGCCCAACGCATTTTGCGTGAGATTAACCAGCACCATCGCCATAAATTCGCCCACTTCGATGAAGGGTTCGTTGAGCGTCTGCTTACGCACCCGGAAGTACCGGAGCTTATCCGCACCAGCCCGCTGACCCAGCGCGAATGGCAGGTTTTGGGACTGATTTATTCGGGCTACAGCAACGAGCAGATCGCCGGAGAGCTGGCCGTCGCGGCAACGACTATCAAGACGCACATCCGCAATTTGTACCAAAAGCTCGGCGTCGCACATCGCCAGGATGCAGTGCAACATGCGCAGAAGCTGCTGAAGATGATGGGATATGGGGTGTAGTGAGAGCCTGACGAGCGATGCTAATCAGGCCTGTAATTAACTTAGCACAGCTCTAACTGAATATGATGGTCAGCGATCACCTGCATCACGCCTGCGGGCGGTAGCGTGTCAGTATACACCGCATCCACCATGCTGATACTGCCCATATTCACCATCGCGTTACGACCAAACTTCGAGTGATCCACCACCAGCATCACATGGCGTGAATTCTCAATAATCGCGCGTTTGGTGCGGACTTCGTGATAATCAAATTCCAGCAGGGAACCATCGCTGTCGATGCCGCTGATGCCTAAAATGCCGAAATCCAGACGGAACTGAGAAATAAAGTCGAGGGTCGCTTCGCCCATAATACCGCCGTCACGGCTACGCAGTTCGCCACCCGCCAGAATAATACGGAAATCCTCTTTCGCCATCAGAGTATTCGCCACATTGAGGTTGTTGGTCACAATGCGTAAATTGCTGTGACTGAGCAGCGCGTGGGCCACCGCTTCCGGGGTTGTGCCGATATCAATAAATAGCGTCGAGCCGTTCGGGATCTGCGTGGCGACTTTGCGGGCAATGCGCTCTTTTTCAGCCGTCTGCGTCGCTTTACGGTCATGCCACGGGGTATTGACCGAGCTGGATGGCAGCGCCGCGCCGCCGTGATGTCGCAAAATCATATTCTGATCGGCCAGATCGTTGAGATCGCGGCGAATCGTCTGTGGGCTGACGGAAAAATGCTCCACCAGCTCCTCGGTGCTGACGTATCCTTGTTTCTTTACCAGTTCGATGATCGCGTCATGTCGTTGTGTTTGTTTCATTATAGTTCCCTGAAAATATAGAATTCGTCTATCAGGCGTTATCGTTGCAGGCCGTCTGGGCATGGCCAGCGCGCAGAAACCGCAGCGTACTTACGGTACGTGAGGATTTTGAGCACTGCCCTGGCTCATACAGGCAAATAAGATTGCCTACAGGCGAATTTCTACGTTCGTTTTCGCACATGAATAGTATCAGCAAACGCCATTGCCAGACCCACGGCCAGCCCGGCGATATGTGCGCCATTCGCCATCGACATACCGAACACATCAAACCAGCCGGCAACAATCCAGATCAAAGCAAAGATAATCAAACCACGCTGCAGGAAAATACCGCTTTGCGGATCGCGCTCGCCGCGCAACCACACGTAGCCCATCAGCGCATATACCACGCCAGACAACCCACCAAACCACGGGCCGCTAAACTTCTGCTGAACATACCCGCTCAGCAGGGCGCTAATCACGGTAATGACTATCAGTTTTCCACTACCCAGACGTTTTTCCACCGCGCCGCCGAGATACCACCACCACAGCAGGTTGAACAGAATATGCATCAGCGAGAAGTGCATAAAAGCGTGGGTGAAATAACGCCAGAATTCAAATTTCAGCGAAGGATCAAACGGCCATGCCAGCCAGAGCATTACCGCCTGGTCGCCCAGCGCGTTCATCGCGATAAACACCAGCACGCATGCGGCCATCACTATCCAGGTTACCGGGCCTGCACGTTCGCGCAATGTGGCAAGGAAAGGATAACGCTGATAGCGTAAACCGCTGTCGGTATGACCCGACTGCCAGCTTGCCGCGAGGTAACGCGGGTCGCCCGGGTTCTCCAGAAATTGCGCCAGTTCGGCGCGTACGCGCTCGGCCTGGGACTCATCCGCCAGCCAGACATCCGTTTGCTGATGTTGTTGAATTGTCAGGATAACGCCCTGTGTCGCCATATAATCAACAAATGCCTGCGCCACGCGGGGGTTAGCAAAAGAGGTAATCATCAACATGGTTGCTGTCGCTTATTCCACACAAAAGAGGACAGTATATAGACCCTGCCTGTTTCAGGCTGCATCTTTGTTAGCTTACGAACCGTATGCCACTTCTGCCGGAAAATGTCGATGCCAGGCGTCGAAGCCGCCGTCAACGCTGTAAACCGCGTCATAGCCTTGCTGAAGAAGATATTGCGCCGCGCCTTTACTGCTGTTGCCGTGATAACACATTACTAACACAGTGGTGTCAAAATCATGCTCACGCATAAATAACCCAAGCGTGTCGTTCGTCAGATGAAACGCCTGCGGGGCGTGCCCCATCGCATAGCTTTGCGGGTCGCGGATATCCACTAGCACCGCAGCGCCCTGATTCAGCTTCTGATGCGCTTCTTCGACATTAATACATTCAAACTGATCCATTGCTCTCTCTTCTTAATATTGCAGGTGACGCTTTTCAGACATGTTACTTCTTAGTGTACGTCCCGACGGCAGTTAAACGCCATAATGTTATATGTATCACTGTAAATTGTTTATCCGATGTTACCAATAGCGCAATTCTTTGCTATTATGCTCGATAACGAACATTAATGAGCTATAACGAAAGTGCGAGAGGCCAGCATGGAAACCAAAGATCTGATTGTGATAGGTGGAGGCATCAACGGTGCCGGTATCGCGGCAGATGCCGCTGGACGCGGTTTATCCGTGCTGATGCTGGAAGCGCAGGATTTAGCCTGTGCCACCTCTTCCGCCAGCTCCAAACTCATCCACGGTGGCCTGCGCTACCTGGAACACTATGAATTTCGACTGGTGAGTGAAGCGCTGGCCGAGCGTGAAGTGCTGTTGAAAATGGCACCGCATATCGCCTTCCCGATGCGCTTTCGACTGCCCCATCGCCCGCACCTGCGTCCGGCGTGGATGATTCGTATTGGTCTGTTTATGTACGATCATCTGGGCAAACGCACCAGTTTACCAGGTTCTACCGGTTTGCGTTTTGGCGCGGATTCTGTAATGAAACCTGAGATTGTGCGCGGTTTCGAATATTCTGACTGCTGGGTAGACGATGCACGACTGGTTTTGGCAAACGCCCAAATGGTCGTACGTAAAGGCGGAGAGGTGTTAACCCGCACGCGTGCCACTTCCGCTCGCCGTGAAAACGGTTTGTGGATTGTGGAAGCTGAAGATATTGATACCGGCAAAAAGCACACCTGGCAGGCGCGTGGCCTGGTCAACGCCACCGGCCCGTGGGTGAAAGAGTTCTTCGACGACGGCATGCATCTGCCATCACCGTACGGTATTCGCCTGATTAAAGGCAGCCACATCGTGGTGCCACGCGTCCATACCCAGAAGCAAGCTTATATTCTGCAAAACGAAGATAAACGTATTGTGTTTGTCATCCCATGGATGGACGAATTCTCAATCATCGGGACGACTGACGTCGAATACAAAGGCGACCCGAAAGCAGTGAAAATTGATGAGAGTGAAATCAATTACCTGCTTAAGGTCTACAACGCACACTTTAAGAAACAACTGGGCCGTGATGATATCGTCTGGACTTACTCGGGCGTGCGTCCGTTGTGCGACGATGAGTCCGACTCACCGCAGGCAATCACCCGTGATTACACGCTGGATATCCACGACGAAAACGGCAAAGCGCCGCTGCTGTCGGTCTTTGGCGGTAAGCTGACGACCTATCGTAAGCTGGCTGAGCACGCGATGGAAAAACTGGCGTCGTACTATCAGGGCATCGGTCCGGCGTGGACCAAAGAGTGCGTTCTCCCAGGCGGAGACATCGGCGGCGATCGCGAAGATTACGCGGCCAAACTGCGCCGTCGCTACCCGTTCCTGACCGAGTCGCTGGCGCGCCATTATTCACGCACCTACGGCAGCAATACCGAATGGATTATCGGCGAAGCCACCTCGCTTGCCGAGTTAGGTGAAGACTTCGGCCACGAGTTCTATGAGGCCGAACTGAAGTATCTGGTTGACCACGAATGGGTTCGTCGTGCAGACGATGCGCTGTGGCGTCGTACGAAAGAAGGGATGTGGCTGAACGCCGAGCAGCAGTCGCGCATGACCCAGTGGCTGGCTGAATACATTGAGAAGCGCCAACTGTCGCTGGCGTCCTGATAAAAATGCCGGGTGGCGGCTGACGCCTTATCCGGCCTACAAAAGTGCATAACTACAAAAGTGCATAAACGTAGGCCGGGCAAGCGAAGCCCCCCCGGGCATTTTGCCGGATGGTGGGTAGCGAAAGGTTTCAACAGCAAAATAACGTTGCAGATATGTCACTATCACGTAAGGTTATTTGCCACCAATTCTTCCCAAATTAGGAGCAATAATACTGAATGCCAGTAACTGTAGTGGCGCAGTGACAACATCCAGAGCAACTGTAAAAGGGGCCAGAATCCATTTTCCTTGATTTGAAGAGTATTGATATTTTACAAACTCAACGGTAAAAGGATGATAAAACTTCATTATTTTTCTAGGGTCTTGCTCAACATTCTTTTTATGGATCGTACCTTCAAGCCCATTATACGTACGCTGACAATCATTTTTTATACATGAGAATCCTTTCTCAAGGATTTGTTTTTTATCATCCTCATTCTGAGCCTGATAATTAATTTTTAACAAACCAGTGAAATTTTTCTTACTTGTATCAATAGCAAAATTAGCATGTTCATCTACTGATAATTGCTCACGATGAATATTCTTATTATTCAGCAGATTTATAATTTCATCCCCTCCCTTATACAGCAAGTAATCAAAGCTTCTGCCAATAAAGACCCATCCCTTCTCACCATTTGTATTCTCAGCAAGAGATAACCCTCTGATCTCATCAGAGCGCCATTTTTTTGAAGTGGATGATATTCCCTGAGTACTGTCATCAAGCATCATCGTCATACATCCAGATAATAGACCGGTACTAACAATAGCCAACAATACGCCTCTAGCTGCCTGTCTAATCGAGTGTTTTTTCCCTTTGCTCATACTTTCAATCCATCTAAATAAGATTTGCAATATCAAAACTGTTATTGCTAGCACATTAGTAAAAAATAAAGGCAGTAACGACATTCGCTACTGCCTGAACAGATTATATTAGCAGCCGTGTAATAGTTACAACCGCACCGAATCAATATGCCAGATGTTTTCGGCGTACTCTTTGATCGTCCTGTCAGATGAGAAGTAGCCCATGTTGGCGATATTAATCATCGACCTGGTAGTCCACTCTTCCGGGTGACGATACAGTTCATCAACCTTATCCTGACAATCAACGTAACTGCGATAATCCGCCAGCACCTGATAGTGGTCGCCAAAGTTGATCAATGAGTCCACCAGGTCGCGATAGCGTCCCGGCTCCTCTGGGCTGAATACGCCACTGCCGATCTGCGTCAGCACCTGGTGCAGCTCTTCGTCTTTCTCGTAATATTCACGCGGCTTGTAGCCCTGACTACGTAAGGCTTCAACCTCTTCCGCCGTATTACCAAAGATAAAGATATTTTCTGCGCCCACATGTTCCAGCATCTCGACATTGGCACCATCCAGCGTACCGATGGTCAACGCGCCGTTCAGCGCAAATTTCATGTTACTGGTCCCGGAGGCTTCGGTCCCAGCTAGTGAAATCTGCTCAGACAGGTCGGCAGCAGGAATTATCACCTGTGCCAGGCTGACACTGTAGTTCGGGATAAACACCACTTTCAGTTTGTCGCCAATTTGCGGATCGTTATTGATCACTTTCGCGACATCGTTGATCAGATGAATGATGTGCTTCGCCATGTAATAGGCCGAAGCCGCTTTACCGGCGAAGATATTCACGCGCGGCACCCACTCAGCGTCAGGATCGGCCTTCATGCGATTGTAGCGGGTGATCACATGCAGCACGTTCATCAGCTGGCGTTTGTATTCATGAATACGTTTGATCTGCACATCAAACAGCGATTTCGGATTCACCACCACGTTAAGCTGCTGGGCAATAAGCGTGGCCAGACGCTTTTTGTTCTCCAGCTTCGCTCGGCGTACCGCCTGGTTCACCAACGGGAAATCACAGTGCTGTTCAAGCTCGCTTAGCTGACTGAGATCGGTACGCCAGGTGCGGCCAATATTCTCATCCAGCACCTCGGAGAGCGGCGGGTTAGCCAGTGCCAGCCAACGACGCGGCGTCACGCCGTTGGTAACGTTACAGAATCGGGTCGGGAAGATCTTCGCAAAGTCAGCGAACAGCGACTGCACCATCAGGTTGGAGTGCAGCTCGGAAACACCGTTAACCTTGTGGCTTACCACTACCGCCAGCCATGCCATACGCACCCGGCGGCCGTTGGATTCATCGATGATCGACGTCCGCCCCAGTAGAGCGGTGTCGTTCGGATACTGTTCCTGAAGCGTCTTCAGGAAGTAGTCATTGATCTCAAAGATGATTTGCAGATGACGCGGCAGGATTTTGCCCAGCATATCAACAGGCCATGTCTCCAGCGCTTCGCTCATCAAGGTGTGGTTGGTATACGAGAAGACCTGGCAACAGACCTCAAACGCGTCGTCCCAGCTGAATTTGTGCTCATCGATTAGCAAGCGCATCAGCTCAGGGATCGACAGCACCGGATGGGTGTCGTTGAGGTGAATAGCTATTTTATCCGCCAGGTTATCGTAGGTTTTGTGCAGTTGATAATGACGATTCAGAATGTCCTGCACTGTGGAGGAGACCAGGAAATACTCCTGGCGCAAGCGCAGTTCGCGTCCTGAATAGGTAGAGTCATCCGGGTAAAGCACACGGGAGACGTTCTCGGAGTGGTTTTTATCTTCCACCGCCGCAAAATAGTCACCCTGGTTGAATTTCCCAAGGTTGATCTCGCTACTGGCCTGGGCACTCCACAGGCGCAGCGTGTTGGTGGCGTCGGTGTCGTAACCGGGGATAATCTGGTCGTAGGCAACCGCGAGGATCTCTTCGGTTTCTATCCAGCGCGTTTTCTTGCCTTCCTGCTGTATACGCCCGCCAAAGCGTACTTTGTAGCGCGTATTGTGGCGTTTGAACTCCCATGGGTTGCCGTATTCCAGCCAGTAGTCCGGCGACTCTTTCTGTCGGCCATCGACAATGTTCTGCTTGAACATGCCGTAATCATAACGAATACCGTAGCCGCGTCCCGGCAGCCCAAGCGTTGCCAGCGAGTCCAGGAAACAGGCCGCCAGACGCCCGAGACCGCCGTTGCCAAGACCCGGATCGTTTTCTTCATCGATCAGATCTTCAAGATCCAACCCCATACCTTCCAGCGCATTTTTAACATCGTCATAAATGCCCAATGATAACAGTGCATTGGAAAGCGTGCGGCCAATCAGAAACTCCATTGACAGGTAATAGACCTGACGAGTTTCCTGGGATAATTGCGCACGGTTAGAACGCAGCCAGCGCTCCACGAGACGATCGCGCACCGCGAACAACGTGGCGTTCAGCCACTCATGTTTATTGGCAATGACCGGGTCTTTACCAATCGTGAACATCAGCTTGTAGGCAATAGAATGCTTAAGTGCCTCTACGCTGAGTGTGGGCGATGCATAAGTAAATGGAGCATTCATATAGGTGATTCCTGGATATCTATTTCAAGCGATAGTAAAGCTCACGGTATGACTTCGCCGCGACTTGCCAGCTAAAATCCATGGTCATGGCCTGACGTTGTACAAACCGCCACAGCGAAGGCCGGGACCACAATACGAAAGCACGCCGGATCGCGCGTAACAGCGACCAGGCATTACTATCTTCAAATACAAACCCACTGGCGATACCGTCCGCCAGGTTTTCCAGCGAACTGTCAGAGACCGTATCAGCCAGCCCGCCGGTGCGCCGCACCAGCGGCAGCGTGCCGTACTTCAGTCCATACAATTGCGTTAAGCCACACGGCTCAAAACGGCTGGGAACCAAAATGACGTCGGCCCCACCCATGATGCGATGCGAGAAGGCTTCGTGATAACCAATCTGTACGCCCACCTGCCCCGGATGTTCCGCCGCTGCGGCGAGGAAACCTTCCTGCAACACCGGATCGCCCGCGCCAAGTAACGCCAGTTGTCCCCCCTGCTCTAACAACCCCGGCAGCGCTTCCAGCACCAGATCCAACCCTTTCTGGCTGGTCAGGCGGCTGACTACGGCAAACAGCGGCACTTTGTCGTTAACCTTAAGTCCCATCGCGATCTGTAGCTGACGTTTGTTCTCCGCCTTCTCTTCCAGCGTGTCACGCGTATAGCGCGACGCCAACAGCAGATCGGTTTCCGGGCTCCAGATTTTTTCATCTACGCCGTTCAGAACGCCGGAAAGACGCCCTTCGCGATGGCGCTGCTGCAACAAACCTTCCATGCCGTAGGCGAACTGCGGTTCGGTAATTTCCCGCGCGTAGGTCGGACTGACCGCCGTAATGTGGTCGGCGTAGTACAACCCGGCTTTCAGGAACGAAATCTGCCCGTTAAACTCCAGTCCGTGCACGTTAAAGAACGACCATGGCAATTGGATGTCATCCATATGCTTTGCATAAAACATGCCTTGATACGCAAGGTTGTGTACGGTAAACACCGATTTCGCCGGATGGCCGCGCGCCGCCAGATACGCCGGAGCCAGGCCGGCATGCCAGTCGTGCGCGTGCACCACATCCGGGCGCCAGAATGGGTCAAAGCCGCAGGCCATTTCACAGCCAACCCACCCCAACAGCGCAAAACGCAGCACGTTATCGGTATACGCAAACAGGTTAGTGTCGTGATACGGGCTACCGGGACGGTCATAAAGATGCGGCGCGTCAATCAGGTAAATACCGACACCGTTGTAGTGACCGAATAAAAGCGTGACCCGCCCAGCGAAGGTATCCCGGCGCGTCACGACCTGCGCATCGGGAATGCCGCGACGGATATCAGGAAATGCCGGGAGCAGTACGCGGGCATCTACACCGTCCGCTATTTGCGCTGCGGGTAGCGCCCCAAGAACATCCGCCAGTCCCCCAGTTTTTAACAGGGGGAACATCTCTGAACATACGTGTAAAACCTGCATTATCGCTCCTGTTTGATCTGCAGTTTGCGCAGCATTTCACGCGTGACCAGCACAATACCTTCCTCTGAACGGTAGAAGCGACGTGCATCTTCTTCCGCGTTTTCACCAATTACCATGCCTTCAGGAATAACGCAGGCGCGGTCGATGATGCAGCGACGTAAGCGGCATGAACGTCCCACCCACACTTCAGGTAACAACACTGCCGAATCAATGTTACAGAATGAATTCACCCGCACGCGCGGGAACAGAACGGACTGCACCACCACAGAACCCGAAATAATACAGCCGCCGGAAACCAGCGAGTTCAACGTCATTCCGTGGCTACCCGAACGGTCCTGAACAAATTTCGCTGGTGGCAGCGATTCCATATGCGTACGGATTGGCCAGTCCTGGTCGTACATATCCAGTTCAGGCGTCACTGAAGCCAGATCAAGGTTCGCTTTCCAGTAGGCTTCCAGTGTTCCCACATCGCGCCAGTACGGCTCGGATTCCGGGTCAGACTGCACGCAGGACAATGGGAATGGATGTGCGTACGCCATGCCAGCTTCGGTGATTTTTGGGATGATGTCTTTGCCAAAATCGTGACTGGATTTTTCATCGAGATCATCTTCCGCCAGCAGTTCATACAGATAATCGGCGTTGAAGACGTAGATCCCCATACTGGCAAGCGATTTGGTCGGATCGCCAGGCATCGCCGGCGGGTTGGCTGGTTTTTCAACAAACTCGATAATTTTATCGGTGTCGTCCACATCCATCACGCCAAACGCGCTGGCTTCTTCGATCGGCACAGGCATACAGGCCACGGTGCAGCGCGCGCCTTTCTCGACGTGGTCGATCAGCATGCGTGAGTAGTCCTGCTTATAAATATGATCGCCCGCGAGGATCACCACGTATTCCGCTTTATAGCGTCGAATGATGTCCAGGTTTTGGGTCACTGCGTCCGCCGTGCCGCGATACCAATTTTCACCCTGCATTCTCTGCTGGGCAGGCAGCAGATCGACGAACTCGTTCATCTCTTCGCTGAAGAACGACCAGCCGCGCTGAATATGCTGCACCAGCGTGTGGGACTGGTACTGAGTGATCACGCCGATACGGCGGATCCCGGAGTTAATGCAGTTGGATAAAGCAAAATCGATAATGCGGAACTTACCGCCAAAGTGCACGGCAGGCTTGGCACGTTTGTTGGTTAAATCTTTCAGACGGGTTCCGCGGCCACCGGCCAGGATCAGGGCAACAGATTTTAATGGCAGCTGGCGCGCCAACATTACACGATCGTTCTTCTCTAAACTCACCATGACTAACTCCTTTTTATCTTCTCTGGAACACACACAGTCCGTGCGCAGGTCCCTGCCAGACAGCCGTAAGCACCGGATTATCCTCTCCGGCAAATGGGGGAATAGCGTGCCATTCCCCTTCAGGTAAAACGATATCTGTCACCTCAAGCGTGGCGTTTATTGCAATCAGGAAACGGTCTGAAAGCTGGATTTGCATCTGCCTCGGGCCGTTTTGCCACTCATCCGCACTTAAGGGTTGTGCGTACTTATTCAGCCAACGAACATTGCCATCGCCCTCTTCCCACCAGCAATCCCCCGTTAATGCGGGTATTTGCCGGCGCAGATGAATCAGCGCGGCAGTAAATGTGGTTAACCCACTGTTTGCCTGCTGCCAGTCCAGCCACGTTAAGGCGTTATCCTGACAGTAAGCGTTATTGTTGCCGTGCTGGCTATGACCATGCTCATCGCCCGCCAGCAACATCGGCGTCCCCTGGGAAAGCAACAGCGTGGTTAACAGCGCATGAATGCTGTCACGCCGCCGCTCAATCAGGTCCAGCGTGCCGCCTAATCCTTCTTTACCATGATTGTCGCTGTAGTTATTGCTAGTACCGTCGCGATTTTCCTCACCATTCGCTTCATTGTGCTTATTTGTGAAGCAAACACAGTCGCGTAGCGTAAAACCGTCGTGCGCGGTCACCAGATTCACCGTGGCACTGGGTTTGCGGCCCTGGCGTTTAAACACATCGCTGGATGCGGCAAAACGCCCGGCAAACTCGCCCAACGAGAGATTACGCTGGAGCCAAAAGCGTCGCGTCGCATCGCGGAAATGGTCATTCCACTCGGCAAACGGCGGGGGAAAATTCCCCACCTGATACCCGCCTTCACCAATATCCCACGGTTCCGCAATCAGCTTAACGCGTGAGAGCAGCGGACAGTTTTGGATCGCGGTAAACAGCGGCGCATCCTGACGAAACGCAGGCGTACGCCCCATGACGGAAGCCAAATCAAAGCGAAAGCCATCCACATGGCAGCTTTCAACCCAGTAGCGCAGGCATTCACATGCGTATTCCACAACGCCAGGATGGCTCAGATTGAGGGTGTTCCCACAACCGGTCCAGTTGTAGTAATCGCCATCATCCCTGATCCAATAATAGCTACGGTTATCAATTCCGCGCAGCGAGAAGACGGGGCCGTCGAGATCCAGCTCGGCACTGTGGTTCAAAACGATGTCGAGAATGACCTCAATTCCCGCTTTGTGCAGCGCTTTTACCGCATCGCGAAACTCATCGAGTGCGCTCTCCGGCGAACAGGCATAGGCCGGATGTAACGCGAACATTGCCACCGGGTTGTATCCCCAGTAGTTCGACAGGCCCAGCCGTTGAAGCCGCGGCTCGCTGGCGAAATGCGCCACCGGTAACAGCTCCAGCGCGGTAATGCCTAGGCGCTTGAAATAGGCGAGCATCACCGGATGACCCAAAGCTTTGTAAGTCCCGCGAATCTCTTCCGGCAAGTCAGGATGCAAATACGTCAGCCCTTTGACGTGGGCTTCGTAAATCACGGTATTGCCCCACGGGGTGCGCGGTGGGGCATCATCCTCCCAGTCATAATGGTCGGACACCACCACGCCCTTCAGTGCGATGGCTGCGTTATCATGGTGATCCGGTTCATTTAGCCCGCCGTGTAGCAGCGGGTTATCTTTTAACTCGCCCTCTACCCGACGCGCGCAAGGGTCGAGCAGCAGTTTCGCCGGATTAAACCGGTGGCCCTGCTGTGGTTGCCACGGACCATGTACACGATAGCCATAGCGCAGACCGGGACGGGCGTTGGCCAGATAGCCGTGCCAGACATCGCCGCTACGCCCCGGCAGGTCGTAGCGGAGTTCGCAACCGTCCTCGTCAAATACGCATAATTCAACGCGTTCAGCGTGGGCTGAGAAGAGAGTAAAATTGACGCCATGGCCGTCATACGTTGCGCCATGGGGAGTGGCGTTGCCGGTTGCCAGTTGCGTCATTACCCCTCCCGAACCAGCCAGACCGTTGCCAGCGGCGGCAACGTAAGGCTCAGTGAGTGCTGCCGACCATGACTGGCGATCTCATCGCTGTGCACCGTGCCGCCATTTCCAGTATTGCTGCCGTGGTAGTGCATCGAGTCGGTATTGAGAATTTCACGCCATTTGCCCGGCTGGTTAATACCGAAGCGATAGCCGTGGCGCGGCACTGGCGTAAAGTTGCTGATAACGATGATTTCATTACCCACCTTGTCACGACGTACGAAAGCCAGCACCGAACGTTCTTTATCATCCACCACCAGCCATTCGAAGCCATAGCCATCAAAGTCGAGCTCATGCAGCGCTTTGTGATGACGATAGGTGAGGTTCAGATCGCGCACCAGACGCTGTACGCCGTGGTGCCAGTTGTCGCCGCCTTCCAGCAGGTGCCAGTCGAGGCTGACGTCATGGTTCCATTCGCGTCCCTGAGCAAACTCATTGCCCATAAACAGCAATTTCTTGCCGGGGAAGGCCCACATCCAGCCATAGTAGGCACGCAGGTTGGCAAATTTCTGCCACGCATCGCCCGGCATGCGATCGAGGATCGATTTCTTGCCGTGCACCACTTCATCGTGCGACAACGGCAGGACAAAGTTCTCGGTGTAGTTGTACAGCATGCCGAAGGTTAGCTTGTCGTGATGGTACTGACGATGAACCGGATCCAGTTTCATGTAATCCAGCGTGTCGTGCATCCAGCCCAGGTTCCACTTATACCAGAACCCTAAGCCGCCCATGTCCTGCGGTCTTGAGACGCCGGCAAAGTCGGTGGACTCTTCCGCCATACTCACCGCACCTGGCACCTGTTCGCCAAGAATACGGTTGGTATTGCGTAAAAACTCAATAGCCTCGAGGTTTTCACGACCGCCAAATTCGTTCGGAACCCATTCCCCTTCTTTACGGCTGTAGTCGCGATAAATCATCGAAGCCACGGCATCCACGCGCAGCGCATCAATACCAAAGCGTTCAATCCAGTACAGAGCGTTGCCGACCAGGTAGTTGCTGACTTCACGGCGACCATAGTTGTAGATCAGGGTGTTCCAATCCTGGTGATATCCTTCGCGTGGGTCGCTGTGCTCATACAGCCTGGTGCCATCAAACTCTGCCAGACCAAAGTCGTCCGACGGGAAATGGCCCGGCACCCAGTCGAGAATGACGTTCAGCCCCGCCTGATGCGCGGCATTCACAAAATAGCGGAAATCATCACGCGTGCCGAAACGGCGGGTCGGCGCATACATACCGGTTGGCTGGTAGCCCCAGCTACCGTCAAACGGGTGTTCATTAATTGGCAGCAGCTCAAGATGGGTAAAGCCCATCCACTTCACGTAGGGGATCAGTTGATCCGCCAGTTCGCGATAACTCAGCCAGAAGTTATTGTCGGTATGACGACGCCACGAGCCCAGGTGCACTTCATAGATGGAGATTGGCGCATCAAACTGGTTGGCTTTTTTGCGCTCTTCGGTTTGCACCACTTTTTCCGGCAGACCGCAGATAAGCGACGCGGTTTCCGGGCGCATTTGCGCTTCGAAGGCGTAAGGATCCGCTTTAATGCGCAGCTTACCGTTCGCATCGATCATCTCGTATTTATACAGCTGACCATTATGCGCACCGGGGATAAACAGCTCCCAGATACCACTTTCTTTGCGCAGGCGCATCGGGTGGCGACGTCCATCCCAGTAGTTGAACTGCCCTACTACTGACACACGTTGCGCGTTAGGCGCCCATACGGAGAAGCGCGTACCGGTTACGCCATCCATGGTATCCGCATGCGCGCCCAGCGTTTCGTAAGGTCGCAGGTGCGTACCTTCAGATAGCAACCAGGCATCCATATCCTGGATTAGCGGGCCAAAACGATAAGGGTCATCAATCAGATTCTGCTGTCCATGCCAGACAACGGCCAACTGATAGCGAAAGAAATTTTTACGGCGGGGAAGTACAGCACAGAAAAAACCGCGAGAGTCGAGGCAGTCCAGCTTGCCGACTTTGCGTCCGGTTTTGGGTTCGATCACCCACACTTCGGTGGCGTCAGGTAATAGGGCGCGGACTTCAAGTCCAGCGTCAGTTTGGTGCATACCGAGTACGGAAAAAGGATCCGCAAAATGGCCTGCAATTAGCGCATTAATCACGTCTCTATCGATACGAACGGACATGGTTGTCATCCTGTTTTATGGTGTCACCCCTTCCAACTGATCTTCGACATCAGGTAGCGACACTTTTTTTTGACCTGAACGGCGCAGCACAATTGTGCATCCTCTCTGCGTCGTCCCACCTTCAGGCAACAACTTAATACCTCCGGTACTAAGTCACCCTTAAAGAATAGCCA
The DNA here is from genome assembly GCF_030332265.1 of Citrobacter sp. Cu231. Taxonomy (NCBI): domain Bacteria; kingdom Pseudomonadati; phylum Pseudomonadota; class Gammaproteobacteria; order Enterobacterales; family Enterobacteriaceae; genus Citrobacter; species Citrobacter sp. Cu231. The sequence continues at coordinate 333,127 of NZ_JAOWIE010000034.1, read as the reverse complement.
ATGCTTTATCTTACTCCTGGTAAAAAATGAAACATCTGCGCTTACTCCTGTATTACGCAAAAAAAGGGTGACTTAGCACCCTTTGATCATTAACAAACCATTACGCCAGTTGACGTAACATGCGGCGCAATGGCTCCGCAGCTCCCCAAAGCAGCTGGTCACCTACGGTAAAGGCTGACAGGAACTCCGGTCCCATATTCAGTTTACGCAGACGACCTACTGGCGTGGTCAACGTGCCGGTAACGGCCGCTGGGGTTAACTCACGCATGGTGATTTCACGATCGTTTGGTACTACTTTCGCCCACGGGTTGTGCGCCGCCAGCAGTTCTTCCACGGTCGGAATAGACACATCTTTTTTCAGTTTGATGGTGAACGCCTGGCTGTGGCAGCGCAGCGCGCCGACGCGCACGCACAGACCATCAACCGGGATCACGGAAGACGTGTTAAGAATTTTGTTGGTCTCCGCCTGTCCCTTCCATTCTTCTCGGCTCTGACCGTTATCGAGCTGTTTATCGATCCACGGAATCAGGCTACCGGCCAGCGGTACGCCGAAGTTCTCAACCGGCAGTTCACCGCTGCGGGACAGCGTCGTCACTTTACGTTCGATATCGAGAATAGCAGAGGACGGCGTCGCCAGTTCATCGGCCACATGACCATACAAATGGCCCATCTGAGACAACAGCTCGCGCATATGGCGTGCGCCGCCGCCAGAAGCAGCCTGATAGGTCGCTACAGATACCCAGTCGACCAGGTCGTTGGCAAACAGGCCACCGAGGGACATTAGCATCAGGCTAACGGTGCAGTTACCGCCGACAAAAGTTTTAATCCCTTTATTCAGGCCATCAGTGATGACATCCTGGTTAACCGGATCGAGGATAATGATGGCATCGTCTTTCATGCGAAGCGAAGAGGCCGCGTCAATCCAGTAACCCTGCCAACCGCTTTCACGAAGCTTTGGATAGATTTCGTTGGTATAATCGCCGCCCTGACAGGTCACGATGATATCGAGCGCCTTCAGCGCGTCCAGATCATAAGCGTCCTGAAGCGTGCCGGTCGCGGTTCCACCGAACGTCGGTGCCGCCTGCCCGAGCTGGGAAGTAGAAAAGAAAACAGGGCGAATGGCGTCGAAGTCACGCTCCTCAACCATGCGTTGCATGAGAACAGAGCCGACCATACCGCGCCAGCCGATAAAACCAACATTTTTCATAGCGTTTTTTTCCTGCAGAGATGTGTGCTGTGTATGTATGCCAGTGTCCTGGTGGCATATCCTTCACCATACAAAATGCAGCCAAAGTCGCAAGTGAAATTAATCAATGATAGCGAAGCCATCAGTAATGCGACTTATCCCGCTGCGCAAGCAAGCAGAAAGTCCGCGGTAATTATCAGGGAATTTGACTTATGAGTGAAATCATTTCTGCAGCAGTTTTATTGATTCTGATTATGGATCCGCTTGGAAACCTGCCCATTTTCATGTCCGTATTGAAACATACCGAACCAAAACGCCGCCGCGCGATTATGATTCGCGAGCTGTTCATTGCGCTGTTGGTGATGCTGATATTCCTGTTTGCGGGCGAGAAAATTCTGGCATTTCTGAATCTGCGCGCGGAAACCGTGTCGATTTCCGGGGGCATCATTTTGTTCCTGATTGCCATTAAGATGATTTTCCCCAGCGCCACCGGGAATAGCGCCGGACTTCCGGCGGGTGAAGAGCCGTTTATCGTTCCGCTGGCGATCCCGCTGGTAGCGGGTCCAACAATCCTGGCTTCATTAATGCTGTTGTCGCATCAGTATCCTAATCAGATGGGGCATCTGGTAATCGCCCTGCTGATCGCATGGGGCGGTACGTTTGTGATTCTGTTGCAGTCGTCGCTGTTTCTGCGTCTGCTCGGGGAGAAAGGGGTGAACGCGCTGGAGCGCCTGATGGGGCTGATTCTGGTGATGATGGCAACCCAGATGTTCCTCGATGGCGTACGGATGTGGATGAAGGGGTAACCGTTTTGAAGCTGGAGAACATGGCATTTCAGAGAACGATTCCGTTCACGTTATGTTCATTGCTTCTCTGAGATCTCGTCACCAGTGAACGTGTTAAGGGGGCTACGCAGCCCCCTTAACAATCCCGGCTCCCGGCAGGAAAATTGCCACTTCGTGGTTCCCTCCACTTATTCCTCCAGTCTACCGGGCCGGGCGCGAGGCAGCGTCCATGCAAAACGCGCCCTGAACCCGCATCCCTGCGGGTTCTCCCGGCCTTACGGAAACGCGTCGGCAATTTTCAGCCGGACCAGCCCACACCTGACCACCTGAGCGTTTACTTGAATACCTCTGAACAGCAAAACGGATATAGCTGAAAGCCAGAGCGCTGAAGCGACACCCTGGTCCGGCTGAAAATCGATGAGGTGTTGACGGCTGACCGGGTCTGCCCGCAAGGATGCGGGCAGAGGGGACGGCCTGCATGGATGCAGGCTCGGCCCCGACCCGACAGGCAGACGGAATAAGACGAATAACTCGCGCAGCGACGATTTTCCCGCCGGGAGCCTGGGTTGCAAGGGAGGCGGCGGTGAGCCTCCCTTGCACGTTCACGGGCATCAGCGCTTCAGAGAAATGACACCACTGAGGTGAACGGAACCCTGAGCAATAATCACATGTTCACCCTACATGCTCAACTGAACGGCATTGCACTGTAATACCATGTATTCCTTATGCTTTTAAACCGCTGAGAAAACGTATTTTCATTTCTGCGAAGCGCCTTCCGGAATACCCTCTTGCCAGCATCGCGGATAAGCATTATCTTCTCGCTGCACCTGCAAAATCAGGTGCCAGAATTAGCCTTCTGAACGCCTTCAGAGACTGCCCTATGGCGACGCCCCCTCTCTTTTCACACTCTTTATTTACCCTGCCCTTTAGCCATGCCACGGACTTCACCGAACTGGCGGATAACTGCGAGCGTGTTGTTGAAGGGCTGGTTGAATGTCATGACCCGTTTTCCCCTTTTCGAGCCTGAAACAGACCAGATGGGGCGTTACTGCCAGCTTTTGACGCATTTACTGATGAGCAAAACGCTTTCTGATGATATGGAGCGAGTAGCGGGTGATTTGCTGCAGGATTTGGTGGGCTATTTCGCCGACACGCTGAAAGCGCCGCGCTGGTTGAAAACCGAGGATGGTATGATGGTGCTGTAAAAAGCCGGGTGGCGCTTGCGCTTACCCGGCCTACGATGCGGATGTGTGCTCGTTTCCAGGCCCGGTAAGCGCAAGCACCACCGGGCAACAAGACTCAGCTCAACAGCTGGAAAGCAATCATACCGACAATTGCGCCGACCGTGCCGAGGATGGTTTCCATCATCGTCCAGGTCTTCAGCGTTTGTGCTTCCGTTGCGCCGGTAAATTTACCGAACAACCAGAAACCGGCGTCGTTAACGTGGCTGACCACGATCGAGCCGCCTGCGATACAAATAGACAGTGCTGCCATCTGCGCACCGGAGAAGTTTAGCTGTTCAATCACCGGCATCACCAGACCGACCGCCGTTAAGCAGGCCACGGTCGCGGAACCCTGAATGATACGCACCGCTGCCGCCAGCACGAAGCAGGTAATGGCAATCGGCAGACCCATTCCGGTTAATGCTTCGCCCAGCGCTGGACCGACGCCAGAATCAACCAACACCTGTTTAAACACGCCACCTGCACCAATCACCAGCAGGATAATCCCCGCCGGTTGCAGCGCGTGGCCGCAGATCTCCATCACTTTGTCTTTTGGCATACCCTGGCGAATCGCCAGACCGTAAATCGCCACCAGACACGCTACCAGAATCGCAGTAAACGGGTGACCGATAAACTCAAACCATTCATAAGTTGAAGAACCAACCGGCACAAAACGCGCGGCGATGGTTTTCAAACCAACCAATACCAGCGGCAGCAGGATCAGCGACAAGCTAAAGCCGAAGGACGGCATTTTACCTTCGCCCAGATGCGGCTCGGTAATGTCATCAGGAATGTTCAGCTCAACGTAACGGCTGATGAAATTCCCCCACAACGGCCCGGCGATAATCATGCCCGGAATCGCGGCACACAGGCCAATCAGGATCATCCAGCCAAAGTCAGCGTGCATCTGCGAAGCCAGCAACATCGGCGCTGGCCCTGGCAGTAAAAACGCCGCAGCTGCCGCTACGCCTGCAAACAGCGGAATGACTAATTTAACCAGGTTGGTACCGGTGTGACGCGCCATCGAGAACGCTACGCTAATCAGCAGCACAATTGCCACCTCAAAGAACAGCGGCAATGCACAGATAAGCCCGGCCAGGCCAATCGCGTAATGTGCGCGACTGTGACCGAAGGATTTCAGCATTTTGACGGCAATTTGATCGACTGCGCCGGTCTCATGCAAAATCTTGCCGAACATCGCCCCCAGTGCCACCACGATCGCCAGGAAGCCAAGCGTGCCGCCCATCCCCTTTTCCATGGTTGCCGCGATTTTATCGAGCGGCATACCGGAAAAGAGACCTGCACCAATAGACACCACCATCAAAGCAAGGAAGGCGTGCATACGCGCCTTCATCACTAAAAACAGCAGTAATAAAACGGACCCTACTGCTGTTAAAACAAGCGTTAATGTACTCACTACTTACTGCCCTGGTTAATAACCTCAATGGTGCTGGCGACCACACCGTCCAGTGGCTGATCGATATCGACCACCAGTACATCGTTTTCATTCGCACCCGGTTCTTCCAGCGCTTCAAACTGAGTTACCAGCATCTGCGTTTTGAAGAAGTGGCCTTTACGTGCTTTCAGGCGGCTTTCGATAACGTCAAAATCCCCTTTCAGATAGATGAAAGAGAGGTTCGGGTTACCGTCGCGCAGCTGGTCGCGATAGACTTTTTTCAGGGCGGAACAGACGATCAGCGAAACCTTGTTGGTACGCTGCATCGCAAAGGCGGCGTCATTCAGCGCCTGTAACCACGGTTTACGGTCGTCATCGTTGAGTGGCTCACCAGAAGCCATTTTCATGATGTTGCTGCGCGGATGGAGAAAATCGCCATCAAGAAACGCGGCCTGCAGTTGATGCGCCACTTCACTGGCTACAGCAGATTTACCGCTGCCCGATACGCCCATCAGAACGTAAACGTGGTGATCATGATTAGTCGTGCTCAAAGCGTTGCCCCCACTGGTACAAGAATCTGGAAATTGTTACGGGTAACTGTTATCGGTAACATTGTCCAGCCGGATAAATAGAGAAGCAATATCCATTCGTGCTCGAAGTGTATAAGTGTGAGCTACTTCAAACTTGTTGGCTTAAATAGATCCGCCCGGTGACAAGGTGAAACCTAAATCTAACATTTTAGGTGTGACTGCTTCACCACGGATGCGCGCCAGCAGACGTTCAGCGCCAATGCTGCCCATGCGTTCACGCGGCGTGAGCACGCTCGCCAGACGCGGCTCCATCACCTGTCCGATGTCGTGACCGTGGAAACCGGCAATCGCCATATCGTCAGGAATTCTCAGCCCTAAACGCTGGCATTCAAAGGCCGCCCCTACCGCCAGGTCATCGTTGGTACAGAAGACGCCATCAAGCTGCGGGTATTCACGTCGCGCCTGACGGATGAGTTCAATACCGGACGAATAGGAGGAAGATTGTTCCACCATCACGCTATATGGCACCAGACCGGCATCATGCATGGCCTGCTCGTAGCCTCTCTGTTTGATGATAGTACGTTCATCAAGACGTGCGCCAAGATAGGCAACATGACGATGCCCGCGGGCAATGATCGCCGCAGTCATTTGGCGCGCAGCTTCGAAGTTGTCAAAGCCGACGGCAATATCCAGACACGGAGACTGGCTGTCCATCAGCTCAACCACCGGGATACCGGCGACCTCAATCATTTTCAGGGTACGAGGCGTGTGGCTACGCTCGGTGAGGATCAGACCGTCGATATTCCACGACAGCATCGACTCCAGACGCTCCTGCTCCATTTCGGGTTTATAACCGTAGTGCGCCAGCATGGTCTGATACCCATGGGCGTCGGTAACGGCCTCAATGCCGCGTAATACTTCAGCAAAAACCTGGTTGGTGAGAGAGGGCAACAGAACGCCGATAGCGCGGCTGGTGGCGTTGGAAAGGATATCAGGAGCGCGATTGGGAATATAACCCAGCTCATCAAGTGCAGCGGCAATTTTGCCCCGCAGCGCCACGGAGACCTGCTCCGGATTACGCAAAAAGCGGCTGACCGTCATTTTGGTCACGCCCACGCGGTCGGCTACATCCTGAAGTACGGGTCTTTTCTTTTTCATCGTCCTGAAGCGTTAAAAAGGGATAGATTTCCCCAGTTTACCACGGACGCATGGAATTAATGACAAACGATGAAAAGCCGGATGTCGACGCTTTCGCGTCTTATCCGGCCTACAAAGGGTTACAGCACGTTAGACTGGCGGCAGATCAAACAGTAACACTTCGCTGTCGCTGTCGGCATGAATAGAAATTGCCTGTTCATCCCAGATTGCCAGGCCATCGCTGGTAGTCGCTTTAGTTCCGTTAATGGTGACGTTGCCTTTAACGACCTGGATCCAGACGCGACGTTCAGCGGCAATCTGATGTACCGACTGCTCATCTTTGACCAACGCCCAACGGTACAGCTCCATATCCTGGTACACTTTCAGCGAGCCATCACGAGCATCCGGCGACAGCACCAGTTGTTTACCCTGAGCGGCATCGAAACGACGCTGTTCATAGCGCGGCGTAATACCGTTCTCTTGCGGCATGATCCAGATTTGATACAGATGCAGCTTCTCAGTATTGCTCGGGTTGTACTCCGAGTGACGGATCCCCGTCCCGGCGCTCATAATCTGGAACTCACCGGCAGGAACCTGCTCTTTGTTACCCATGCTGTCCTGATGTTCTACCGCGCCTTCCAGCACGTAGGTCAGGATTTCCATATCTTTATGGGGGTGAGTGCCAAAGCCCTGGCCTGCGTCAATCACGTCATCGTTAATCACGCGCAGTGCCGAGAACCCCATAAAATTCGGGTCATAATAGTTGGCAAAAGAGAAGGTATGCCAGGAATCGAGCCAGCCATGATTCGCATGACCACGGTCATTAGCTTTGCGTAAATAGATCATTGTGTTCACCCCCAGATGTTTTCGATGGAGTAAGTGTGGACTCAATCTGCCTGGGATCATAGAGGGTGAAAATTGACTCCTCTGTTCAAAAAATATGAACAAGCCCAGAGGAGTCTGTGCAAGCTATTTGGCGAGGGTTATCGTCGCCGGAGATGCCTGTTCAAAGGCGCGTTCGAGAAGTTCCAGGTTGGTAAGAACTTCAGATTCCTTGACGTAATTAGGCGTACCGGCGGTCAGCGTCTGGTATAGTGCATCATAGACGCGACCATAGTCCCCTACTTCCGGTTTCATCTCTTCTTTTATCGTCAGGCCGTCATCGTTAACGTACTCCAGTACCCCGATGGAATCGTCAGCAGCGAAACCTGGATCACCCGGCATGATATTGGCCTTCAGGCTGGTTTCCTGCTGGTCGATGCCGTACTTCACAAACGAGCCTTTGGTGCCGTGAATGATAAACTTCGGATAGTCGATTTTCACCAGATGGCTGGTTTTAACAATGGCTTTCAGGTCACCGTAGAACAGTTGCGCTTCAAAGGTGTCGTCCGGGTTCGCTTTATTACGCAGGCTGCGAATGTCATAGGCCACGTGTTCAGGGCGACCGAACAGCGAGATAATCTGGTCCATAGTGTGTACGCCCAGGCCATAAAATGCGCCGTCCTGCGGCAGTCCCGGCTTAGTTTCCGCCTCGGGACGGTAGTAATCAAAATGGCTTTCAACCTCAACAATTTCGCCGAGTTTACCGCTCTCAATCGCCTTTTTAGCGGTTAGGAAGCAGGAGTCAAAACGACGATTCTGATACGGCGTAACGGTCAGCCCTTTGCTTTGCGCCAGTTCGAACAGCACTTTTGCTTCTGCCAGCGTCGGCGTGAACGGCTTCTCAACCAGCACGTTTTTACCCGCCTCCAGCGCACGTTTGGCGTAGTCAAAATGGCTGTCAGCATGGGTACAGACGATCACTAACCTCACCTGCGGATCGTTTAAGATCTCGTCGAGGTCGCTGGTGAAGTGAATATGCGAATACTGCGGCGCCTGCTCTTCCGGCCTGGCGTTACGGCGGAAAATGTGCGCGACATGCCAGCTACCTTTACGGTTGAGGACGTAAGGCAAATGGTAGCGAGTGGTACTTTTACCAAAACCAATAAATGCGCAGTGTAAGGTCATGAGACAGTCCTTTTGAAGATGATTGTCTACACCATAGCGCAAAGCGGCTGGAGACTGAATGTTGGATTCTTTGCCGGATGGCGTTTGAACTGCACCACAGGTGCGACAGGATCGGCCGTCGGCGTCGCAGGCAGTTTGTTCACGGCAAGCGCGCAGGGCCCGGAGCGTACTAAATGTACGTGAGGAGCACGAGCACTTCCCGGGGGCAAAATGGCAAGTAAGCCAGGCAGACACAAAACCCCAAAAAAAAGCCAGCAAAAGCTGGCTAAAGTAATACTGGAAGCAATGTGAGCAATGTCGTGCTTTCAGGTTCTCCATAGGGGTTCCCCTGAATGCAGAGCAATAATAATCATTCTCATTCGCACTTGTCTACTTCTTTTTGCAAAAAAATGCAGTTGACGGAATTTTCTTTCTCAGCGAGGGTAAAGACTCAATTAACCCTGAAGGAGATAAGGAATGAGTGAGATAGTGATTCGCCACGCTGAACCTAAAGATTACGACGCAATTCGTCAGATCCATGCCCAGCCGGAGGTGTATCACAACACGCTACAGGTTCCTCATCCTTCCATGGAGATGTGGCAAGAGCGACTAACCGAACGGGTCGGAATCAAACAACTGGTCGCGTGCATTGATGATATCGTCGTCGGACATCTCTGCATCGACGTTGCTCAGCGCCCCCGCCGCAGCCATGTCGCCGATTTTGGTATCTGCGTTGATGCCCGCTGGCAGAATCGCGGCGTTGCCAGCGCGCTTCTCCGTACGATGATCGACATGTGCGACAACTGGCTGCGCGTCGACCGTATCGAGTTAACGGTGTTTGTTGATAACGAACCTGCAATTGCGGTCTATAAAAAGCATGGCTTTGAGATCGAAGGGACAGGTAAGAAATACGGACTGCGCAACGGCGAGTACGTGGATGCGTATTTTATGGCGCGTGTGAAATAATGTTGAAGGGCGAGTCATCTCGCCCTGCTTATTGAAAGGACGCAATAGTGAAAAAGTTTGTTCCCCTGGTTTTACTGGCCTCGCTCTCTCCAGCTTTCGCCACGACCGTACAAAATCTCGATGCTGTCCCCGGCGCTATTCAACATCCTGAAGGTAAACAGATTTTTGCTGAGCAAATGGCAGGGGCAACACCTGCGAAAGGATTTGGTGAACTTCCGCAGGGATTATCAGAGAACCAGTGGATTGGCTGGGTTGCGCCAAACGAAAATCCTAATAATCTGATCCTCACCGGCGCCAAAGCCTGGGGCAAAGACGGAAAATACATTGGCGTCGCCTGTTTCGCAGACAATCAGGCCGATGCCGGGCAGGCAAAAAAGTACGCGGATAACACCTGTCCGGAAAACTACAGCAACGGACGCGCCAATAAATTATATCTCGGCGTTTTTTCCTGGCAGAACCAACAGCTAGTGCCTATTGCCCGCTCAGAAAAACCGTTAAACCAGATCTCGGCGTGGAATAAAGCCGCCGATAAAGAGAGCGATGATGAGTCCGTCAGACCGCTGGCTTATTATACAAAATTGGATCTGGCACCGTACCGGATCGCTCCCGATACTCTGGCGTTCGGGGTGCGCGGTGGCTACTCTGAGGCGTATTCAGGCGGCGGCGCATTTTATGAAGTGCTGGAGTTGTACACGATCAAAGACAACAAGATAATCAACGTGTTTTCCGACCTTGTTTATCAATATCAGGACATCGCCGGAGACTGGAACCAGGACGGAACGCGACAGCACGACATCAGCGAGAGTAAGTACATCCTGAAATTGCGGTCAGCAAAGACGCAGGGATTTTATGATTTGGAGGTCGTTAACCTGCAGGATAAAAGCAGTCACATATTTCGCTGGTCCGAATCACTGCAACAGTATGTTCCTTAACGAACTAATAAGGCCTACAACTTTCAGAGCGTTGTAGGTCATTATCCTTTATTTCCCCGCCGTTAAATCCAGAAGCGGAATTGCCATCCAATCCTGACATAAAGTTGTTGATTACGGCTCATCCCCCAGCGTTACCTTGAGGCTAACAACCATCTGAATCATAGGACTATTCTACTTATTATCTTCATCGATATTTTTCGTGACTTTAATAAAATTAATATTTCATTTTTGTTTTTTTTTGGTTTCTGCCATCACTTTATGGTGACAATCACAACAATATACTTCACCTGGGATTAACTTAACCACGGTGAGGTAAAAAATGAAATTTGAACGCCATCATAGAATATTGAAAGAACTCAGTATTTCGGGAGTTGTAAAAGTTTCCAATCTGGCGAAAAGTCTCAAGGTAACAAAAGAAACTATTCGCTCAGATCTCAATGAACTTGCCGGACAGGGATATCTCACTCGCTGTCATGGTGGTGCATTTATTACCCTTGACTCTCTTGATAACGTTGCAAAAAACGAAATTGCTTATGTGCTGGAAAAATATGAATCAGCACAAAAAATAAAAAAAGGTCTCTCTGCCATGAAAAATAATGTATGTGTTATTGGCTCCTTCAATGTTGATATTATAAGTTACCTACCGAGGCTACCCTCGACAGGCGAATCATTACTTGCCGATAATTTTATTTTTTCGCCAGGCGGTAAAGGATGTAATCAGGCATTAGCGGCAAGCTATGCCGATTCTGATGTACATTTTATTACTAAAGTAGGGTCAGACCATTTTAGCGATTACGCCATTAATTTTATTAACTCATCAAAGATCCATAAAAGTGTTATCTATCAAACAAAAGAAACACAAACTGGCACAGCCACCATCATGGTGAATGGGGACACCGGAGATAACGTCATCGCTATCTATCCCGGTGCGAACATGACAATTTCCCCTGATGAAATCACCATACAAAGAGAAGCCATTATTCATTCAGATATTGTTCTTGTACAGCTGGAGACAAATTACGAGGCGCTTCACCAAACAATTCGAATCGCGCAGAAAAATGATATCCCTGTCATTATCAATCCAGCACCATACAATGAAATGGTCAATACCATTATTGATAATATTGATTATATTACGCCAAATGAAACCGAAGCTGGTCTGCTGGCAAATATGTCCGTCAATGATATTGAGTCGGCAAAAAGTGCGGCAAAGATTATTCATCAGAAAGGCGTCAAAAATACCATTATCACCCTAGGGAGCAAAGGCTCCCTCGCTTATGACGGAACACAATTCATCTATTCCCCGGCGTTCCCGGCAGTTGTAAAAAATACCGCTGGAGCGGGCGACGCCTTTAATGGCGCTCTCGCATCAGGCCTTGCTAAAGGAAAATCACTGGCATCCGCATTGTGCTATGCCAGCGCATTCGCCTCACTTGCTGTTGAAACACCCAATGCCTCTGACATGCCAGAGAACGATTCTGTTCTTCATCGCATTCAGGGTTCAAATTATAAACAAACTATCTCGACTCACTAAATCAAGGAGCAGACTATGAATAATACGCAGAAAAAATTAAAGGTGCTCTTTATTGGAGAATCCTGGCATATTCACATGATTCATTCAAAAGGCTATGACAGTTTTACCTCCAGTAAATACGAAGAAGGTGCCACATGGTTACTTGAATGCCTAAAGAAAGGCGGAGTGGAAGTTGATTATATGCCTGCTCACACCGTACAAATCGCTTTTCCAGAAAGCGTTGATGAGCTAAACCGTTACGATGCCATTGTCATTAGCGATATCGGCAGCAATACGTTCCTGTTGCAAAACGAGACGTTCTATCAGCTAAAAATAAAGCCGAATGCTCTGGAATCAATTAAAGAGTACGTCAAAAATGGTGGTGGACTGCTCATGATTGGCGGCTATCTGTCATTTATGGGTATTGAGGCCAAGGCCAATTACAAGAACACCATTCTTGCCGAAGTCCTGCCAGTTATTATGCTAAACGGCGATGACCGGGTGGAAAAACCAGAGGGTATTTACGCTGAGGTAGTCTCGCCTGAACATCCTGTTGTTAACGGATTCTCAGACTACCCGGTATTTCTTGGATATAACCAGGTTGTAGCCAAAGAAGATACCGATGTCGTATTAACCATTAATAATGATCCATTGTTGGTGTTCGGTGAATACCAACGGGGCAAAACCGCCTGTTTTATGAGTGACTGCTCACCACACTGGGGAACGCAGCAATTCATGTCCTGGCCGTTTTATACCGACCTGTGGGTTAACACGCTTCAATTCATTGCCAGAAAATAAAAAACAATGGAGTAACGAAAGTTACTCCTTTTATAAAATATAAGGATTGATGTATGAACAAGAATAAGTACTCAACCCCCTTACTGATGCTTGCAACTATCTTAGCAGGTATGCTTTCCCCCATGCAGTCTGCCGTTAATGGACAATTGGGACACTGGTTGCAAGATGGTAATGCTTGCGCAGTAATCTCGTTCGCCAGTGGTCTGGTCGTCATGTTTTTTATTATTATTGCACGCAAAGAAACACGCCAGCAATTCGCGTCGATCCCTGCTCTGATTAAAACGCGGAAAATCCCGTTGTGGAATTGGTTTGCCGGATTATGCGGGGCGATGGTCGTATTTTCTGAAGGCGCATCAGCCAGTGCGTTGGGCGTTGCTACTTTTCAAACCGCATTGATTTCCGCTCTGCTCCTTTCCGGCCTACTGTGCGACCGTTTTGGTATCGGTGTGGATGAGAAGAAATATTTCACGCCATGGCGCATTACTGGCGCATTATTCGCTGTTATTGCCACCATTTTTGTCGTATCGCCACAGTGGCACTCAACATCGTTTATTCTGCTCGCTATCCTTCCATTTTTGGCAGGGTTACTTGCTGGCTGGCAGCCAGCAGGAAATGCCAAAGTCGCCGAGGCAACGGGCTCCATGCTGGTTTCCATTACCTGGAACTTCATCGTCGGCTTTTGTGTGCTGGGCGCTGCGCTGGCGATACGTGTCGCATTAGGTCATGTCACCGTCCAGTTACCCGATACGTGGTGGATGTATCTCGGTGGCCCGCTGGGTCTGCTGTCCATCGGGCTGATGGCGATTCTGGTCAGAGGCTTAGGTCTGTTGATGCTCGGAGTTGCTTCTACCGCAGGTCAGTTGCTTGGCTCAGTGTTGATTGATGAACTTATCCCATCACTAGGCAATACGGTCTACCTGGTCACGATCATTGGGACGCTGTTTGCGCTAGTAGGCGCAATTGTTACCACCATCCCCGAATACAGAGCATCCAAAATGGCGCAAAAAATGGAGGTGTCATGATGAAAGGTTTCCTGCAAACCGTAACAGGCCCCATTGCGCACACTGATATGGGTCTGACGCTACCGCATGAGCACCTGTTTAACGATTTATCATCAGTTGTTGACGAACCGCAATATGAATTTTCACAGCAACTCGTGGGGAAAAAAGTCAGCGCTGCTCTGCAGTGGGGATTGAAACACGATCCCTACTGCTGCGCCGATAACATGGACAGAAAGGAGATTGATGATGTCATCTTTGAAATCAACAACTTTATGTCATTGGGAGGCCGAACTATTGTCGACGCGACAGGTTCTGAATCGATCGGCCGGGACGTCTTATCTTTACGAGAAGTAGCATTAAAAACCGGTTTGAACATCGTGGCTTCATCAGGACCTTATCTGGAGAAGTTCGAAAGCGCCAGGATCCATAAACCTGTCGAGTTGTTAGCCTCACTTATTGATAAGGAACTGAATCAGGGGATAGGCGAGACGGATATTCGCGCCGGCATGATCGGTGAAATTGGTGTATCACCCGCTTTTACGCAGGCGGAACGCAACAGTCTGCGGGCGGCTTCTCTGGCACAACGTAATAACCCCCACACGGCGATGAATATCCATATGCCAGGGTGGCTGCGGCTGGGCGACGAGGTACTGGATATTGTCCTTGAAGAGATGAACGTCTCTCCGGCAAAAGTCTCGCTGGCGCATTCAGATCCTTCAGGAAAGGATGTTGCTTATCAATGTAAAATGCTTGACCGCGGCGTATGGCTAGAATTTGACATGATTGGCCTGGACATCACCTTCCCAAAAGAAGGGATAGCCCCGGGCGTTCAGGAAACCGCAGATGCGGTAGCACATCTGATTGAACTGGGATACGCCGACCAGATCGTCTTAAGCCATGATGTCTTTCTCAAACAAATGTGGGCAAAAAATGGGGGAAACGGCTGGGGATTTGTCCCGAATGTTTTCCTCGCCTATCTGGCTGCCCGTGGAGTAGACAACGATATTCTTCGTAAACTCTGTATTGATAATCCAGCACGATTACTCACGGCGTAACCAATAAAGAGCCCGGTGCCAGGCACCGGGCTATGAAAAAAAAATCAGTATCCCGCCGTTAAATCATCCACGGAACGCGGATCGGACGCGCCATACAGTGCGCCATCCGGTCCTACCATAATGCTCTGCGTGCTGCCCATCGCTTCCTTCAGTGCGACTTTCTGCCCTTTCTGTTCCAGCAGCTTAATGGTGTCCGGGCTAAACCCTTTCTCAACGCGCAGTTCATCGGGCAACCACTGATGATGGAAGCGCGGCGCGTTGGTCGCTTCGGCGACATTCATTCCAAAATCAATGCTGTTGACTACCATTTGCAGCACAGTAGTGATAATTCGGCTTCCGCCAGGACTGCCAGTAACCAGCCAGGTTTTCCCGTCTTTAACCACGATAGTCGGCGACATTGATGACAGCGGACGCTTCTTCGGCCCAACCGCGTTGGCATCGCCACCCACCAGCCCGTAAACGTTCGGCACGCCCGGTTTGGCGGAGAAATCGTCCATTTCGTTATTAAGCAGAATGCCGGTGTTTCCCGCCACAATCCCGGTGCCAAAGGTGGTGTTCAGCGTATACGTCACCGCCACAGCATTGCCGTCTTTATCCACCACCGAGAAATGGGTGGTCTGATTGCTTTCATACGGCGCGAGCTTGCCAGGTTTGATCTGGCTGGAAGGCTTAGCCTTGTTGATATCAATCTGATCGGCAAGC
The DNA here is from genome assembly GCF_030332265.1 of Citrobacter sp. Cu231. NCBI lineage: Bacteria > Pseudomonadati > Pseudomonadota > Gammaproteobacteria > Enterobacterales > Enterobacteriaceae > Citrobacter > Citrobacter sp. Cu231. The sequence continues at coordinate 317,917 of NZ_JAOWIE010000034.1, read as the reverse complement.
GATTTGGCATAGGCTTTATTGGTCAGCGCCTGCCACGGCACTTTCACAAAATCTGGGTCGCCCAGATACTCCGAACGGTCGGCGTAGGCATATTTCTCCGCTTCAGCCATTACCTGCATGGCATCAGCGCTGCCAAACCCGTACTTCTTCATATCGAAGTTTTCGAGAATATTGAGGATCTGCACGATATGAATTCCGCCAGAGGACGGCGGCGGCATCGAGAAGACCTGATATCCGCGATAGTCGCCGCTAATCGGCGTACGCTCCACGGCTTTATAGGCGGCTAAATCCTCTTTGGTCATCAGCCCGCCGTTCTTCTGCATTTCCTCAGCAATCTGATCGGCAATCGCCCCTTTATAAAACGCATCCGGGCCATTTTCGGCAATCATCTCCAGGCTTTTCGCCAGGTTCGTTTGCACCAGCTTGTCGCCCTTTTTCAGCGGCTCGCCGTCTTTCCAGAAAATGGCTTTGCTGTTTTCGTGATTAGGGAGCACTTCGCTGCCATAGGTTTTCAGATCGTCAGCCAGCGCGTCGTTAACAACAAAGCCTTCTTCCGCCAGCTTCATTGCCGGGCGCACGACTTTGTTCAGCGGCATCGTGCCATATTTCTCCAGTGCCAGCGAGAACCCCGCCACGGTACCCGGCGTACCGGATGCCAGATGTGAGGTTAGCGATTTTTTCGCATCGGCGTTGCCCTGCTCATCGAGGAACATGTCGCGGGTCGCGCCAGCAGGGGCCATTTCACGAAAATCAATCGCTGTGGTGTTACCGTCTTTGGTGCGCAGCAGCATAAACCCACCGCCGCCCAGATTGCCCGCCTGCGGATGCGTCACCGCCAGCGCGTAACCCACGGCAACGGCGGCATCAACGGCATTCCCGCCCTGTTTAAGAATATCCACCCCAACCTGGGTGGCTAACGCATCCACGGAAGCCACCATCCCCTGTTGCGCACGCACGGGATGGAACACATCTTCCTCTACACCGTAAGACACCGGCGGTGGTGCAGCCGGCGCAGCAGCCACGCTAAAACAACTTCCTGAGAGCAGAGCAGCAATGGCTACCCGGCGTAAAAACGTCGGTTTTATCATCGTTATTCTCCAGATGTATGGGGGTCGGCCCCCACTAAGCCTGGTGCATAACTCTGAAATAATCATCGTCACGGCGAGAAAGGAGTAAACTTAAACGATCCCCGAGAGGAGAAAAGCGATGAAACGACTCTTACTTTTAGCCATGCTCTTGCCCTTTGCAGGCTTTGCACAGCCCATCAACACCATGAATAACCCGAATCAGCCCGGTTATCAGATCCCGAGCCAGCAGCGTATGCAAACCCAAATGCAATCACAGCAGATTCAGCAGAAAGGGATGCTCAACCAGCAGTTGCAAACGCAGACGCGCATGCAGCAACAGCATATGGAAAACCAAATCAACACGAACACCCAGCGCGTGCTACAGTCGCAGCCGGGCGAGTTGAATTCTGGACGGCAGCAAATGCTGCCTAACAGCAACGGTGGGATGTTGAGTGGACCCCGTAATCCGGACAGCTCGCTGAATAAGCAACATATGCTGTCGGAGAAAAAGAACGGCGACATGCTGAAGCCCTCCAGCACGCCGCAACCTAACGTTCCGTTAAAAACGATTGGGCCTTAACTGGGCTGGAAATCCGGACCAATGGTATCAATGGCATCGGTACAGATGCTGTCTACGCCCCAGCGCAGCAGTTCTGCCGCGCGCTGGGGTCGGTTTACGGTATAAACCAGTATACGTAGCCCCGCGTCGTGCAGCGCATCCACGCGCGTTTCATCCAACAGCTTGTGATTGAGGTGAATAGAAACGCAGCCAAGCCGGGTGGTCAGCTCACGCCAGTCCTCGCGCCACTCATCAAGCAGCAAGCCTCTCGGCAGTTCAGGCACCGCCTGTTGCGCCGCTTCAAGAGCATCAATCTCAAAGGATGACAACAGCGGTGGCGTCATTCCCGCCCACAGTTCACGCGCGGCCAGCGCCACGACCTTCCCGGTGAGCGCCCCCGTCCCGGTGGTGGGTTTGATCTCAATATTTGCCATCATGCCGTGTTGGCGGCAGCGCTCAGCAACTTGCGAGAGCAGCGGCAGCGGTTCGCCTTTAAACTCACCGCTAAACCAGCCCCCGGCGTCCACGCGCAATAAATCCTGCCAGTTCAATTCGCCTGCCACGCCCCAGCCGTTGCTGGTGCGTTCCAGGTTGTCGTCATGCAGCAAGAAGATCTCACCGTCTTTCGACAATTTAGCGTCAAACTCAATCATGGTATGCCCGTATCGCGCCCCCACGTCGATCGCCGCCAGGGTATTTTCCGGTGCCAGCTTACCGCCGCCACGATGGGCGACAATATGGGGGTAAGGCCAGTTACTCATACACGTTGTCCTGTTTCGCCATCAAAAAGATGCAGATGATTTTCTGGCAGATGCAGCCACAGCGTGCTGCCTGCAGTCGGGCGATGCTGATGCGCCAACCGCACCACCAGTTTTTGCTCACCCCAACGTCCATGTGCCAGATTATCCGCACCCAGCATTTCCAGCGTGTCGACGACCAACGGCACGCCACCTTCGGCCTGCGAGCTTAGCGCAATATGCTCCGGGCGGATACCCAGCGTCATGTTACGCCCAACACACTCCCCGGCGCTTCTACCGATAGGTAACGACATACCATCGCCCAGCTCAAAATGCGTACCCGAGGCGCTGATGCGACCGTCCAGCAGATTCATTGCGGGGCTGCCGATAAAGCTCGCCACAAAGCGGCTGGCAGGTTTCTCATACACCTCAACCGGGGTACCGATTTGCTCGGCAATGCCTTTGTTCATCACCATTACCCGTTGGGCGAGGGTCATCGCTTCAACCTGATCGTGTGTCACGTACAGCGAGGTGGTTTTCAGCCGACGATGCAGATGTTGTAATTCCAGACGCATCTGTACGCGCAGCTTGGCATCGAGGTTAGAAAGCGGCTCATCGAACAGGAATACCGCCGGGTCGCGGACAATCGCCCGCCCCATGGCCACGCGCTGGCGCTGGCCGCCGGAAAGCTCACGTGGACGACGTTTAAGCAGGCCATCCAGTTCGAGAATACGCGCTGCCTCTTTCACCCGCTCAGCAATATGCTCCTTGCCCATCCCGCGAATTTTCAGCCCCCAGGCCATATTTTCTTCCACGCTCATATGCGGGTACAACGCATAGTTCTGGAAGACCATCGCAATACCACGATCCTTTGGCTCCATTTCGGTGACGCGTTTATTATCAATCCAGATATCGCCGCCGCTCACCCGTTCAAGCCCAGCCACCATCCGCAATAGCGTAGATTTACCGCAGCCGGATGGCCCAACCATCACAATAAATTCCCCGTCCGCGACGTCCAGCGTCAGCGGTTTAATTACCTGGGTTTTGCCGTCCCAGCTTTTGGTTACTGCCTGTAGTTTTAAACCAGCCATTTTTATTTCTCACTATCGACCAGGCCACGTACGAAGGCACGCTGCATGGCTAACACGATGATTACCGGAGGGATGAGCGTCAGCAGCATGGCTGCCATTACCTGGTTCCACTGTGTGGTGCCTTCACCAGTGGCAATCATGCCTTTGATGCCCGCCACCGCAGTGCCCAAATTGACGTCGGTAATAATTAACAACGGCCACAGATACTGGTTCCAGCCGTAGATAAAGGTGATCACGAATAGCGCAGCCAGATTGGTTTTTGACAGCGGTAGTACGATATCGCGGAAAAAACGCATCGGTGACGCGCCGTCAATACGCGCCGCCTCAACCAGTTCATCCGGCAGGGTCATAAAGAACTGACGGAACAGGAAAGTCGCTGTCGCTGACGCCATCAACGGCAGCGTCAGGCCTGCATAGCTGTCGAGCATTTTCAGGTTGGCAATCACTTCTACCGTCGGGAAAATACGCACCTCAACCGGTAGCATCAGGGTGATAAAAATCATCCAGAAAAACAGGTTGCGCAGCGGAAAGCGGAACCAGACGATGGCGAATGCGGAGAGCATAGAGACAGTAATTTTCCCTACCGTAATGCTGAATGCCATGATGAAACTGTTGAGCATCATCAGCCAGAACGGCGCGCTGTTGACGCCCACGCCGTTGACCCAGATGTATTTCATGTTTTCCAGCAACTGTGTGCCGGGAACCAGCGTCATCGGCGTCTCAAACACCGCTTTATTGTCCAGCGTCGCCGCGACAAACGCGACGTACAGCGGAAACAGGATCACCATGATCCCTATAATCAACATGGTATGGCTGAATATTGTCAGCCCAGGACGGTTCTCAATCATTGGTAACGCACCTTACTTTCCACATAGCGGAACTGCACCACCGTCAAAATAATGACCAGGAACATCAGCACCACCGATTGTGCAGCGGAAGACGCCAGATCCAGCCCGACAAACCCTTCGCGATAGATCTTATAAATCAACGTAGTGGTCGCCTGTACCGGTCCACCTGCCGTGGCGGCATCGATCACCGGGAAGGTATCAAAGAAGGCATAAACCAGATTCACCACCAGCAGAAAGAAGCTGACCGGCGCAATCAGCGGCAGCGCCAGTTTAAAGAAGCGGCGAACCGGTCCTGCGCCGTCGATCGCGGCGGCTTCGATCAGCGACCGCGGAATAGACTGCAGTGCGGCAAAGAAGAACAGGAAGTTGTAACTAATCTGCTTCCAGACCGACGCGAACACCACCAGAAACATCGCCTGACCGCTGTTTTGCGCATGGTTCCAGTCATAGCCAAACTCACCGAGAAAATGGGTAATTAGCCCGCGTCCCGGGTTAAACAGGAAGATCCACAATACGGCAGCGACGGCCGGCGCAACGGCGTAAGGCAATAGCATCAGTGTCTGGTAAAAACGGCTGCCGCGTACCACGTAATTCACCAGCGCCGCAAAAAATAACGACACCAGTAAGCCGCTCACCGTGACTAACGTACTGAACTTAATGGTGGTCCAGAATGAATCAAGGTAGTACGGGTCATGGAACAGCGCGACAAAATTCTCCAGTCCGACAAACTGGCTGGAAAGACCAAACGGATCAACGGATAGTAGCGAGTACCACAGCGCTTCACCGGCGGGCCAGATAAAGAAAATAACAGTGATAACCAGCTGCGGGGCCACCAGCAAATAAGGAAGCCAGCGCGAGCGGAACACCGGACGAGATGAGGACATGTAGATTCTTTTCCTGGAAGGTGCCGGATGGCGGTGCAAGCACCTATCCGGCACTTATACACTTAAGACTTGGTCGATTGCTCAAAGCGGCGCAGTAACTGATTACCACGCTCAACGGCGGCATCCAACGCCTGCTGTGGGGTTTTCTTCCCGGTCCATACCCCTTCCAGTTCTTCGTCCACAATAGTGCGGATCTGCGGCATGTTGCCCAGACGCAGCCCTTTGGTAAACGGCAACGGCGGTTTGTTCAGCATCTGGCGGGTGGCAATATCGGCCCCAGGATTCTTATCATAATAACCCTGCTCACGTGTCAGGTCGTATGCGGCAGTCGTGATCGGCAGGTAACCGGTTTTCTGATGCCATTCAGCCGCAATTTCTGGCTGTGCCAGGAAGTTGAGGAACTTTGCCACGCCTTCGTAGGTTGCTTTATCTTTGCCCTGCATCACCCACAGGCTGGCCCCGCCAATAATTGCGTTCTGCGGTGCGCCCTTCACATCAGCATCGTACGGCATCATGCCGACGCCGTAATTGAATTTGGCGTACTGGCGGATATTCGCTAATGAGCCGGAGGAAGCTGTAGTAATAGCACATTCACCGTTATAGAACTTTTCTGTGGATTCATCTTTACGCCCGAAGTAACTGAAATCCCCTTTTTTGTTCAGCTCTTGCAGCAAGGCAATGTGTTTTACCTGCTCGGGTTTATTGAATTCAAGTACCGCGTCAGCACCGTCAAAGCCATTGTTTTTGGTGGCGACCGGCAGACCGTTCCAGGCGCTGAAGTTTTCAATCTGAATCCAACCCTGCCAGCCACTGGCGTAACCGCACTTCATACCTGCGGCTTTCAGCTTCGCAGTGTATTCCGCCAGGTCCTGCCAGGTTTTCGGCGGTTGCTCAGGGTCTAAACCTGCTTTTTTGAAGGCATCTTTGTTGTAGTACAGCACTGGGGTGGAACTGTTAAAAGGCTGGGAGAGTAAATGTCCGCTTTTAGAGTCGGTGTAATAGCCGGAAACCGTCGGTACAAACTGAGATTCATCGAAGTTAATGCCAGCCTCTTTGAATACTTCATACACCGGTTTAATTGCTTTCGAAGCCATCATCGTTGCCGTACCCACTTCATAAACCTGCAGCAACGCAGGCGCGTTTCCGGTACGGAAAGCGGCAATACCTGCGCTCAGGTTCTGCTCATAGTTGCCTTTGTACTGCGGAACAATTTTGTAGTCGGGATTGGCGGCATTAAAGCGTTGCGCCAGAGAATCAACTTCTTTACCCAGTTCGCCTTCCATTGAATGCCAGAATGGGATGGTGGTGACCGCCAGTGCCTGACCTGCAAACGCCAGGCTAAGTGCCAGTCCTAAAGCTGTATGTCGTAACGATATCATCGGTTATCTCTCTTGTTGTGCCGGATGCGCGATATCACGCGTTTTATGCTCGCGGGGGTAACATGACATGCTCGAATGACAGAAAAATAACTTTTTTATTACAAAAAAAAGATAGTAAGGCGACAAACAGATGGCAAGGCGGTGAAAGTTGTAAGAAGGGAAAGTGGGAGCTGAGACACGTATAGGCAATTTAAATGAAACACCAGATGGCGATGTTTATGCCTCTTACCCGGCCTACACATACCGTAGGCCGAATAAAGCGTTTACGCCGCCATCCAGCAGGGAAGGAGAGAATTAACCGCCCAGATACGCGCTGCGCACCGCTTCATTAGCCAGTAACGCATCGCCGGTGTCTTCCAGCACCACATGACCGTTTTCCAGCACGTAGCCGCGATCGGCGAGCTTCAGCGCCTGGTTCGCGTTCTGTTCGACGAGGAAGATGGTCATCCCCTGCTCGCGCAATTGCTCTATGGTGTTAAAGATCTGCTGGATGATAATCGGCGCCAGGCCCAGCGATGGTTCATCAAGCAGTAGCAGCCTCGGCTGGCTCATCAGCGCACGGCCTATCGCCAGCATCTGCTGTTCGCCGCCGGACATCGTTCCCGCACGTTGAATACGGCGCTCATGCAGGCGAGGAAACAGGTCATACACCCACTTGATGCGTTCCTGAAACTGGTCCTTCTCGGCAAAAAAACCGCCCATCGCCAGGTTCTCTTCCACCGTCATGCGGGAAAACACGCGACGCCCTTCCGGGACAATCGCCACCGCTTCGCGCATGATTTTCGCCGTCTGCCAGTCGGTAATGTCTTTATCATCAAAGACGATTCGCCCGCTGGTCGCGCGCGGGTCGCCGCACAACGTACCGAGCAGCGTGGTTTTTCCCGCGCCGTTGGCGCCAATAAGCGTCACGATTTCACCTTGATTGATATACAAGCTGACGTCGTGCAGCGCCTGTATCTTGCCGTAGTGGGCGCTGACTTTATCAAACGATAACATCACCTTATCCATATTATCTCTCGCCCCCATTATGCTTCACCTAAATAGGCGCGGATCACGTCCGGGTTGTTACGAATCTGTTCCGGCGTCCCGTTCGCCAGCGGCGTGCCCTGGTTCACCACGTAAATACGGTCCGAAATCCCCATCACCAGCTTCATGTCGTGTTCAATCAACAAGATTGTCGTGTTGTGATGATTACGCAGCTCAGCAATCAGCTCGTCCAGCTCTTTGGTCTCTTTCGGGTTAAGACCTGCGGCGGGTTCGTCGAGCATCAGGATCTCCGGCTGGGTCACCATGCAACGGGCGATCTCCAGACGACGCTGATCGCCGTAGGCCAGGTTACTGGCCTGACGGTTGGCATGCTCCAGCAAACCAATACGCTCCAGCCAGGTGGCGGCGCGATCCAACGCTTCACTCTGCGCGCGGCGGAACGACGGGGTTTTCAACAGGCCCGAAAACACGCCGGTTTTCAGCTGCTGATGTTGCGCCACCAGCAGGTTTTCAATCACCGTCATCTCGCGAAACAAACGGACGTGCTGGAAAGTGCGCACCACGCCCATCCGCGCGATTTGCTGTCCCGGCAGCCCTTCCAGATGCTGGTCACGAAGCTTAATGGTACCGCCGGTGGGTTTATAAAAACCGGTCAGACAGTTGAAGACCGTGGTTTTTCCCGCGCCGTTTGGCCCGATTAACGAAACTATCTCCTGTGGCCGCAGCTCCAGCTCAACGTTGTTTACCGCCAGCAGACCGCCGAAGCGCATCATCAGGCCGTTAACGGATAATAATGGCTGACTCATGCCTGCTCTCCTTTTGCTTCCCCGTTTTTCAGTTTCAACTGTGGACGGGTCATCGGCAACAAGCCCTGCGGACGCCAGATCATCATCAGTACCATTAAACCACCCAGCATTAACATGCTGTATTCATTGAAATCACGCATCAGCTCGCGGGACACCACCAGCAGGATGGCCGCGAGGATCACCGCGAACTGTGAGCCCATTCCGCCCAGAACAACAATTGCCAGCACAAAGGCCGACTCGGCAAAGGTGAAGGATTCCGGGCTGACAAAGCCCTGGCGCGCGGCGAACAACGTACCGGCAAAACCGGCGAACGCGGCGCTGATGGTAAAGGCGGTCAGCTTGATGCGCGTAGGGTTTAAGCCCAGCGAGCGACAGGCAATTTCATCTTCGCGCAGCGCTTCCCACGCACGACCCAACGGCATACGCAGCAGACGGTTGATAACAAACAGCGAGAAGACCACCAGCAGCAGCGCCACCAGATACAGGAAAATCACACGGTCGGAGGGATCGTACTTCACGTTAAAGAAGTTACTGAAGGTATCCCAGCCGCCTTCACGGGCGGTACGGCTAAACTCCAGACCGAAAAAAGTCGGTTTCGGGATCTGGCTGATACCGTTCGGGCCACCGGTCACTTCGGTGTTGTTGAGCAGCAGGATACGAACGATTTCGCCGAAGCCTAAGGTCACAATCGCCAGATAATCCCCGCGCAGACGCAGCACCGGGAAACCGAGCAAGAAGCCCGCAGCAGCGGAAACCAGCCCTGCCAGCGGCAGGCATGTCCAGAAGCCGAGGCCGTAATAGTGGTTCAGCAGTGCGAAAGTGTAAGCGCCGATGGCATAAAAGCCGCCGTAGCCCAGCACCAGCAGGCCGGAAAGCCCCACCACCACGTTTAAGCCGAGGCCGAGGATGATATAAATCATCGTCAGCGTGGCGATATCCACCGTACCGCGTGACACCATAAACGGCCACGCCACGGCAATCACCAGCAGCGCCACCAGAAACAGCTTCTGTTTAACGGTGGAACCATCAATCGCCGGCAGAATAAACTTCGGCCCGGAGACGCTCTTCAGGCCCTTCTGGAAGGCTGGACGCAGCAACTGGAAGAGGAAGACCACGCCAGTACCGATAAACACCCACTGCCAGCGAATATCCACCGCGGAATCCACCACCAGTTTGGTGCCGTCAAGCTCCAGCTGGACGCCCATAAAGACGCCCGCCAGAACGAAGAACATCGCGGCAGAGAGCAGCGCCATTGCAAAATGCATCGGTTTCATACTTTCTCTACCTCCGGGCGACCCAGAATACCGGTCGGCATCACCAGCAGCACCAGAATCAGCAGCGCGAACGACACCACGTCTTTGTATTCAGTACTCAGGTAAGCAGAGGAGAGCGCTTCCGTGACGCCCAGAATCAGGCCGCCGATCATCGCCCCTGGAATACTACCGATGCCGCCCAATACCGCTGCGGTAAAGGCCTTCATCCCGGCCATAAAGCCGATGTAGGGGTTAATTACGCCATAGAACTGACCGAGCAGCACACCCGCGACCGCCGCCATTGCTGCGCCAATCACAAAGGTCAGCGCAATCACGCGATCGGTATTTATACCGAGCAGGCTGGCCATTTTCAGATCTTCCGCGCAGGCACGGCAGGCGCGTCCCATACGGGAGTAACGGATAAACAGCGTCAGCGCCAGCATCGCCAGGAAGGTTACTATCCAGATAACCAGCTGCATGGTGGTGATGGAAGCAGAGAAGTTTTCGCTGCTGCCGACGGTCCACTGGCCGTTAAACAGGCTGGGTAATGCGACGTCGCGCGAGCCTTCCGTCAGGCTGACGTAGTTTTGCAGGAAGATGGACATCCCGATAGCGGAAATCAGCGCGATCAGGCGCTTGGAGCTGCGCACGGGCCGATACGCCACGCGTTCTATGCTCCAGCCGTAGGCGCTGGCAATCACAATCGCGCCGACGAAACCCGCCGCGACCAGTAGCCAACTGGAATCAATGCCCATCATCATTAGCGCAGCGATGATCATAAAGGAGACATAACTGCCGATCATATACACCTCGCCGTGGGCGAAGTTGATCATGCCAATAATGCCGTACACCATCGTGTAGCCGATGGCGATCAGCGCATAGGTGCTTCCCAGCGTGACGCCGTTAAACATCTGCTGCAAGAAATAGAGGAACTGCTCGGACATAAGGTAACCTTTCTTAACCCGCCCGTTTTACACGGGCGGTGGGATAACTCGTCTTCAGCGATTACTTCGCAACGGTCGATGATCCGTCCGCGTGCCACTGGAAGACACCAAACTCAAATCCCTTCAAATCGCCTTTTTCGTCCCATCTCAGCGGCCCAATCACGGTATCAGCCCCGTGTGCTTTCAAATCTTTCACCAGGTCCAACGGCTCTTTGCTGCCGCTGCGGTCCATGGCGGTTGCCAATGACTGGACGGCTGCATACGTGATCCACACGTACGGGCCGCTTGGATCTTTCTTGTCAGCTTTGAGCGCATCAACGATCGCTTTATTCGCTGGATCCTGGTCATAACGTTTAGGCATAGTCACCAACATGCCTTCAGCGGCATCACCGGCAATGTTAGACAGCGACGCATTACCTACGCCCTCTGGTCCCATAAACTGGGTTTTCAGGCCGACAGAACGAGCCTGGCGCAACATTTGTCCCATTTCCGGGTAGTAGCCGCCGTAATAAACAAAGTCGATATTTTCTTTTTTCAGGCGGGCAATCAGCGCAGAAAAATCTTTTTCTCCGGCGGTGATTCCGTCAAAGAAGACGATATTGGCATTGCCTGCTTTCAGGCTATCCTGTACCGAACGCGCCAGACCTTCACCATATTGCTGCTTATCGTGAATGATGGCGATACGCTGTGGTTTCACCTTCTCCAGAATGTATTTCGCGGCGGTCGGCCCTTGAGAGGAGTCCAGGCCCGCTGTACGCATAATGTGTGCGTAACCGCGCTGGGTCAGCTCCGGGTTGGTCGCGCCCGGGGAAATCATCAGAATGCCTTCATCTTCGTAGATATCGGATGCCGGTTGCGTGGAAGATGAGCACAGATGTCCAATAACGTACTGAATGCCGTCATTGACGATTTTGTTCGCTACCGCCACGGCCTGTTTCGGATCGCAAGCGTCGTCATATTCCACGGCGACCAGTTTGTCGCCTTTGATCCCGCCTTTGGCATTGATATCTTTAATGGCCTGACGCGCGCCATTAAATTCCATATCACCCCACTGCGCGACCGGGCCTGACATCGCGCCAACCACAGCGACCTTGATATCATCCGCCATGACCGCGTGTGACATGACCAGTGCTATCGCTCCTGCGATGATTGTTTTTGCATTCCGTTTCATATTCCTGAATCCCCATTCGTGACGTAATTAATATTTTGTATTTATATGGTTAAAAAGCAGACTGTGCTTTTTTTGAACTGCACTATTTTTACCAGTCTCATTAATGGTTTAGCGCAGTTTTTTAAGCAAATTGATGCTAAAAGCTCTATTTTTCAGTCGATTAAGAAAAGATAATATTCTGCTTTTCACTATAGATAAACAAAAAAAAGCACGTTTGTCAGCATAAAATAACGGCACAAAGAGCGGAATAAAATGCTGCATTCCAGGGTATTATCCTGCCTATTTTTCAATCTCTGATGTTTCAAACTGTCAATATCGTTGTTACAAAACTATTAACCTGGTTAATCGAATAAAAAAGAGAAAGCATCCGGGTGAATTATTTCGGTACACTGATTCCATCTTTTGTGATTTGGACATGCTGTTAATGAAGCTGACCATCGTTCGTTTAGATAACTTTAGCGCCCAGGATCAGATTGATCTGGGCAAAATCTGGCCGGAGTACTCCCCCTCATCGTTAAGCGTAGATGAAACGCATCGGATCTACGCCGCGCGCTTTAACGAGCGCCTGCTCGGCGCAGTGCGGGTCACGCTGAGCGGCACACAAGGCGCACTGGATTCATTGCGCGTGCGCGATATCACCCGCCGTCGTGGTGTGGGCCAGTATTTGATCGAAGAGGTCATCCGGGTAAATCCTGATGTGAGTGCATGGTGGATGGCCGATGTCGGCGTTGAAGACCGCAGCGTGATGGCCGCGTTTATGCAGGCGTTAGGGTTTACGGCCCAGGAAAATGGCTGGGAGAAACGGTAGAAAACCGCCCCCAACCAATTGTATTACTAGTAGTTTCCCAAGAATTACGTGTTGCAGGCAGGCGGCAAGTTATAAAATCCCCGGAGCTTACATAAGTAAGTGACCGGGGTTGAATAACGCAGCCAACACACCTGCGGCGCGAAAGGCGCCGGGAAAATCACTTGGCGTCTGTCGCCGTCCCGTTAGCATGCCAGTCAAACACGCCAAACTCGAAGCCTTTCAGATCGCCCTTCGCATCCCAGGACAACGGCCCCATGACGGTTTCCACCGAGTTTGCTTTCAGGTATTTGGCAATTTCAGCCGGGTCGTCAGACTGGTTCAGACCAGCCTGCAAAGATTGCAGCGCAGCGTAGGTGGTCCATACGAATGCACCACTCGGATCCTGTTTCTTGGCCTTGATGGCGTCCACAATCGGTTTGTTCGCTGGTACCTGGTCGTAGTTCTTCGGTTTCGTTACCAGTAAGCCTTCTGCTGATTCACCGGCGATATTAGACAGCGACACGTTCGCTACCCCTTCTGGTCCCATAAACTGAGTTTTCAGACCCGCAGCGCGTGCCTGACGCAGGATCTGCCCCATTTCCGGGTGGTAACCGCCGTAGTAAACGAAATCGATGTTCTCTTTCTTCAAACGCGCCACCAGCGTAGAGAAATCTTTCTCACCGGCGGTGATCCCGTCGAAGAACACCACGTCAGCGTTGGCTTTCTTGAGGTTGTCCTGCACGGAACGCGCCAGGCCTTCACCGTACTGTTGTTTGTCGTGAACGATCGCAATGCGCTGCGGCTTCACTTTTTCAACAATATATTTGGCGGCCGTAGGGCCCTGATCGGAATCCAGACCGGTGGTACGTAACACCAGGTTATAGCCGCGTGCGGTCAGCTCTGGCGCCGTTGCCGCTGGGGTGATCATCAGAATACCTTCGTCTTCATAGATATCTGACGCAGGCTGAGTGGAAGAAGAGCACAGGTGACCGATAACGTATTTAATCCCGTCGTTGACCACTTTGTTAGCAACCGCTACCGCTTGTTTCGGGTCACAGGCATCGTCATATTTCACCATGACCAGTTTGTCGCCTTTCACGCCGCCCTTGGTGTTAATATCTGCAATCGCCTGCTCTGCGCCGGTAAATTCCTGATCGCCATATTGTGCTACCGGACCGGACATCGCGCCGACAACAGCAACTTTAATATCCTTAGCAAACGCCATATTGCTCAAAGACAGGGCGATACATCCTGCCAATAACGCTTTACCCTTCATATTCATCCTGACAATCCCCATTATTGTGGTTATTACGTGTGTTGTGATGTTGTTGTTCAGCACTTTATTTCAATTATTGGATAGCTACCCGTGCTTTAGCAGCATACTCTGCTAAAACATACCCGATTTTTATGATTATGGAATAGCTAAATTTGACATGCAGATAACAACTTGATGACAAAAAGCATAGAACGTCAGGAGAGAGAAGGAGAGATAAAAACAAAAAACCCCGGATTTTCATCCAGGGTTTATTAGCATTTCCAGTTTGGCAGGAAGATTACGCTTCGATCGCCGCACGCAGTTTTTTCATGGCGTTTTTTTCAAGCTGACGAACACGTTCAGCGGAGACGCCGTAGCGATCGGCCAGTTCCTGCAACGTTGACTTGTTATCTTCATCCAGCCAACGAGCACGAATGATGTCCTGGCTACGTTCGTCCAGACCTTCCATTGCGTGGGTCAGTTTGTTCGCAGCCTGATCTTCCCAGTTGTCTTCTTCAATGCCGTCAGCAAAGTTAGATGACTTATCCTGAAGATACAGAACCGGTGCCATCGGCTGGCTGTCAGACTCGTCGTCTGAAGACATATCAAACGTCATGTCCTGCGCCGCCATACGGGATTCCATTTCACGCACGTCTTTACTGGACACGCCCAGCTCACGAGCAACCATTTCGACTTCGTCCTGGTTAAACCAGCCCAGACGCTGCTTGGTTTTACGCAGGTTAAAGAACAGCTTACGCTGTGCTTTGGTGGTCGCGACTTTAACGATACGCCAGTTACGCAGAACGTATTCGTGGATCTCAGCTTTGATCCAGTGCACGGCGAAAGACACCAGGCGCACACCCACTTCCGGGTTGAAACGGCGCACGGCTTTCATCAGGCCGATATTACCTTCCTGAATCAGATCCGCCTGCGGCAGGCCATAGCCCGCATAATTACGAGCAACATGAACAACAAAGCGCAGGTGAGACAGGATCAGCGTTTTAGCTGCTTCCAGATCGCCCTGGTAATGCAGCTTTTCAGCCAGTGCCCGCTCCTCGTCAGCCGACAACATCGGCCACGCGTTTGCAGCCCGGATGTAAGATTCCAGGTTACCAACAGGGGCTAAAGCTAAATTTTGCATTTCTTTGGTCATTCAAATCCTCTCAATCTTTTCATCTGGCGCATTGGCAAAATGCTAATTAGCAAAAACCAGTAGCAACAACCATGCCAGAGCTTATGAGCAACGAGAATATCATTCAATCTTTTATCAGACAGTGATTTTATCCACAAGTTCCATGTCGTACTGTGTATAGATTACGCACAAAATGTGACATCACGGTGAATGCATCGGGAAGAGGTTACAGGGACTCTTTCCCTGCAGAGCGAACGACTCAGTGCAGGGAAAGATTATACCAGAGATTTTTTAATCGGGGGTAAAGTGACGTAAATGTTGAACCGTGGCAAGCCAGGCTGCCACCCAGCCAATCATTGAGCACACCAGCAGTAACAGCAGGCATTCATCGAATGATAAGCCGTTGATATCAAACTTGGTCCCGAAAACCTGTGCCACTTCAGTCACCGCTGACGACAGCCGCATCACCAAAATTTCTGACAAAATCAGTGAAAGAAATGCACCGGAAAAACCCAACAGCGCGCCGCCGTAAAGGAACGGACGCAGGATAAATCCATCCGTCGCACCAATCAGTTTCTGGACGTTAATGGTATCGCGACGCGCAAAAATACTCAGACGCACGCTGTTACCGATGACGAGGAAGACCGCCGCCACCATCAGCACGCCAATCATCGCGGAAACGCGTCCGACAAGGCCCGTCAGCGCCGCCAGGCGAGCGAACCAGCTGTCATCCATCCGCACTTCATCAATCCCGTTGATTTGTGCGATACGGTCGCGCAGGGTGTTCAGCGATTCCGTGCCCTGAAAATCCAGTTTCGGGATCACCACCGCCACAGCCGGCAGCGGGTTCTCTTCCAGCATATCCAGCGCGCCGCCAAAGCCAGACCAGTTACGGAATTCGCCCAGCGCGTCGTCGCGAGAAAGATAATTCACTTTCTCCACGCCCTGCTCAGCCTGCAACTGACCAACTACTCGCGCCGCCGCATCATCATCCAGCGTTTTTTGCAGGTAAACGGTGATCTGCGGGGACGGATAATACTGGCTCGCCGCGTGGTTTACATTCTTATAAACCATGTAGCACACGCTTGGCAGCGTCAGGGAGATGGCAATAACCATCACCGTCAGAAACGTCGCCAGCGGCTTACTTTTCAGGTCTTGTAACGCGCCCTGGAACGCGTAACGTACCTGCTCGTTAAAGACGTTGGTTTTCCGCGAGTTCGGTTTTGGCGCGGCTTTTGCCCGCTTTGGCGCGTTGCGACCGCCGTCACCAGGCGCACCGCCCGATTTACGAAAACGATCCAGTCGGCTACCGAACTGTTTGATTTGATTGATAGCGTCACGTCTATTCATGCGCCAGGCCTCCATGCAGATGCCCATCGCTCAGAACCATTTGGCGATAGGAGCGACGGGAGATCAGGCCAATATCGTGCGTAGCCATTAATACCGTGACCCCGACGCGGTTAAACTCTTCAAACAGACGCAGGATCCCTTCTGACAGCGCGTCATCCAGGTTACCCGTTGGTTCATCCGCCAACAGTACCGCAGGTTTATTCACCACCGCACGGGCGATGCCCACGCGCTGTTGTTCACCGCCGGAGAGCTGAATCGGGAAGTTTTTCGCTTTGTCCAGCAGCCCTACCTTATCCAGCGCCGCTGACACGCGACGACGAATATCGTCCCCACTGGCACCCGCGATGATCAGCGGGATTGCCACGTTGTCAAACACGGTTCTGTCCATCAACAGGTGGTGATCCTGAAAAATCATACCAATCTGACGACGCAGAAACGGTACCTCACGGTTTTTCAAACGGCTGATGTCATGCCCGCTGAAGTAGATTTTCCCGGCGCTGGGCCGTTCAATCCCACAGATCAGCTTCAGCAGGGTACTTTTCCCCGCGCCGGAATGGCCGGTCAGAAACGCCATCTCGCCAGGCTGCATATGGAAGGTCACTCCCTGCAGCGCTTGTCTCCCACCGAGATAGGCCTTGCTGACATGTTCAAAGCGAATCATTGTTAATCCTCTCGGGCAAAAAGTGCCTCTATAAAATCGCCCGCTTTAAACGGACGTAAATCCTCGATACGTTCGCCCACACCGATATAGCGGATAGGGATGCCAAACTGATCGGCAACCGAGAAAATGACCCCGCCTTTCGCCGTTCCGTCCAGCTTGGTCAGGGTGATACCGGTTAAGCCCACCGCTTCATGGAACAGTTTGGCCTGGCTTATCGCATTCTGCCCGGTACTGGCATCGATAGTCAGCATAACCTCATGCGGCGCATCAACGTCCAGCTTCTTCATGACGCGAACGATTTTTTTCAATTCTTCCATCAGGTGCGATTTATTCTGCAAACGCCCTGCGGTATCAGCGATCAGCACGTCTACGTTACGCGCCTTTGCCGCCTGGATGGCATCAAAGATGACGGACGCAGAATCCGCGCCGGTATGCTGAGCAATCACCGGAATGTTGTTACGTTGACCCCAGACCTGCAGCTGCTCTACCGCCGCCGCACGGAAAGTATCGCCCGCCGCCAGCATCACCGATTTACCCTGCTGCTCAAACTGACGCGCCAGCTTGCCGATGGTGGTGGTTTTCCCCACACCGTTAACGCCAACCATTAAGATAACAAATGGCGTTTTACCCTCAACATTCAGCGGTTCGTCAACCTTCGCCAGAATCTCGCCCATCTCGTCTTTCAGCAGACCGTACAGCGCTTCTGCGTCTTTGAGCTGCTTGCGGCTGGCGCCTTCCGTCAGATTCGCAATGATCTTTCGGGTCGTTTCTACGCCCACATCGGCAATCAGCAGTTGCTCTTCCAGCTCTTCAAATAGATCATCGTCGATCTTTTTACCCCGGAAAAGACTGATAAATCCGGAACCGAGGTTTTCTTTGGTTTTCAGCAGGCTGCGTTTCAAGCGAGCAAAGAAACCTTCTTTCGTTGGTTTTTCCTGCTCCTGGACTACCTCTTCTTCCGTTTCTTCTGGCGGCACCACCATAACCGCTTCTTCAGCAGCCTCAGCGGCCAGCGCCTGTGCTTCGAGCTCTTCGTCGGTCAGTTGCGGCTCGTTTTCAGCTTCTTCTTCAGCCGCCTCAACGATTTCCACGGTTTCCGCTTCGGCCTGCCACTCTTCGGCAGAAACTTCTTCGGTTTTCACCTCTTCTGGCAGCGGCAATTCTTCGCGTTCGATAACCGCCGCAGCTGGCGTTTCCACTACAGTTTCAGCAACGGGTTCAGCAACCGGCTCAATTTCCGGCTGCGGTTGTTCGGTAACCGGTTCTTCTTCCGGCTGCAGTTTTTCGATTTCCGCAACCTGCTCAGTGACTTCCACAACCTCAGCAGCAAATGCTTCCGTTTCTGCTTCGCTATGGGTTTCCTGCGCGGGAGACGGTTCCTCAACGACGGCAATTTCTTCAGTAACCGGTTGTTGTTCTTCGTTTTTTACTTCTGTCTCGTTTTCCGGTGCCTGCTCTTTTTGACCAAAGCCCAGCCAGGAAAAAAAGCCACGTTTTTTCTCTTTCGCCATTTGCGACTACACTCCCCGCTGTTGCTTCATGGCACAGCGTCAACGCTATGTACATAGCAGCTAAAAAAATGATGAAATAGTCTATCACTTAACTTAACTCACATCACCGCCTGGAATGACATGCTATAGGCGGATTGAGCAATAATAGAAATGAAAAAACCGAATCACTCTGGCAGCGGACAGATCCGCATTATTGGCGGGCAATGGCGAGGCCGTAAACTCCCGGTTCCGGACAGCCCCGGATTGCGTCCGACCACCGACCGCGTACGCGAAACGCTGTTCAACTGGCTGGCGCCGGTAATGGTCGATGCCCACTGCCTGGACTGCTTCGCTGGCAGTGGCGCACTGGGGCTGGAAGCGCTCTCTCGCTATGCGGCAAATGCAACGCTACTGGAAATGGATCGCGCGGTATCTCAGCAGCTCCAAAAGAATCTCGCCACGCTGAAGGCAAATCACGCCCGAGTCGTTAACGCGAATACACTGGCATTTCTGGCTCAGGCAGGTACGCCGCATAACGTGGTATTTGTTGACCCACCGTTTCGCAAAGGATTACTGGAAGAAACATTAACTCTTCTGGAAACGAATGGCTGGCTGGCGAACGAAGCGTATATTTACGTGGAAAGCGAAGTTGAAAACGGTTTGCCGCCGGTTCCGGTGAACTGGTCGCTATACCGTGAGAAAGTCGCCGGACAGGTCGCCTATCGCCTGTACCAACGTGAAGCACGAGGAGAACACGATGCTGATTAACCTGGGACGCCTGCTGATGCTGTGCGTCTGGGCATTTTTACTACTGAATATTTTCCAACCTTTTCCACGCCCGCTTAACATCTTCGTTAACGTCGCACTGATATTTATGGTGCTGATGCACGGCATGCAGTTGGCGCTGCTAAAAAGCACCATGCCCAAAGATGGCCCGCAGATGACCAGTGGAGAGAAAATCCGTATTTTTCTGTTTGGCGTCTTTGAGCTGCTGGTCTGGCAAAAGAAGATTAAAGATCAGTTGAAGAAATGAGGTGATGCCGGATGGCGGCTGACGCCATTTCCGGCCAACTTAACTACGGTTGCGCACTAAACCCTTCAAAATGCGAACCTTTGTAGCTCAGCGTCCCTTTATCTCCGACCGTTAACGCATGGTACTGCTGAGCATCCAGACGAAACGTTTGTTCCAGGCCACCGCTTTGTGGCTTAAAGCTGGCTTCATAGCGCATGCTGGTTCCCGCCGGACTCACTTCCTGTTGACGGGAGCGTCGGTCGTTAAGCGGCTTTTCCCGCTTATTCGTCACCACCACCTGCTTTTGTACCAGCGGCGCGGCATCATTATCCGCTTTTTCACGTCGCTGCTGAACAAAGCGAAACGACGCTGCGACAACGATTAAGACAATGATAACAATGAAAAAAAGTGGTGGTTTGCTCATATTATTAACCCATCAGAAAATGCGGAAATAAGCATACATTGCCCGTTATGGTGTTGTCATCTGGCAGTATCGACCTCTACACTGGACAATAGAGCCGTAAGCACCCCGCTTACGAAAAAATAACGAATTCAAGGAACTAAGATGCTTTGGTCGTTTATCGCTGTCTGCCTTTCCGCATGGTTGTTCGTGGATGCTTCCTATCGTGGGCCTGCCTGGCAACGCTGGGTCTTTAAACCCCTGACGTTACTCCTGCTGGCGCTGCTGGCCTGGCAGGCGCCAATGTTTAACGCTATCAGTTACCTGGTACTGGCTGGCTTGCTGGCCTCGCTGCTGGGCGACGCGCTGACGCTATTGCCGCGCCAACGCCTGCTGTACGCAGTAGGGGCATTCTTCCTGTCGCATCTGCTGTATACCATTTACTTCGCCAGCCAAATGACGTTGTCGCTCTTCTGGCCTTTGCCGTTGGTACTGGCGGTGCTGGGGGCGTTGCTGATTGCCGTGATCTGGACGCGTCTGGAAGAATTGCGCGTTGCTATTTGTACCTTTATTGGCATCACGCTGATGATGGTCTGGATGGCTGGCGAACTGTGGTTCTTCCGCCCGACCGCTCCGGCGCTGTCGGCATTTATGGGCGCATCACTCCTGTTCATCGGCAATATTGTCTGGCTGAGTAGCCATTATCGTCGCCGCTTCCGCGCCGATAACGCCATTGCAGCCGCCTGCTACTTCGCCGGACATTTCCTGATTGTTCGTTCGTTGTATCTTTAAAAAGCTTGACTCTGGAGTCGACTCCAGAGTGTATCCTCCGGTTAATACGAAATGATTATCAACCGGAGGATGCCATGCCGACACCCGCTACCAATGGCAAAAAAGCCCCACAATTCTCTTCTTTCAAGCCAGTCCCTGCGCCACAAAAGGCTGACGATTGCTGCTGCGAGGGAAGTTGCTCTACCCCACCCCCCGTATCCGATACCGTAATAGGTACCCGTTATTCCTGGAAAGTGGCAGGCATGGACTGCGCGGCCTGCGCCCGAAAAGTAGAGAATGCAGCCCGCCAGGTCAGCGGCGTCAACCAGGCCCAGGTGTTGTTTGCCACCGAAAAACTGGTCGTCGACGCCAGTTCCGATATCCGCCAGCAAGTTGAAAACGCAGTGCAAAAAGCAGGCTATACCCTGCGCGATGAAAACGCGACGGAAGCCGCCCCCGAGTCACGTTTTAAAGAAAACTTGCCGCTGATTTCGCTGATTATCATGATGGCGATTAGCTGGGGGCTGGAGCAATTCAATCACCCCTTCGGCCAGATAGCGTTTATCGCTACCACCCTGGTCGGTCTGTGCCCCATTGCCCGTCAGGCTCTGCGTCTGATGAAAACTGGCAGCTACTTTGCCATTGAAACGTTAATGAGCGTGGCCGCCATCGGCGCGCTGTTTATCGGCGCGACGGCGGAAGCCGCCATGGTGCTGCTGCTGTTTTTAATTGGCGAGCGCCTGGAAGGATGGGCTGCCAGCCGTGCCCGTAAAGGGGTCAGCGCGCTGATGGCGCTCAAACCGGAAACCGCCACACGTCTGCGTAACGGCGAACGCGAAGAGGTGGCTATTAATACCCTCCGCCCTGGCGATATTATCGAAGTTGCCGCGGGTGGGCGTTTACCAGCTGACGGCAAACTGGTTTCCGGTTTTGCCAGTTTTGATGAAAGCGCCCTGACCGGCGAATCGATCCCGGTTGAACGTGCCACCGGCGAGAAAGTCCCGGCAGGCGCCACCAGCGTGGATCGTCTGGTCACGCTGGAAGTGCTCTCCGAACCGGGCGCCAGCGCCA
The DNA here is from genome assembly GCF_030332265.1 of Citrobacter sp. Cu231. Lineage (NCBI taxonomy): Bacteria > Pseudomonadati > Pseudomonadota > Gammaproteobacteria > Enterobacterales > Enterobacteriaceae > Citrobacter > Citrobacter sp. Cu231. The sequence goes on along the minus strand of NZ_JAOWIE010000034.1, from coordinate 296,262 downwards.
TTGACCGTATTTTGCAGTTGATTGAAGAAGCGGATGAACGTCGCGCTCCCATTGAGCGCTTTATTGACCGTTTCAGCCGGATCTACACCCCAGCCATTATGGCGGTTGCGCTGCTGGTCACCCTTGTACCACCGCTGCTGTTTGCCGCATCCTGGCAGGAGTGGATTTATAAAGGGCTGACGCTACTGCTGATTGGCTGCCCATGCGCGCTGGTGATTTCAACCCCCGCAGCCATTACCTCTGGTCTTGCCGCCGCGGCGCGTCGTGGCGCGTTAATCAAAGGCGGGGCCGCGCTGGAACAACTGGGTAGAGTTACGCAGGTCGCGTTTGATAAAACCGGCACTCTGACCGTGGGTAAACCGCGCGTCACGGCGATTCACCCGGCGAGCGGTATTGGTGAAGCTGAACTACTGGCGCTGGCGGCGGCAGTAGAGCAAGGCGCGACACACCCGCTGGCGCAGGCGATTGTTCGGGAAGCACAAACGCGTGAACTGGTTATACCTGTCGCGAAAGAACAGCGCGCATTAGTCGGCACTGGCATTGAAGCGCTGGTCGATGGCGAGCGCGTGCTGATTTGCGCCGCCGGTAAGCAACCTGCCGATGCTTTTGCCGGGCAGATAAGCGAACTTGAAAGCGCGGGCCAAACGGTGGTGCTGGTGCTACGTAACGAGGCCGTACTCGGCGTGCTGGCCTTACAGGACACGCTACGCGAGGATGCCCGCCACGCCATCAGCGAACTTAATCAGATTGGCGTGAAAGGGGTGATTCTGACCGGTGATAACCCACGTGCAGCGGCCGCCATTGCAGGCGAACTGGGTCTTGAATTCAAAGCGGGGCTATTGCCGGAAGATAAAGTACAGGCCGTTACCCATCTCAACCAACAGTCGCCGCTGGCGATGGTTGGCGACGGCATCAACGACGCTCCGGCGATGAAAGCAGCCACCATCGGTATTGCCATGGGGAGCGGAACCGACGTCGCGCTGGAGACCGCCGATGCCGCCCTGACCCACAACCGCCTGCGTGGTCTGGTGCAAATGATTCAACTGGCACGCGCTACCCACGCCAATATTCGCCAGAACATTGCGATTGCGTTGGGTCTGAAGGGGATTTTCCTCGTCACCACACTGCTCGGGATAACCGGACTGTGGCTGGCTGTACTGGCAGATACGGGGGCGACGGTACTGGTGACCGCTAACGCGCTGCGGTTGTTACGTAAAGGATAGTTTTTTGCCGGATAAGCATTGGCGCCATCCGGCAAACAAAACTACTGACCTTTACGCAGCAGATAGCGGTACGGCAGCGAGTCGGTCTCTTTGGCCACCAGCTCATGTTCCATAAAGGTACAGAAACCGGGAATATCACGGGTTGTCGCCGGATCGTCGGCGACAATCAGCAGTGTTTCACCCGCCTGCATGCCGCGCACGGTTTTGCGCACCATCATAACAGGTTCCGGACAGCGCAGCCCCTGAGCATCAAGAGTATGGTCGGGAGAGGTAAACAGATCGCTCATCGTAGTCTCGTTCATTCAAAAACGGCGTTATTTTACGCTCTGTTGTGACGTAAGCCAATCAGGTTAACGATTGCGTGAAAAACAACCATTGCAATGTGTTCTTAAAGCAGTATCATGCGACGGTTTTTTATTGGGTTCCCTCACCCCATCCAACAAAAAGGTCACAATATGACTCCGTTTACACAATCTCAGCGCGTAAAAGCGTTGTTTTGGCTATCGCTATTTCATCTGCTGGTGATCACCTCCAGCAACTATCTGGTGCAGCTACCGATCTCCATTTTTGGTTTCCATACCACATGGGGCGCGTTTAGCTTTCCGTTTATTTTCCTCGCCACTGACCTGACCGTGCGTATTTTTGGCGCGCCGTTGGCACGACGCATCATCTTCGCGGTGATGATCCCCGCGCTGCTGATCTCTTATGTCGTTTCATCACTGTTCTATATGGGATCGTGGCAGGGATTTGGCGCACTGCTGCACTTTAACCTGTTTGTTGCCCGTATCGCCGCCGCCAGCTTTATGGCTTACGCGCTGGGACAAATTCTGGATGTGCATGTCTTTAACCGCCTGCGCCAGAACCGTCGCTGGTGGCTGGCACCAACGGCCTCCACCCTGTTTGGCAACATCAGCGATACGTTAGCCTTCTTCTTTATCGCCTTCTGGCGCAGCCCGGATGCCTTTATGGCCGAACACTGGATGGAAATCGCGCTGGTCGATTACTGTTTCAAGGTGCTGATCAGCATTATTTTCTTCCTGCCGATGTACGGCGTGCTGCTGAATATGCTGCTGAAAAGGCTCGCAGATAAATCCGAAATCTCTGCATTGCAGACGAGTTAAAGGTTCATTTTCCGAGTTGTGATAAGATGGACGAATGAGCCGTTATGGCCGTTTATCGAAAGGAAGAAGTCAATGCGCAATCTGGTTAAATATGTCGGTATTGGCCTGCTGGTTATGGGGCTTGCGGCCTGTGATAATAGCGATACAAAAGCGCCAGCAGAGAAGACTGCCGCAGAAAGTAACGCCACCGGACAACCGGTCAGCCTGCTGGACGGCAAACTCAGTTTTTCTCTGCCAGCGGATATGACCGATCAGAGCGGTAAGCTGGGTACTCAGGCGAACAATATGCACGTCTATTCTGACGCAACCGGCCAGAAAGCGGTGATTGTGATTGTCGGCGACAATACCAACGACGACCTGGCTGTGCTGGCAAAACGCCTGGAAGAGCAGCAACGTAGCCGCGACCCGCAGCTGCAGGTCGTCACCAATAAATCCATTGAGCTGAAAGGCCACACGCTGCAGCAGTTAGACAGCATCATCTCGGCTAAAGGCCAGACCGCTTACTCTTCTGTGGTGTTAGGCAAAGTAGATAACCAACTGCTGACCCTGCAAATCACGCTGCCTGCTGACGATCAGCAAAAAGCGCAGACGACAGCAGAAAACATCATTAACACGCTGGTTATCCAGTAACGGTTAAGACGATGACGCGGCCTCCGGTGACCCCACCTGAGGCCGTTTTTTTAACCGCCAGGTCAGTAATAACGCCACTGCTACCAGCCCTGCCGCCGCCAGATAGATAACTGGCACGCCCGCCCACGTCATTACCAGCCCAGCCAGCGGCCCGGTAACCCCCAGCGATAAATCCATAAACACCGTGTAGGTCGCCAGCGCAGCGCCCTGGTTTTGCTGCGGGACGGCTTTTACCGCCACCACGCCCAGCGCCGGGAAAACCAGCGAGAACCCCGCCCCGGCCAGCAGAACACCGATTTTTGCCATCCACGGCATGGAAGCCATCCCGACCAGTAACAGCCCAACAATCTCGACGCTAAAGCAGATCATCGCCACATTCAGTCCGCCTAAGCGGTTGATCCCATTTGGGAACAACAGACGCGTGCCCACAAACGTGCAGCTAAAAAGCGTCAGCGCGAAAGCCGCGCCGTCCCAGCCTTTGGCATCATAAAACAGGGTAATGAAAGTGGCGATCACGCCAAATCCGGCGGAGGCCAGGGCCAGCGCCATACCATACAACCAGACGCGCCCGAGCACCGCGCGGAACGGCAACGGTTTGCCTTTGCTGGCCTTTACCGCCTCACGAGGAAGCGCCAGCAATATTGCCGACAGCGCTACGCCCATTACCGTCAGCGCCAGCCCCTGTAAGCCACCCCAGGCATAACACAGTACACCCAGTGGGGCGCCTATCGCCATCGCACCATAGGTCACGATTCCGTTCCAGGAAATCACCCGCCCAATGTGCATTGAACCCACGACCCCTACGCCCCACAGCGTAGAGCCGGTCCCGGCAAAGCTTTGCCCGATCCCAAGGATCACGCGACCCAGGCATAACAGCAGCAGACTGGCCAGCGGCCAGTCGTTCGTTGAACCCGCCAGTAAATAGCCCAGACCACTTAAAAAACAGCCGCACAGTCCGAATACCACAATCTTCTTTGGTCCCAGCAGGTCGGCATAGCGACCGGCATGTGGACGGCTCAGCAGCGTAGCGAAATATTGCAGGCTGATGACCAATCCAGCCCAGAAGGCGCTGAACCCCATCACATCATGGACATAGCCCGGCAATACCGCGAGCGGCAGGCCGATGGTCAGATAGCTGGCGAAGTTGAACATCACCACAGAGACAATACGCAGATTAAGGCGTAAACCGCTCAGCGTCGGTTCAGCGACGGGTTCGGGCATGGAGGGTCACCACGTTTTCACAACAGTGTTTCATTTCTACCATGTTGCCGCACAGAAATCAGCAGTCAGTTTAGGAATCTCAGCCGCAAGCCAGCCGCTACACTTAATGCAAAACGCAAACAGGAAGAAAATATGACAACTGCTCAGCCCGATAAAACGGGTTTGCACATTTTACTCAAACTGGCTGCTCTGGTGGTGATCCTCGCGGGTATTCATGCTGCGGCGGATATCATTGTACAGCTGCTGCTGGCCCTCTTTTTTGCCATTGTATTGAATCCGCTGGTCACCTGGTTTATTCGCCGGGGAGTAAGCCGCCCGGTAGCCATTACGCTCGTGGTAGTGGTCATGCTGATCGTCCTCACGGCACTGGTCGGCGTTCTGGCATCTTCGATCACTGAATTCATGGCCATGCTGCCCAAATACAATAAGGAGCTGACGCGCAAGGTCCTGCATCTGCAAGAGATGCTTCCCTTTCTAAATCTGCATATGTCCCCGGAGCGCATGCTACAACGCATGGACTCCGACAAAATAATGACCTTCACCACCACGCTGATGACAAGTCTTTCCGGCGCCATGGCCAGCGTTGTTCTGCTGGTAATGACGGTCGTCTTTATGCTGTTTGAGGTGCGTCATGTTCCTTATAAGCTGCGCTTTGCGCTGAACAACCCACAAATCCATATTGCGGGGCTGCATCGGGCGCTCAAGGGTGTATCTCACTATCTGGCGCTGAAAACGTTGCTCAGCCTATGGACCGGCGCTATCGTCTGGTTGGGGCTGGCGCTGATGGGGATTCAGTTTGCTCTGATGTGGGGCGTACTAGCCTTCTTGCTAAACTACGTGCCCAACATTGGCTCGGTCATTTCCGCCGTCCCGCCCATGATCCAGGCGCTACTGTTCAACGGCATTTACGAATGTGTGCTGGTTGGCGCGCTGTTCCTGGTGGTGCATATGGTGATTGGCAATATCCTCGAGCCTCGCATGATGGGACATCGCTTGGGATTATCGACGCTTATCGTCTTCCTCTCTCTGTTGGTATGGGGATGGCTACTCGGCCCGGTAGGCATGCTGCTCTCTGTGCCGTTAACCAGCGTATGTAAAATCTGGATGGAAACGACCACAGGCGGCAGCAAACTGGCAATTTTGCTTGGACCCGGCAGGCCCAAAAGCCGATTGCCTGGATAAACTTGCAAACAGCATGTGAAGAATGGTACACAACCCCATTATTACTAAAGGTTAGCCCTGATATGTACCGGATCGTTCTTGGGAAAGTTTCTGTTTTAAGCACTGACGCACTGCCCAACGCACTGAGTGAACAAGCCCCACAAGGAGCTCACCGTGCGCGCTGGATTGCAGGCCGGGTGCTGCTTTCCCATGTTCTTTCACCATTACCGGACATCGTCTACGGTGAGCAAGGAAAACCGGCTTTTTCCGCCGACACCCCGTTGTGGTTCAATCTCAGCCACAGCGGCGATGATATCGCCCTGCTGCTCAGCGACGAAGGGGAAGTCGGCTGCGATATTGAAGTCGTCCGCCCACAAGATAACTGGCAAACGCTGGCAAATACGGTATTCAGTCTCGGAGAACATGCCGAAGTCGAGGCTGAACACCCGGAGCAGCAACTGGCAGCATTCTGGCGCATCTGGACGCGTAAAGAAGCTATCGTTAAACAGCGCGGCGGCAGCGCCTGGCAAATTGTCAGCGTCGACAGTACCGCGCTAACTTCCTCGCTCTCTGTCAGCCAGTGCCAGTTTGACACCCTGAGCCTGGCGGTATGCACGCCAACGCCGTTTACCCTGACCGCCGACGCCGTACAAAGGCTGTAACACTTTCATTCCCGTGCGCCGCCGCGCAATATCGTAAGGTTGAAATCTGATGCAACGTATCACCATCACACTTGATGACGATTTATTAGAAACGCTCGACGGCCTGAGCCAACGCCGTGGCTACCACAACCGTTCCGAAGCGATCCGCGATATTCTGCGCGGCGCACTGGCGCAGGAAACGACCCAGGAGCACGGCACACAAGGGTTCGCGGTGCTTTCGTATGTTTATGAGCATGAGAAGCGTGACCTGGCGAGCCGCATTGTTTCGACCCAGCATCACCACCACGATTTGTCGGTCGCTACACTGCACGTGCACATCAACCATGACGACTGCCTGGAAATCGCCGTACTAAAAGGCGACATGGGCGATGTGCAACATTTTGCCGATGACGTGATCTCCCAACGCGGGGTGCGCCACGGTCATTTGCAGTGCCTGCCGAAAGAAGAGTGAGTGCCTGTGCCGGATGTTTACGCCATCGTACCAATCGTCTTTCTAAAGCGCAGCAGCGCTATCATGAAGAACGCACTACCAATCGCCAGCAACGTCAGGAACTGCGGCCAGACAATACCGAACCCTGCGCCACGGTAAAGTATCGCCTGCGCGAGACTCACAAAATGCGTCGTTGGCATCGTCAACATGATGTCCTGCACCACCTGCGGCATGCTTTCACGCGGTGTGGAGCCGCCGGAGAGCATCTGTAACGGCAACAACACCAGAATCATCAGCAGTCCCAGCTGCGGCATAGAGCGCGCCAGCGTGCCCATAAAAATACCGATCGAAGTGGTTGCGAACAGGCTCAGCGCCACCCCCAGCATAAACAGAGGAATCGATCCCTCAATTGGTACGCCGAGCACGCCTTTTACCATCAGCATCAGCGACAGACCGGAAACCACCAGCACCACCAACCCCATCGACCAGATTTTTGCCATCATGATCTCAAACGGCGTCACCGGCATCACCAGCAGATGTTCTATTGTCCCGTGCTCGCGCTCGCGAATTAGCGCCGAGCCAGTGAGCACAATCGCCAGCATGGTGATGTTGTTGATAATTGCCATCACCGCACCGAAGCGTGCAGGTTCCAGATTGGGGTTAAAGCGCATGCGCATTTCCAGCGCCACCGGCGGCTCACTGTTGTCACGGTAACGGGCCACAAAGCTGTTCACCTCGCCGCTGATGATGTTCTGGATATAGCTGTTGCCGGTAAAAGCCTGGCTCATCCGCGTGGCATCGACGTTAACCTGAATATCCGGCTGACGCCCGGCCAACACATCACGCTGAAAATCAGGCGGAATATTCACGGCGAAGGTATAGCGTCCGGCATCCAGCCCGGCATCCATCTCATCGGCGGTGATCATCTCCGGCGGTAAAAACCACGGGCGATAAAAGCTGTTCACAATCCGATTCGACAACTGCGACTGGTCCATATCGGCGATGGCAATCGGTGCCAGGTGCAACGAGCCCGGAAGGACGGTGGCGGAGGAGTAAACCGAAATCGTGAAGGCGAAGACAATCAACGTCAGCATCGCCTTGTCGCCTAGCAGGCTGCGTAACTCTTTGATACCGAGGTTATAAATATTACGTAGTCGGCGCATCACCCCTCCTGTTTTTTCAGCAGTAATACGCTCAAACCAATCACCACCGGAATGGCTATCGCCAGCGGCATAAACAGCTGCCAGAGATCCGTCAGATCCAGCGCTTTAGAGAACGTCCCGCGCGCGATGGTCAGAAAATGGCTGGTCGGGTAAATTTCGCCAATCCAGCGTCCAGGCCCTTCGAGCGAGGCGACCGGGTCAATCATCCCGGAAAACTGCGTCGCCGGGATCAGCGTAATAATTGCCGTACCAAAAATGGCCGCGATCTGGCTTTTCATAAACGTGGAGATGAATAGCCCAAGCCCGGTGGCAATGGTGACGTACAGCAGCGCGGCCAGCGTCAGGGTCATAAAGCTGCCCTTATGCGGGACGCCGAACACAAACACCGATAGCGCGCACAGCAGCAGGAAGTTCAGCATGCCCAGCACGATGTAAGGCAACTGTTTACCGAGTAAAAACTCGCTGCGGGTGGTGGGCGTAACGTACAGGTTGATAATCGATCCAAGTTCTTTCTCGCGCACCACGCTCAAGGCGCTGAGCATAGAAGGGATCATCATCAGCAGCAGCGGGATGACTGCTGGAACAATCGCCGGCAAACTCTTCACATCGGGGTTGTAGCGATAGCGAGTTTCAATGGTCATCAGCCCGTTTTGCCCTCTGGCATTGGGTTGACGTGCCATCACGTCCTGTAGCCAGGTCTGGTGCATCGCCTGCACATAGCCTCTGACCGTTTCAGCACGGCTCGGCATTGCGCCATCGACCCAGACGCCAATCTTCACCGGCGTGCCACGCGCGATATCGCGGCCAAAGTTTGGCGGGATCTCTATTGCTACCGCTACTTCGCCCGAACGCATCCGTTTGTCCAGCTCGTCATAACTGGTGAGCGGCGGCTGTTCGATAAAATAACGCGATCCCGCCAGATTGAGCGTCCACGCCTGGCTGCTGACGGTCTGGTCACGATCGAGCACCGAAAAACGCAGGTTTTCCACATCCATGCTGATGCCGTAGCCCATGATCAGCATCAGGATCACTGTGCCCATCAGCGCCAGCGTTGAACGAACCGGGTCACGTCGCAGCTCCAGCGCTTCACGTCGGCTGTAGCTAAACAAGCGCCGTAGGCTAAAGCCCTGCCGCGGCGGCTGACTATTTTCATGCGCTTTCGGAACATTGGCTGGCGGTAACTGAGCTTCCGGTACCGGGCCTGCCGCTTCCTGTAACCAGGAGATAAACGCCTCTTCCAGACTGGCGGCACCACGCTGTTTCACCAGTTCCTGCGGCGTGCCGCTGGCGAGTACTTTTCCGGCGTGCATCAGCGACATCCGGTCGCAGCGCTCCGCTTCGTTCATAAAGTGGGTGGAGATAAAAATGGTCACTTTGTCCTGCCGCGACAGATCGACCATCAGTTGCCAGAACATGTCCCTCGCCACCGGATCGACCCCGGAGGTCGGCTCATCAAGAATGAGCATTTCCGGACGATGGATCACCGCCACCGCCAGCGACAGGCGTTGACGGATCCCCAAGGGCAGCGCGCCAGGCAACGCGTCTTCGACATCGGTCAGCGAAAAGCGCTCGCTCATCTCTTGTACCCGTCCCGGGATTTCTGCCTCGGTGATATGGAACAGTCGCGCGTGCAGCTCAAGGTTTTGCCGCACGGTCAGCTCGCTGTAAAGCGAAAACGCCTGCGACATATAGCCTACCCGGCTGCGGGTATCGATATTCTTCGGATCTACCGCTTGCCCAAACAACCATGCCTCACCTTCGCTTGCGGGCAGCAGACCAGTGAGCATCTTCATGGTGGTGGATTTACCGCACCCGTTGGAGCCGAGAAAACCGAAGATCTCCCCGCGCGGAATACGAAAGTTAACGTGGTCAACGGCAACAAACTTACCGAAGCGCATAGTCAGATCTTTCGCTTCAATAGCAATCTCTTCGTGTTCAGCGTGATACGGCGGGATCACCACCGGCTTATGCGCCTGACGCTGGGCTTCGGGTAACAGCGCGATAAACGCCTGCTCCAGCGTGTCGCTGTTGGTTTGTTCACGCAGCTGCTGGGCGCTCCCGGTGGCTAATACTTCCCCGGCGTTCATCGCCACCAGCCAGTCAAAGCGCTCGGCTTCTTCCATGTAGGCGGTCGCAACCAGCACGCTCATGTTGGTCTGCCGCTGGCGAATGCTGTTAATCAGATCCCAGAACTGGGCGCGGGACAGCGGATCGACCCCGGTGGTGGGTTCATCGAGAATTAACAGTTCCGGGTCGTGAATTAACGCGCAGCACAGTCCCAGCTTTTGCTTCATCCCACCTGAGAGTTTCCCGGCGGGACGGTCGCGAAACGGCGCCAGTCCGGTGCTGTTCAGCAGCTCGGTTATCCGCGCTTCGCGTTCCGCTTTGTCATGACCAAACAGCCGGGCAAAGAAATCGACGTTCTCATATACCGACAACGTATGGTACAGGTTTTTCCCTAATCCCTGCGGCATCCAGGCAATACGCGGACAGACATCCTGGCGATGTTTCGGGTCACGCATATCGCCGCCCAGCACCATCACGTTGCCGTGTTCAATGACCCGCGCGCCGGAGATGAGCGACAGCAGACTCGATTTTCCGACGCCATCCGGACCAATCAGCCCCACCATACAGCGGGCGGGAATATCCAGCGTGATATTGTTCAGCGCTACCGTTTTCCCGTAATGCTGACTCACGCCGTCAAGGTGCGCCACGGGAGGAACGGGAAGGCGCGCCAGATGCGTCATTGCGGCAACCTCACGACCAGGTCGTCAGGCCAGGGGCGATTTTCATCGACACGCACCCACGCCATGCCCGGTAGACCGGTTTTCACATACTCCAGATGCTGCTGCAACAGTTCTGGCGGGATACGCGCTTTAACACGGAACATCAGCTTCAGTCGTTCATCGCTGGTTTCGACCGTTTTCGGCGTGAACTGCGCCACGCTTGCCACAAAGCTGATGGTCGCCGGAATACGCAGATCCGGCGCGGCGTCCAGCACCAGGCGGGCTTCACCGCCAATCTTTAATAAACCGGCCTGTTCAGTCGGTAAGAAGAACGTCATGTAAACATCACTGAGATCGACCATATTCAGCACGCGCCCCCCCGCGGAAAGGACCTCACCCGGTTCGGCTACGCGGTACTGTACGCGACCATCGCGCGGGGCTTTCAGTTCGCTGTCATCAATATCAGCTGCAATACGACGTTCGGTGGCCTGCGCGGCTTCTACGCGGGTTTGCGCCTGAATAATGCTGGTGCGGGCGGCTTCAATCGCGGCTTTTGCCGCAGAGACCTGCGCCTTTGCGGATTCCAGCGCCGCGCGCGCGCTTTCCGCCGCAGCCCTGTCGTCATCCAGCTGTTGCTCAGACACAGCCCCACGCTGGGACAGCGAGCGGGAACGTACGTGACGTTTAGAGACCGATTGCAGTTCCGCCTCGCGCTGCTTTACCACCGACTGCGCGGCGCGCATTTCACTTTGCCGCTGTTCCAGCAGCGCTCGTGCCGCCGCCACCGCGCTTTCGGCTTCTTTGATTTGCGCGACAGCTTCCAGTCGCTGCTCCTGCAGCACACGGGTATCCATTTTCGCCAGCACGTCGCCCTGGCGAACGAACTGCCCTTCCGAGACGAGGATTGTGTCAATTCGTCCGGCAATCTTGGTGGCAATATCCACTTCGGTAGCTTCAATTCTGCCGTTGCTGGCCGCGAAACCTTCCGGAATTCCCGCAGGACGTAACATCCACCACGCTATTGCGGCAACCGCTACCACAATACCCGCGCCCCACCACACCAGATGACGCTTAATCTTATCCATATCCGACCCGCCGTAATCCCTGTTATCAAACGATGCGTGTCACAAAGCCCACTGAACAGCTATTCAGCGGGAGATTCCATCCGGGATGAGAAGGAATGAGAAATAATGGCCAGAGTGCGGACAGGCGTGAAAGCAACGCACACCGCGAAGGACGTGAGTGACGAAAATGCTGTGAAATCGGGTAGTAATGTTGTCATCATCAGCGTTCCTGGCCGGAAATGAAACACGCATACTCATAACTGTTGTCTATTGAATACTAACACCTGGATTCAATATGTCTATTCGGTTGTCGTTTCCAGTTCAGACCTGGCACAAGGAATATTTCGTATATCAACGATTGATAAACAATCGCAACTATAAACATAATCAATGATTAGGCATCCCTATAATAGCGGCTCATTTACCGATCTCGTTATGGCGAGGCTCCTGTTCAAATACAAGTTACCGCCCTGCTGGTATCGAGAGAGACCACTCAGGGAAATACAGGCATCCATCGAATCAAGGTGTTGCCAAGGTAACTTCTGACGATTTCACCATCGGACAGATACGTTGTTCAGTGCTAAAACCAGGACGTAGGGATCTGCCTGCGCTAACCCCTGTCTTGTTCGCCCCTATGAGAGATTTTTTATAGGGAATTACATCATGTCATCTATGCCACTCTGCGCCGCCCATCATCCTATGCCGGATTTCAATGGCGACGCTATCGCGCAATATATGCGCACCGATTTTATTACTCTGCCCGACCATCTCAGCGTGAACGGCGCTCGCGAATACTTTGTTTCCCAACTCACAACAGATGATATTCCAGGCCAGGTCTTTGTTGTGGCAGGAAAAGCGCTGCGCGGGGTGTTATCCATCAAGCGCTTATTACAGGAAAAAGATACGTCGCTTAACATCAACCATCTTACGGACAGCTGTTTATTTCATGTAAAGCCTGATGATGAACGGGCGCAGGTCGTTGCCGAGTTAGCCGAACGCGAAGTCGACCTGGTTGCTGTCGTTGAGAAAGGCGAGCTGATTGGTTGTCTGATGGAAAAAGAGATCGCTCATCTACAGGAAGATGATGTTACCGAAGACGTTCAGCTTCAGGGCGCCACGCTGCCGCTGGAAAAACCCTATCTGGAAATTAGTCCGTGGACATTGTGGAAAAAACGTTCGGTCTGGCTCCTGCTGCTGTTTGTCGCAGAAGCCTATACCAGCAGCGTGCTTCAGCATTTTGAAGAAGCGCTGGAATCCGCGATTGCCCTGGCCTTTTTTATTCCGCTATTAATTGGTACTGGTGGCAACAGCGGTACGCAGATCACTTCGACGCTGGTACGTTCAATGGCGCTGGGGGAAGTGCGGCTGCGCGATATGGGCCGGGTAATCCGCAAAGAAGTTTCAACTTCGCTGCTGATCGCTCTGACGCTGGGTCTGGCAGGGTGCTTGCGCGCGTGGATGATGGGTATCGGCATGGAAATCACGCTGATCGTCAGCCTGACGCTGGTTTGCATTACGCTGTGGAGCGCCGTGGTGTCATCAGTGATCCCCATGGTGCTCAAGCGTATCGGCATTGATCCCGCCGTGGTTTCGGCCCCGTTTATCGCCACGCTTATCGACGGTACTGGGTTAATTATCTACTTTAAAATCGCCCAGTATTTTCTGGGTCTGAACTAATGATAACGCCCGACAGCTCAGGTTGTCGGGCATCACAGTCAGGCTGGCGCCAAATCCTGCGCGCACGCCCAGGCACTCGACCATGCCCACTGGAAGTTATAGCCGCCCAGCCAACCGGTGACGTCCATCACTTCGCCGATAAAATAGAGTCCCGGCACTTTACGTGCTTCCATCGTGCGCGATGAAAGCTCATTGGTATCAACGCCGCCCAACGTGACTTCAGCGGTACGATACCCTTCCGTACCGTTCGGCTGTACCCGCCACTCGGTTAGTGTCTCGACCAACGTTTGCTGATCGCGCACATTAAGCTGCTTAAGCGAAACATCCGGGATTTGTCCAAGCTGTTGCAAACATTCCACCAGCCGCTTTGGCAACTGCATTGCCAGGGTGTTCTTTAAGCTCTGGTTAGGATGAGCACTGCGTTGGTCATCGAGGAAGCTCGCGAGGTCAACATCTGGCAACAAATTAATGCTGACAAATTCACCAGGTTGCCAAAAACTGGAAATCTGCAGCACGGCCGGGCCAGAAAGCCCACGGTGCGTAAAGAGCAGATTTTCACGAAAGACGGTGCCGTCCTCGGCGGTGATAACGGAGGAAACGGATACGCCAGAGAGAACCTGAAGCTGCTCCAGCAGCGGCTTGTGTAAGGTGAAAGGCACCAGACCTGCGCGCGTTGGCAATACGTTCAGGCCGAACTGCTCGGCAATTTTATAACCAAACGGCGTCGCGCCCAGACCCGGCATAGAGAGACCACCAGAGGCAATAACCAGCTTTTTCGTGCCCACGGTCATCCCGTTCAATTCGAGGATGAAAGCATCACCCTCTCGCCCGACGCTCAGGACTTCGCTACGTAACCGCATAGTTACGTTACCTTTTTCGCATTCCGCCACCAGCATATCGACAATTTGTTGGGCGGAATCATCACAAAACAGCTGACCCAGCGTTTTTTCATGCCAGGCAATGCCGTGTTTGCCCACCAGATCGATAAAATCCCACTGCGTATAACGCGCCAGCGCCGATTTGCAAAAATGCGGGTTTTGGCTCAAATATGCGGCCGGTTCGACATAAAGGTTGGTAAAGTTGCATCGGCCCCCGCCAGACATGAGAATCTTACGTCCAGGCTTTTTACCATTATCAATCAGCAGTACACGACTACCTGCTTGTCCTGCCTGCGCGGCACAAAACATACCTGCTGCGCCAGCGCCTATAATAACGGTATCAAACCTTTCCACGTTGCGATCCTCTCAAAAAAGCGGGTGTGAATTGTAAAGATTCCTCAGTGGTCGCACCAGCACCAAACTATCGATAAAGGGTATTTATCTGAAATATATAGGATAATTCTTTAGTGGTGTAAAACAAAGCAGGAGACAAATCAAAAAAACTCTATATTTCACTTTGCCCGCGCCGCCAAAGTCACTGATAATGCGCCGCGTTCATGTCCTCAAAATGGCGTAACGTCCTATGCTACATTTGTTTGCTGGCCTGGATTTACATACCGGGCTTTTACTATTGCTTGCTCTGGCTTTTGTGCTGTTCTACGAAGCGATTAACGGCTTCCATGATACAGCAAATGCTGTCGCAACCGTGATCTATACCCGTGCAATGCGTTCGCAATTGGCGGTGGTCATGGCTGCGGTGTTCAACTTCTTTGGTGTTTTGCTGGGCGGTCTCAGCGTGGCATATGCCATCGTGCATATGCTGCCAACGGATCTGCTGCTCAATATGGGATCGTCACATGGCCTCGCCATGGTGTTCTCCATGCTGCTGGCAGCAATTATCTGGAACCTGGGTACCTGGTACTTTGGTTTGCCTGCATCCAGCTCCCACACGCTAATTGGTGCCATTATCGGTATTGGTTTAACCAATGCGCTGATGACCGGCACTTCTGTGGTAGATGCACTTAACATTCCGAAAGTAATGGGTATTTTTGCCTCGCTTATCATCTCGCCGATTGTCGGTCTGGTGGTTGCAGGTGGTCTCATTTTCATTCTGCGTCGCTACTGGAGCGGTACGAAAAAACGTGCCCGTATCCACCTGACGCCAGCAGAACGTGAAAAGAAAGACGGTAAGAAAAAGCCGCCGTTCTGGACGCGTATTGCACTGATCCTCTCCGCTATCGGCGTAGCGTTCTCTCATGGCGCTAACGACGGGCAGAAAGGCATTGGTCTGGTGATGCTGGTGCTGATTGGCGTCGCCCCCGCTGGTTTCGTAGTAAATATGAATGCTTCCGGTTACGAAATTACCCGTACCCGCGATGCAATCAATAACGTCGAAATCTTCTTCCAGCAACGCCCTGACCTGCTGAAGCAAGCCACCGGCGTGGATCAGTTGATTCCATCTCCGGAAGTGGGCGCACCAACGCAAGCTAACGAGTTCCATTGTCACCCGGCTAATACTATTAACGCGCTGGAGCGTGCGAAAGGTATGCTGGCGAATCTGGAAACTTTCGACAAGTTAAGCGTTGAACAGCGCGGTCAACTGCGTCGCATTATGCTGTGCATCTCTGATACCACCGATAAAGTGGTGAAACTGCCTGGCGTAAGCGCTGACGACCAGCGTCTGCTGAAGAAACTGAAAGCTGACATGCTGAGCACCATTGAGTATGCACCTATCTGGATCATTATGGCCGTCGCACTGGCGCTGGGCATTGGTACCATGATTGGCTGGCGTCGTGTGGCGACGACTATCGGTGAGAAAATCGGTAAGAAAGGCATGACCTATGCTCAGGGGATGTCGGCGCAGATGACCGCCGCAGTCTCTATCGGTCTCGCCAGCTACACCGGTATGCCTGTTTCCACCACGCACGTTCTCTCCTCTTCCGTTGCAGGAACGATGGTTGTTGATGGCGGCGGTTTACAGCGTAAAACGGTGACCAGCATTCTGATGGCCTGGGTCTTCACCCTGCCAGCCGCAATTCTTCTTTCCGGCGGGCTTTACTGGCTCTCTCTGAAGCTTATCTAAGCGAATGCACGGAAAAAAAGCGGGTCAGAAAACTGGCCCGCTTTTTTTGTATCTGTCGTTGGCATCAGTGCCAGATAATCAGCGCAATCATGCTGATTAGCACCAGGCCACATAGCGCGCTGGTGAGAATGAACTGACCGCGAACCCGCTCACAGCGGCGAATAAACTCATCATCATGATGATCGCGGTAACGCTGAGCGTAGATATACCACACCAGACGCATCTGCTTGTTTGGTTGCCCATGCGAGGTAAAAAAGCCCCCACCATCTACATACTGGTAAAGCAATGGATCGCAACCACGAAGTACCACTAACAGTGCGCGTAACGAAGAAAAATAGCGCGCCATATTAACAATGCAAACGACACATAAAGCCCAGAACAATGCAATGGTGCTAATCATACCTCCTCCCCGGCGACCCGCCCACGGAACTCCTTTCCGGGACTACCGCTCCCCGATACCCTGCCAAATCATTCAGTGAAGAGTTCTGTCGAACCGTTCGTATTAGTATCACGCATCCGAACGCCTCTCTAGATAGTGTAGGAGATTAGTTAATTTTTTTGCCAGAAGGTTAATCGCTATCAATGCAATTAACTAAAAAATTTATTTAACTGCTTGGCAAGCAAGGTGGATTGACGGATTATCCTGGTCGCTATAATGTAAGGATAGTCCTTATATGGTACGTTTTTACGACTGGGCTAGCCCCGCGCGCAAGGTTCGCAGGACGCGGATGACGCGGCGGCAGGTAAATGCCAGCAGGCTAGTCATCGACAACTTATGGAAGGAGTAACACTATGGCTTATAAACACATTCTTATCGCGGTTGATCTTTCTCCGGAAAGCAAAGTTCTGGTTGAAAAAGCGGTCTCTATGGCGCGGCCTTACAATGCTAAAGTCTCCCTTATCCACGTTGACGTAAACTATTCCGACCTGTACACCGGGCTTATCGACGTGAATCTGGGCGACATGCAGAAACGCATTTCTGAAGAAACCCACCACGCGCTAACCGAGCTTTCCACAAATGCAGGCTACCCTATCACCGAAACCCTGAGCGGTAGCGGCGACCTGGGTCAGGTTCTGGTTGATGCCATCAAAAAATACGACATGGATCTGGTCGTTTGTGGCCACCACCAGGATTTCTGGAGCAAACTGATGTCCTCCGCACGCCAACTGATCAACACCGTCCACGTCGACATGTTGATTGTTCCGTTGCGTGACGACGAAGAAGCATAAAACGCTGACCGTCGGGAGATAACCCGGCGCGCTGCAAGTCGTAAAGCCTGTAAACGCCCGCCTGTGCGGGCGTTTTTGTTTTTATCATCCAGACTCAATTAGTACATCAATCCAACAAATAAATCATAATTAGTGTGATCAACTAATTGGATCGAAAACTATCTCTATAATACTCTACGCTTGCGGTCAATAACCGCAGTCTATAACAAAATAAGACTTTTTCGGCGCGTTTAAGCATACGCGTTCATACTTTTCGGGATGGCTTTGAAAGGCGATGGAATATGAATAAAACTGCACCTACGGGCTTGCTGCAGCAACCTCGTCCGTTCTTCATGATCTTCTTTGTGGAATTATGGGAACGATTTGGCTATTACGGCGTTCAGGGCATCCTGGCGGTATTTTTTGTTAAGCAGCTCGGCTTTTCGCAGGAACAGGCGTTTGTCACCTTTGGTGCATTTGCCGCGCTGGTCTACGGCCTGATCTCGATCGGCGGCTACGTCGGCGACCACCTTTTAGGCACCAAGCGCACGCTGGTGCTTGGCGCCATTGTGCTGGCGATAGGCTACTTCATGACCGGGATGTCACTGCTTAAGCCCGATCTGATCTTTATTGCTTTGGGTACCATTGCCGTCGGTAACGGGCTTTTTAAAGCCAACCCGGCAAGCCTGCTGTCAAAATGCTATCCACCGAAAGACGCTCGTCTGGACGGGGCTTTCACTCTGTTTTATATGTCGATTAACATCGGCTCGCTACTATCGCTGTCGCTGGCACCGGTGATTGCTGATAAGTTTGGCTACGCGGTGACCTACAACCTGTGTGGGGCCGGGCTTATTGTCGCGCTGTTGGTCTACTTTGCCTGCCGTGGAATGGTGAAGAATATCGGTTCAGAGCCGGACCATAAGCCGCTGAATTTCCGGAATCTGCTGTACGTGCTGGCTGGTACGGTAGTGATGGTATTTATCTGTGCCTGGCTGATGCACAACGTGCAGATTGCCAACCTGGTGCTGATCGTCCTGTCGATTGCCGTGACCATCATCTTCTTTCGTCAGGCATTCAAACTGGATAAAACCGGGCGCAACAAGATGTTCGTGGCCTTTATCCTGATGCTGGAAGCGGTGGTGTTCTACGTGCTGTACGCGCAGATGCCAACTTCGCTGAACTTCTTTGCTATCAATAACGTGCATCATGAAATTCTTGGTTTCGCCATCAACCCGGTAAGCTTCCAGGCATTGAACCCGTTCTGGGTGGTACTGGCGAGTCCGGTGCTGGCCGCAATCTATACCCGTCTGGGAAACAAAGGCAAAGACCTGACCATGCCGATGAAATTTACGCTCGGTATGTTCCTGTGCTCGTTGGGCTTCCTGACGGCCGCCGCTGCCGGGATGTGGTTTGCTGATGCGCAGGGGCTGACATCGCCGTGGTTTATCGTGCTGGTGTATCTGTTCCAGAGCCTGGGAGAACTACTGATTAGCGCCCTGGGACTGGCGATGGTCGCCGCTCTCGTGCCGCAGCATCTGATGGGCTTCATTCTCGGGATGTGGTTCCTGACGCAGGCCGCCGCCTTCCTGATGGGGGGTTATGTCGCGACGTTCACCGCTGTACCTGAGAACATCACCGACCCGCTGCAAACGTTGCCTATCTACACCAACGTCTTCAGTAAGATTGGTCTGGTGACCCTGGCCGTAACGGTGGTGATGGCGATTATGGTGCCATGGCTGAACCGCATGATTAATACGCCAAGCACCGAGCAATAACCTTCAGTGCCGGATGGAGGCTATTGCCCAATCCGGCCTACATTCAAAATGCCCGATCGCCTTGCGCTATCGGGCATTTTCACTCACTACCCTTTACGCGCGTCTATCCACTCTTGCACTTCCACCACAAAGGTGTCCGGCGCTTTGCGGTACATTTTGCGCGCCAAGTCCAGTATCGTATGCTGACCGAGCGCTTCTTCCATCCGCTGCTGGGCCATGTCCATTACCGAACGTACACCACAAATGCCTTCACAGGCCCACTGGGGCGGATGTTCCTCAAATACCGCCAGCCGCTGGCGAATTTCACGACATTCAAAGATGCGTTTATCGCCATCAATGGCATTCACCACATCCAGCACCGTGATGTGTTCAGCGGGTTTAGCCAACTGGAAACCACCGCCCTTACCCTCAATGCTGCGTACCAGGCCCGCTTTCGACAGACGGGTGAAAATTTTCGCCAGATAGTCATACGGTACGCTTTGCAGTTCGGCAATTTCCCGCACGCTCATATCCCGCGCGTCGCCCTTACTGTCGACCATACACATCAGGCTATGAATACCGTACTCAACCCCGGAACTGTAGAATGCCATTCTCTTATCTCAGCCAAAATTAATCTGAGTTGATTGTAGCTTTTTCGTTTCACTCATTCCAGACAGCAAAGTACCCCTCTTCACAATTAAAATTTAAATACATATTTATCAAACAGATAATAAAAACTCCCACCCTTTAAGGCAAAAAGGATCTCGATCGCATTGCAATCCTTAACTACGACAAATAAAATCCGAGTAAATAATTCGTAGTCACCAGTGAGAAAAAACCAATGCATAAACAAATTCTGATCGTGGGCGCCGGCTTTGCCGGTATGTGGGCAGCATTAAGCGCCGCGCGACTGGCGGACAAACACCAGCAGCCCATTGATATTACAGTGATTGCGCCACAGCCAGAGCTGCGTGTCCGCCCGCGCTTTTATGAAAGCGCCGTTCAAACCCTGGTCGCACCGCTGCAACCCTTGTTTGACGTCACTGGCGTCAACTTCCTGCAAGGTCACGTCGAGCAGATCCTCCCGGACTCTAAAGAAGTCAGTTGGCAAGATGCCAACGGTGAAATTCATTTACGCCGCTACGACCGCCTGGTACTCGCCAGCGGCAGTCACGTAAACCGCGACGCCGTTGCCGGTGCTGCCGAGTACGCGTTTGACCTCGACCAGCTCGAAAGCGCCGCCGTACTGGAGCAACACATTAAGGATCTGGCGCAGCAGCCAGAGAGCGAGGCTCGCAATACGGTCGTGGTCTGCGGTGGCGGCTTTACCGGGATTGAGATGGCGCTGGAATTACCGGGCCGTCTGCGCGAGATTTTGGGTACTGATGCTAAGACCAGAATTGTCGTAGTTGAGCGCGGTGCTCAGCCTGGCGGACGCTGGAGCCAGGAATTACGCGACGTGATTATCGAAGCCTCCGCTGAACTGGGCGTTGAATGGCTGGTTAATGCGGAAGTAGAGTGCGTGGATGCCTGCGGCGTCACGCTGAAAGATGGGCAGGTTATTGCCTCTCAAACGGTTATCTGGACCGTCGGTGTTCAGGCTAGCAGCCTGACCGGGCAGATTAACGCCCCGCGCGATCGTCAGGGTCGACTGCATGTAAACGGCAATCTGCAGGTGGTGGGCCATGAGGATATCTACGCCACCGGTGACGTCGCCTATGCGGCCACCGATGACAAAGGCAATCATGCGCTGATGACCTGCCAGCACGCCATTTTGCTGGGTAAATTCGCCGGTAACAATGCCGCCGCCAGCTTGCTGAACGTGGCACCACTGCCGTATCGCCAGGAAATGTACGTCACCTGTCTGGATCTCGGCGCGTGGGGCGCGGTGTATACCGAAGGATGGGACCAACAGGTGAAACTGACGCGAGCAGAAGCGAAAAAGCTGAAGGTGTCGATTGTCAGCGAGCTGATTTACCCGCCGAAGGCAGAGCGTGCGGCAGCGTTTGAAGTTGCCGATCCGTACGCGCCGTTTGTTTAAGCCGTAATGCCGGATACGGCTACCGCCTTATCCGGCCTGGAAACTACGCCGTCCCCGCATAAATATCAAACCGATGCCCTTTCGTAACTACCGCGTTCGGCGTGGCGACATCCGCCAGCGGTGGCGCGTAGTCCGGGCGCTTCACTACCACGCGTTTAGTGGCCAATTGACGTGCCGGCTCCAGCAGCCCATCGGCGTCGAGGTCCGGCCCCACCAGCGACTGAAACACGCGCATCTCTTTCTTAACCAGCGCACTTTTCTGCTTATGTGGGAACATCGGATCGAGATAGACCACCTGCGGGCGTGGCGTGATATCGGTTAATGCCGTCAGGCTTGAGGCGTGGATTAGCTGTAAACGTTCCTGCAGCCACGGGCCGATTTCCGGGTCCGCATAGCCCCGCGCCAGGCCATCATCAAGCAGCGCAGCGACCACCGGATTTCGTTCCAGCATCCGCACACGACAGCCCACCGAGGCCAGCACGAACGCATCGCGCCCCAGCCCGGCAGTGGCATCAACCACATCCGGCAGGTAATCGCCTTTAATACCGACCGCTTTCGCCACCGCTTCGCCGCGACCGCCACCAAACTTGCGCCGGTGAGCCATTGCGCCGCCAACAAAATCGACGAAGATACCGCCGAGCTTGGGTTCATCGCGTTTGCGCAGTTCCAGATGTGCTGTCGTCATCACCAGCGCCATCAGGTTATCTTCATCGTGTTCCAGTCCCCAACGGGCGGCAAGAACAGATAAGGCGCCGTCTCCGGCGCCTGTTTCATCGACTAAGCAGATTTTCACGTGAATAATCAGCCTTTAATCCCGTAATGCTCCAGCATCGCATCCAGCTGCGGCTCACGGCCACGGAAGCGTTTGAACAGCGCCATAGGCTCTTCAGAACCGCCACGGGTGAGGATGTTATCGAGGAACGACTGTCCGGTTTCACGGTTGAAAATCCCTTCATCTTCAAAGCGAGAGAAGGCATCCGCCGCCAGTACGTCGGCCCAAAGATAGCTGTAGTAACCCGCCGCGTAGCCCCCTGCAAAAATGTGGCTGAAGGCATGCGGGAAGCGGCCCCAGGTTGGGCCCGGCACCACGGCGACCTGTTTCTTGATTTCGGCCAGCGTGTCGAGGATTTTCGCCCCTTGTTGCGGATTAAACTCCGCATGCAGACGGAAATCAAACAGGCCGAACTCCAGCTGACGCAGAATAAACAGCGCTGCCTGGTAGTTTTTCGCCGCCAGCATTTTATCCAGCAGTTCCTTCGGCAGTGGTTCGCCGGTTTCATAATGACCGGAGATAAACTCCAGCGCGTCCGGCTCCCAGCACCAGTTTTCCATAAACTGGCTTGGCAGCTCGACCGCATCCCACGGCACACCGTTGATCCCGGAAACACCGGCGGTTTCGATACGGGTCAGCATGTGGTGCAGACCATGACCGAACTCGTGGAACAGGGTGATCACTTCATCGTGGGTAAACAGTGCGGGTTTGCCGTTCACCGGACGGTTAAAGTTACAGGTCAGGTAGGCGACCGGTTTTTGCAACGTGCCGTCACTTTTACGCATCTGGCCGACGCAGTCGTCCATCCACGCCCCGCCGCGTTTATGTTCACGGGCAAACAGGTCGAGGTAGAAGCTGCCGCGCAGCTCGTTGTTTTCGTCATACAGCTCGAAGAAACGAACTTCCGGATGCCAGACATCAACATCGGTGCGCTCCTTAGCGGTAATGCCGTAAATACGTTTAACCACTTCAAACAGGCCGTTAACGGCTTTGTTTTCCGGGAAATATGGGCGCAGTTGTTCATCGCTGATGCTGTACAGATGCTGTTTTTGTTTCTCGCTGTAGTAAGCGATATCCCACGGCTGCAGCTCTTCAACGCCAAATTCGGCTTTGGCAAAGGCGCGCAACTGGGCCAGCTCTTTCTCACCCTGTGGACGGGCGCGTTTCGCCAGATCGGTCAGGAAGTCGAGGACCTGCTGCGGGTTTTCCGCCATTTTGGTGGCCAGCGATTTAAAGGCGTAGCTTTCAAAGCCCAACAGTTGTGCCAGTTCGTGGCGCAGCGCGAGGATCTCTTCCATTATCGGGCTGTTGTCCCATTTGCCCGCATTCGGCCCCTGGTCAGACGCGCGCGTGGAGTAAGCGCGATACATCTCTTCACGCAGCCCCTGGTTGTCACAGTAGGTCATCACCGGCAGGTAGCTTGGGATATCCAGCGTTAACAGATAGCCTTCCTGCTCTTTGGCTTCCGCCTGAGCCTTCGCCGCAGCCAGCGCGCTTTCCGGCATACCTGCCAGCTCGGCTTCGTCGGTGACTAACTTCGTCCAGCCCATCGTGGCATCAAGGACGTTATTGCTGTACAAGTTGCCGAGCTCGGACAGGCGGGTGGCGATTTCACCATAACGCTGCTGTTTTTCCTTCGGCAGACCAATACCAGAAAGCTCAAAATCGCGCAGCGCATTATCGACCGCTTTTTTCTGTGCGGTACTCAGGGTGGCGTAATAATCGCCATCACGCAGGTCGCGATACGCTTTATACAGACCTTCATGTTGTCCAACCCAGGTGCTGTATTCAGACAGCAGCGGCAGCGTTTGTTCATAGGCTTCGCGCAGTTCCGGGCTGTTTTTCACCGAGTTCAGATGGCTGACCGGAGAGAAAATACGCCCCAGCACGTCATCAACTTCCGCCAGCGGCTGACAGAGATTTTCCCAGGTGTACGGCGCGCCCTGCGCAACCACTCGCTCAACGTTTTCGCGGCAATCGTTCAGCGCCTTAGTGACGGCAGGCACGACATGCTCAGGCTGAATTTTAGAAAACGGCGGCAGTTCGAAGGGAGTCAGCAATGGATTGGTCATTAGCGCGGTCCTGTTGAAAAGAGTGAATGAAGCGCGTATCCGGCGCTGTGCATATTAATTTGTACAATGGGGTTAAGTGTAGAGGATTTCAATGCCAGGCGTTGCGCTTTCGCGGCAGTGACGACTTTTCTGTATACTGTGGCGATACGCTTTATTTTCGCCCGATATCGCGCTGTTTTCGGGCCTACGTTTATAACCTGGAACACGTTTACCCATGCTCAGTTATCGCCACAGTTATCACGCTGGCAACCACGCCGACGTCCTGAAACACACCGTCCAGAGCCTGATCATCGAGTCGCTCAAAGAGAAAGAAAAACCGTTTCTCTATCTGGATACCCATGCTGGCGCTGGCCGTTATCAGCTGAGCAGTGAGCATGCCGAACGTACCGGTGAATATCTGGAAGGGATCGCCCGTATCTGGCAGCAGGACGATTTGCCTGCCGAACTGGAACCCTACATTGGCGTGGTGCAGCACTTCAACCGTAGCGGTCAGTTGCGCTACTACCCTGGCTCTCCGTTGATTGCTCGCCAGTTGCTGCGCGAACAGGACAGCCTGCAGTTAACTGAACTGCACCCGAGCGACTTTCCGCTGCTGCGCGGCGAATTTCAGAAAGATGAGCGCGCACGCGTGGCCAAGGCCGATGGTTATCAGCAGCTAAAAGCGAAATTACCGCCGGTTTCCCGTCGCGGGTTAATCCTTATCGATCCCCCCTACGAGATCAAAAGCGACTACCAGGCGGTGGTGACCGGTATTAACGAAGGCTACAAGCGTTTCGCGACCGGCACCTATGCGCTGTGGTATCCGGTGGTTCTGCGTCAGCAAATCAAGCGCATGGTCCACGACCTGGAAGAGACCGGCATCCGCAAAATTCTGCAAATTGAACTGGCAGTGCGCCCGGACAGCGATCAGCGTGGTATGACTGCGTCAGGCATGATTGTCATTAACCCGCCGTGGAAGCTGGAGCAACAGATGAACAGCGTTCTGCCGTGGTTGCACAGCAAACTGGTTCCGGCAGGAACCGGTCATACCTCAGTAAGCTGGATCGTGCCTGAGTAATCGCAGCCATCGGTGGAACCTTTTAATATCAGGTATACAATCGCGAATATTTTGGCGGATGGCGTAACGCTTCTCCGCCCTACAATGAACATGAAGGAGCGGTCATGACCAAGCACTATGATTACATCGCTATTGGCGGCGGCAGCGGCGGTATTGCCTCCATTAACCGTGCAGCAATGTACGGCCAGAAATGCGCACTGATTGAAGCCAAAGAACTGGGCGGCACCTGCGTTAACGTGGGCTGCGTACCGAAAAAAGTGATGTGGCATGCCGCCCAGGTCCGCGAAGCGATCCACATGTACGGGCCGGATTACGGTTTCGACACCACCATCAATAAGTTCGATTGGGATAAACTGATCGCCACACGTACCGCTTACATTGATCGCATTCATACCTCATACGACAACGTGCTGGGTAAAAATAACGTCGATGTGATTAAAGGCTTTGCCCGTTTTGTGGATGCCAAAACCATTGAAGTAAACGGTGAAACCATTACTGCCGATCATATTTTGATCGCCACCGGTGGTCGCCCGAGCCATCCGAGCATTCCGGGTGTGGAATACGGGATCGACTCCGATGGCTTCTTTGAGTTGCCCGCGCTGCCGAAACGCGTTGCGGTCGTCGGCGCAGGTTACATCGCCGTTGAGCTGGCGGGCGTGATTAACGGCCTGGGCGCCCAAACGCATCTGTTTGTGCGTAAACACGCGCCGCTGCGCAGCTTCGATCCGATGATCGTCGACACACTGGTTGAGGTGATGAACGCCGAAGGCCCGACCCTGCATACGCACGCAATCCCGAAAGCGGTTGTTAAAAACGCTGACGGCAGCCTGACTCTGCAACTGGAAGATGGTCGTAGCGAAACAGTAGATTGCCTGATTTGGGCGATCGGTCGTGAACCTGCCACCGACAACTTCAACCTGGCGGTTACTGGCGTGAAAACCAACGAAAAAGGCTACATCGTCGTGGATAAATACCAGAACACCAGTGTTCCGGGAATTTATGCCGTCGGCGATAACACCGGTGCCGTTGAGCTGACGCCAGTTGCCGTCGCTGCAGGCCGTCGCCTGTCCGAGCGTTTGTTTAACAACAAGCCGGATGAGCATCTGGATTACAGCAATATCCCTACCGTGGTTTTCAGCCACCCGCCGATTGGTACCGTAGGCCTGACCGAGCAGCAGGCTCGCGAACAGCACGGCGATGACCAGGTGAAAGTGTATAAATCCTCGTTTACCGCGATGTATACCGCTGTTACCACCCACCGCCAGCCGTGCCGCATGAAGCTGGTTTGCGTCGGACCGGAAGAGAAGATTGTCGGTATTCACGGTATTGGTTTCGGGATGGATGAAATGCTGCAAGGCTTCGCGGTCGCACTGAAAATGGGTGCCACCAAGAAAGACTTTGATAACACCGTTGCCATTCACCCAACGGCGGCAGAAGAGTTCGTTACTATGCGTTAATCGCACTTCATAAGTGTTAAAGGGCAAAGAGGGGTTAGCTCTTTGCCCTTAGTTACGTTTCCGCTATCAGTTCAAAAGTTGCAGCAGATAGCGGATCAGCTCCAGCAACGCGATTAACGCTCCCAGAACGATGATTGCTTTATCAATCACCCGTTTTCTCCATCAGATGGAGTGAGAATGCACCCGCTTACTCATCCATTGCCTGTCACGGGGCATGCTCCATTGTTAGATGATAACTATCTCACCCCGGCCAGAGCATCGGCCAACGGCACCACCCGTTTCGCCGATCAGGACTTAGAAAGCGTTTAGCGCGCGTCCGGAAGGGATAAGTTACAGAGGTAACTGGATAAGTATACAGTTCTTTTAATCGTAACTGCCAGCGCATTCTTGCAATAGTACCGTTAAGGTAATAGGATTGAAGCGTTAGATGATAACTATCTCACTTCGGCCAGAGCCACCAACTCGGGCTGAAGCGTAAAAAAACCGACGTGAAGTCGGTTTTTTTACGTCCGAATCAGGACCAGGGCAAAGTCTATTTACCCTGCATATACGGCGTATACACCCCATTAAGGCTTTCGAGGAACGCCACGATATCGTCGATATCTTCCTGCGGCAGTTCTTTACCTACCTGATAACGCAGCATCAGTTTTACCGCACCATCAAGCGTCGGCACATCACCGCGATGGAAATAAGGTGCTGTCAGCGCAACGTTGCGCAAACCAGGAACTTTCTGACGCAGTTTGTCACGTAATTCATTAGTGACGTTCATGCGGCCAATATCTGCGGCAGTGACCTCGCCGAAATTAAAGTCCTTTTTCAAACCCAATGGCTCAAATGAGCGTCCGCCCAGAATAATACCGCCATGACAGGTCGCACACTTATTATCTTTAAACAGCTGATAGCCATGTTTTTGCTGGGCAGTTAACGCCGCTTCATCACCACGTAGCCATTTATCAAACGGTGAATTTGGCGTAATCAGCGTTTTCTCAAACTCAGCAATCGCATCGGTAATATTATCCCCGCTGAATCCCTGCGGATAAACCGCGATAAACTCTTGTTTGAGTTGCGGATCCTTATCCAGTTTCTGGATAATTTCATCCCAGGATTTAGACGCCATTTCGATCGGGTTCAACGGTGGACCGCCAGCCTGCGCCTGCAATGTTGGCGCACGGCCATCCCAGAATTGTTCCACGTTAAAGACCGAGTTAAATACCGTCGGCGCATTGATAGGGCCAACCGCGCCGCCTACGCCGATTGACGTTTTGCGGCCATCCACGCCGCCCGCATTCAGGGCGTGGCAGTGCGCGCAAGAAATCGTGCTGTCACCGGAAATACGCGGGTCGTGGTAAAGCGTAAAGCCCAGCGCCACTTTACGGGCATCAGTCGGGATGCTTTCCGGTATCGGCTGCACTGGCTCATTACGATGCTGTGCGGCGGTATCGTTACTGGCGTAATACTGCTCGCGCTGTTTCGCAATCCAGCCCAGGATCTCTGCTCGCTCCGTATCGCTTACCTTGCCAGCCCAATGCAATGCGGTATAACGCGTCGGCGGCATGGTGTCGTACTGCATCACCCATTCAATTTTATTCAGGTCGCTTTGCGAAACGGGTTTATCTGCGACCAGCGCTGCACGAACAGCCTCAAGATTGAATGACTTATATCCCAGTTGAATATCGTAATTCATCAACTGTTTTGCAACGGGAAATGATGCATAGAAAGGTAATTCCGCGGAAGGGGTGTGGCAATAATCACATCCCTTTTCACGTAAAAATCCCAGTACTTTATTATTTTCTTCCAGCGTAGAGGCCTGAACATCAGCCTGTTTACTCCGTTGATTATCGTGATACCACACATAACCGGATAATCCAAAATAACAAATCACGACGCCAGCTATGGCTATCGCGGTAAGACGGGTAATGATTTTCATTATTTTACCCTCACCGTTGTGAGTTATTGTGACCCAGAGAAATTAGAAAAATGAGTGCATAGTCTTTATCAGACTTAACCATCATAGAAAGTAAGGGATTTATTATTTTGATAAGTATCAAGCAATTACATGGGGGATAACTATCGATAGAATAGCCTGTGCCTATTACGGAGATAAGCCGTTATGGTTTTCAGTTCACACCTCGTTGCAATCGAATGTTCTGAAAATGAAATATCTTCAGGTTGCGCGAAACTATGATTTTTTCATTATATTCATTGGGATAGTCTTATTATCTAAATATTACGCTGCACTAAAACGTGATCAACCGCACGCTTTACTCACCAGATACCGAAGCGAATGTCTACGCTTAACTGACGACCGGGTAATAGCCTTAATCTTTCAACGTCCATCGGAGGTCTTTCTCATTATGCTCAACCAGAAACTACCCCACGCCCCTTCAGAAGAATTGACGATCGACATCGATCTGCTTTATGAAATGGATCCGTGCGAGTTAAAGCTGGATGAAATGATTGAGGCAGAGCCTGAGCCGGAGATGATTGCAGGGTTACCCGCCTCAGATGCGTTAACCCCAGCCGATCGTTACCTCGAATTGTTCGAACACGTTCAGTCGTCGAAACTGTTTGCCGATAGCAAAACCTTCCCCGATTGTGCGCCCAAAATGGACCCGTTAGACATTCTGATCCGCTATCGCAAAGTTAAACGCCACCGCGACTTTGATCTGCGACGTTTCGTCGAGAATCATTTCTGGCTACCGGAAACGCCCTCCAGTGAATATGTGTCCGATCCGGCAAGCTCGCTGAAAGAGCATATCGATCAACTGTGGCCGGTGCTGACGCGCGAACCGCAGGATCACATTCCCTGGTCCTCGCTGCTGGCGTTACCACAGTCATATATTGTGCCCGGCGGACGTTTTAGCGAAACCTACTACTGGGATTCCTACTTTACCATGCTGGGTCTGGCAGAGAGCGGTCGCGAAGACCTGCTGAAATGTATGGCGGATAACTTTGCCTGGATGATTGAAAACTATGGCCACATCCCCAACGGTAACCGTACTTACTACCTGAGCCGTTCGCAGCCGCCGGTCTTTGCGCTGATGGTGGAACTGTTTGAAGAGGATGGCGTACGCGGCGCACGTCGTTACCTTGAACATCTGAAAATGGAATACGCATTCTGGATGGATGGCGCCGATTCCCTGGTGCTCAACCAGGCCTACCGTCACGTGATCAGAATGTCGGACGGCTCTCTGCTCAACCGCTATTGGGACGATCGTGATACGCCGCGTGATGAGTCATGGCTTGAAGACGTTGAGACCGCCAAGCATTCAGGCCGTCCGCCCAATGAAGTGTATCGGGATTTGCGCGCGGGCGCGGCCTCCGGCTGGGATTACTCCTCGCGGTGGCTACGCGATTCAGGCCGCCTTGCCAGCATACGCACCACTCAGTTCATCCCGATTGATCTGAACGCCTTCCTCTACAAGCTGGAAAGCACTATCGCCAATATTTCCGCGCTGAAAGGCGACAAAGAAACGGAAGCGCAGTTTCGCCAGAAAGCCAATGACCGCCGAGATGCGGTGAACCGCTATCTGTGGGACGATGAAAACGGCTGCTACCGCGATTACGACTGGCGACGCGAACAAATGGCCCTTTTCTCTGCCGCCAGTATTGTGCCACTGTATGTCGGTATGGCAACGCATGAACAAGCCGACCGACTCGCCAATGCGGTACGCAGCCGCCTGCTCACGCCGGGCGGGATCTTAGCAACCGAGCATGAAACCGGTGAGCAGTGGGATAAACCCAACGGCTGGGCCCCGCTGCAGTGGATGGCGATCCAGGGTTTCAAACTTTACGGCGACGACCATCTCGGGGACGAAATTGCCCGAAACTGGTTAAAAACGGTGAACCTCTTTTATCAGGAACATCACAAACTAATCGAAAAATACCATATAGCCGACGCCGCGCCGCGCGAAGGCGGCGGCGGGGAATATCCGTTGCAGGACGGCTTTGGCTGGACAAACGGCGTGGTACGCCGTCTCATCGGCCTGTATGGCGAACCCTAACAGTTGACAGTCTGAGTTATCCGACCGTCAGTTAATTGCGTCGTAGAGCTCAGCATGAATTTTCTGCCATTTCTTGTTCTCGGAGCTTGGCTGTGCGCGAACGCGCAGCTCAGCCTGTTCAAGATCATATTGCTGACGTGCGATGACCGCCGGAACCGAACAAAAACTTTGTAGATAGCTTTTATGTAGCGATGTGAGTGACGTCCCATTCAACATCGCGTGGCTGAGTGAAGTCATAAACTGTCGACAGGGTTTACTTTCACTCATCTGCGAAGGATAACGCAACAGCAGCCTCAATACCTCAGTATTGCCTGCCGCGAACGCCGGCTCTGTCCACGCCAGCCTCCAGTCCATCCCGCCCTGCAGGAACAGTGACGTCACGCGAGTATCGTTGCGTTCGATTGCCGCCCGCATGTTAAAGGCATCCCAGGTTATGCCCATTCGGGTTACTGCCTCCCGCGCAGTGGGAGCATCACGCCGTGGCTCCTCCTGTACGATTTCAACGGACTGGCCGGAAGACGCCTGCGGCGATGGCGAAGTAAATAACCAAAATGCTCCCAGCGAAATCACCAGCACCATCACGCCGACCGCAACCCACAACATGCCGGAAATCAGCTGTTCACGTTCTTCTGCCGTGCGTTTGGCTCGCTTCTCCGGCGGATCGATACTGTCTGCGATTTCCTGCTTATCGCCCCCCGCCTGCTCGTCTTTTTGCTTTGCGGCTTGCCAAAACTGGCGAACCATCGCCTCATCGGACTCCAGATACGACGCGGGATTAATACGCGTACGCCGTTCTTCAAATGCGCGCTGCACAGGGTGAGTAATCTGCCGATACTGGTATTCCAGCAACAGCAATTGTACTGAGGTTAGCGGTTGTTGCGCGATAACGCAGTTACGCGACAGGCGGCAGTCATCCAGAAACATCCGCAGCGTGATGCGTGGTTCAACAAACGACATGAGCACCGAAGTATCGTTAAAGATATCGCTAAAATGCCGAACGAATAACTTCTTATCAACGACCATTAGCGCCAGTTCACTAAACATCATGCCGTCCAACGCATCATGCCCTTCCCCCAACTTTAGCCAGCGACGCAAGCGTTCACCGCCAAAGTGCTGTTTCAGGAAGCTATTGAGCGGATGTTGATCCGGCCATACCTTTGCAATCAGTGACTTGAGGGTTAATTCTAATGCACGAAGCTGACGCTGCGCGCGCATCTGCGCATCCGGCTCTACAGGTGCAATTTCGGTTTGATACTTCAGGATGGGCTGTTGCTGGCGTAATTGCTCCAGAGAAGCGACAAAGCGCAGCGCAGAAATCAGCTGGTTTTCGCTGACGTCCTGGCCATTTTCATATTGTGGCACGCTCTGCTGAAGATGGCGTAGCCGTAAAGTGAACTGGCTCAATTGCGCATCATTCATTTGTAACCGTCTGGCGACAACGCCCCAACCGCCCAGATTCAGTCGCGCCTGGTCAAGTTGTTCGAGAAACCAGCGTGGATCTTTACCTTCTGATATGCGTACGCCTAGCATCAGCAAAATTTCTACCGAGGCCTGGCGGATTATCCCTAAACAATGTTCGAATGGTGTGCATGTCGCCTGTAACGCGCTATTGGTCATTATCTTCCCTAAAAGGACCCAAAAAAAGCGGCCTCATCATGGTTTGTCGTTATCTTTTTTAAATGCAGCGCTGTGCCGGTGTAGACTAAAACATATTCATATAGCAAATAAATATGTTTTACAGTGACTTCCGCACAATCATTGAAAACTATTCTGGAGGGAAGCCTGTGCCTGTACTGAAAACCTCGCGTCTGATCTGCCGTCCGCTGACAAATGACGACTGGGCGTTCTTCTTAACGTTACAGCAGAATTCAGATGTGATGCGTTTTGTCGCTGACGCGCGTACTGAAGATGAGATACGGGCAGCCTTTGACTCCCGCCTGCCTGAATGGTCTCCCGGCAGCCCGCACTGGCTATGTCTGGTCCTGTGCGATAAGGCATCGGGAGCACCGCTTGGGGTGACTGGATATATTCATGAAAACAATGAATGTGCCGAGGTCGGTTTTCTGCTCGCCCCTGAAGCACAGGGGAAAGGTTATGGTGCTGAATCCCTGCATGCCGTTTGCGATTTTGCATTTACCACCGGAGGGCTACGCCGGCTTACGGCTTGCGTCACCGCAGGAAACGACGCTTCGCGACGTCTACTGGAAAAGGTCGGGTTCATTCACGAAGGCACGCTGCGGGAAAGCTACTGGCTGCATCAAACCTGGAATGATGACTGGATTTTCGGCCTGTTAAAACACGACTATCAGTCACCCGCAGCATAAGACGTTTTGCTGAAAAAACGGGCTGTATGGCAACTGGCGTAACGGAGACGGTTTCTTAAAATAGGTCTCTTTGTACAGAGATGAATATGCCACTCAATTCAACGCATTTCACACCCGCCTGTGTTGCATTTATTAAACAATGGCAAGGTCTGTCACTTGAAAAGTATCAGGATAAAAATGGTGTCTGGGTGATTGGCTACGGGCATGAAATCACATTCGATGAAAGCTTTCCTGCGCCTGTTTCGGTAACGCAGGCAGAAACACTACTGCTCGCGGATCTGGAAATCTGCGAGGAATTCATACACCAGAAAATGCCGCAAATAAAAGAAAGATTTCAACAGGAGGCGTTAATTGCGTGGATTCTCAGCGTGGGGATAAGCCGGTTTTGTGCTGCAGAATTCTGCTCGGGGGCTTTTTCACAGCCAGAATCGTTCTGACTGTGAAATATTCGCCCATTAAATGGCGTCGTTTAACATCATTGCCGCTTGCGTACGGTTTTTTACCTCAAGGCGCTGATACAGCGACTCAAGATGGGCTTTGACCGTTCCGGTGCTGATATTTAACAACCGACCAATTTGTTTATTTGATTCTCCGGCGGCAAGCATAGTCAGAATCTCTCGCTGACGCGCACTAAGCGATCTGATATTTTGTCCGCTGCCCTCGGGAGTTGTCATACAATCTCTGGGGATGAATACCATTCCCATCGCAACGCTATTGAGTGCCAACGTGAAGGTTTCCGCGTCAGAGTCGCGTGGAACAATAGCCAGCACGTTCAATTGCGTAACCTCCTGCAGCCATTTTTTACGGCAGTCCGTTGCTGTCACCAGCACTTTTACCGTCGAAAAGCGTTGCGCTATCTGCTGTAGCAAGTTACGGCAGAACTCAGCGTCCTGGTCGCCATCCAGCATGACCAGCGCATCAGGGGTTTCTTCCAGTTTCTGCCAAAGGTCATCTGCCTGACTGACACCCTGAACATCAACTCCTGGAATACGCCCTTGCAAACTTACATTCATTCCATGAATAAATATCGACTGCCTGTCAAACATTATTACCTGCATTACTTATCTCCGTCTGAATAAGATACTAGCCTTAACACGCGGAAGGGTATTACCCGAGGGGTAAAATAAGAAGTCACCATTTGGCGGGGGCCATTTTACCGATAGACGGAGAAGAAAAAAGTAGAAATCGAAAATAGTTACAGCTCAAACCAAATAATCACACAAAGGGACAAATGTGGCGCCAAATATTAAGGAAATCCTTAATGTTTTGAGATAAAGCTCGGCTTATTAATATTAATTTTTCGAAGTTTATATTCTTTACTAAAAATAATAAACTCACGATAACAGAAAAAAATGTTACAAAACGAAATGTCGCATCAAATGATCATCACCTGTGATTTGCTGCCTGGCAGCGTTGGTATATCAATCGATACGGAAGGCTCCGGGTGATTGCATCACTGTGATCAGGTCTTCAAAGAGACAGGTCTGCATAAATAATACCCTTGAAAAAAATCACAGTTCTTTAAGTGCAAATAGTTGGCCTGAACCTGAGTCTCAACGCCTTCGGCAACCATCAGAATCTGACCCTGTCGTCCGGGCCGTTTTTGATATCTATCGAACCATAACGCTATTTAGCGAACATTAGTTGAAAATAAATAGAAAAGATAACGATAAAAAAAAGCCCCTCGCACAGCATGCTCAGGGCAAATACCTGGGTTGACATCACTCACTCAGGTTATCTATCTTCTCCCTTTTTTTGACAGCATGAGTCGGGAGTTCGCTCACTTTGTAATAAACGGGAATGACATCAGGATAATTGATGACATAACCCTGACCTCTTATATTAAGGATAAAATCTCTGGGTAATCCCAGCAGGCCAAGTTTATTATTAAGATTGTGCAGGACTTGCCATAATCGTTGCGCAGAGGGGCTCAGATTATGCGCCTCCCAGATTTTTTCAAATAATTCTTCTTTCGTTACTGGCTGGCTTCTGGCATTTATTAATAAATACAGAAAAAGCCTTAGCATTGTTTCATTAAAGTAAATTGACGCAAAAGCGATGTTTTTCTCGGTATGGCTACCCGTAAGCCGATACAGTCGGCGATTAGAAATATCAAAATGAATTTCAGCACCAATCATAAATCCATATAGACGATAGCCCATATCTTATACCCACGTTAAATGAAGACGAACATGCACCTCTACATATAAGCGTTGAGATAATCCATACCGTTTGTATGGTGGATTATATGGCTGCTATAAATACTTTCCAATCTACATCCCAATGTACTATGAGGAACCGGTCGTTTAGTATTCGTTTATGGTAGATTTGAGGTTATAAATGAATTTCACGGTTTATTATTCTTCCTATGCGAAATTTTCAGCACATGTACCATGTTTTCATATAAGCGATCAAGCACTCAATTTTTAATGTCGAATTTTACACATTTTAAAGAATTAAATCCTGATACGTGGAGAATATCAAGAAAATGGCGCACAGTCACAATCCGTCAGCAATCAAGTGACGTTTATATACTGGCATGGAGATGGGGAGGTGCTCATGGTTTCTTCTGAGGCAAATCCGCTGCCGAAGAAAATACTTAATTCAGAACGTTTATCCCGGATTTCTTTCCGCACCGCGATCGGGATATTAGATTCCAGATAATACCGGTAAACGCCACCAGCTATATTTTTACCTGGGGTGGCGCGCCGGTTTTCTATTGCTTAAAAGTTGAATAAGATACGCGCGACTTACAGGAACATTCCGCCCGATACTTCGATACGCTGCGCTGTCATCCAGGCCAACTCATCACTGAGCAACGCGGTGATCGCGTCGCCAATATCATCCGGCAAACCCGCGCGCCCCAGTGCCGTTTGCGATGCTACATACGCATTCAGCTCTTGATTATCCCGCAGTCGACCACCGCCAAAATCGGTTTCAATCGCCCCAGGCGCGATGATGTTTACTGAAATCCCCCGCTCTCCCAGTTCTTTCGCCTGATAACGCGTCAGTACTTCCATCGCCCCTTTCATTGAGGCATAGGCGGCATATCCTGGCAGCGCAAAACGCGCCAGTCCCGATGAAACATTCAGGATCCTGCCGCCATTCTGGATCAACGGCAACAGACGCTGGGTCA
This sequence comes from Citrobacter sp. Cu231, assembly GCF_030332265.1. Taxonomy (NCBI): domain Bacteria; kingdom Pseudomonadati; phylum Pseudomonadota; class Gammaproteobacteria; order Enterobacterales; family Enterobacteriaceae; genus Citrobacter; species Citrobacter sp. Cu231. The sequence goes on along the minus strand of NZ_JAOWIE010000034.1, from coordinate 260,397 downwards.
GGAAGAAGGGGCCCTTAAAGTGAATGTTCACTAATTGATCAAACATCGCTTCGGAGGTATCGGCAAAAGTGCCATACAGACCAATACCGGCATTGTTCACTAAATAATCAAATGATTCACGATTCCACATGCTTTTCAGCTGCGCTTGCACCTCACGGGCAAAGGACTCAAAGCCAGCCACATCGCTGACATTCAGTTGTATTGCCGCAGCTTTTCTGCCTTTTCGCTCAATCTCAGCAACCACATCCAGTGCCGCCTGCAGCTGGCTGTTGTAGGTGAAGATAATGTCCGTTCCTTTGTCTGCCAGCTTAAGTGCGGCATTTTTACCGAGTCCACGACTACCACCAGTCACTAATGCAATACGTTGCGTCATAAGAAACCTCATTTCCGACGTTGTGATGATTGAGATAAAGCTTATTAGGTGATAGAAAAACAATAAATATCGCCTGTTGCGCATTACTGTTTCATCTGGAACAACAATAGGGCATGAGAATGGATAAAATTCACGCAATGCAGTTGTTCATCCGCGTCGCGGAACTGGAGAGTTTTTCACGCGCGGCAGACACCCTCGGTCTACCTAAAGGTAGTGTATCCCGCCAAATCCAGGCTCTGGAAAATCATCTCGGCACGCAGTTATTGCACCGCACTACCCGCCGCGTTCAGCTCACACAAGACGGCATGATCTATTACGAACGCGCAAAAGATTTGCTGAGCAATCTGGATGAACTGGATGGACTATTTCATCACGATCCCTCCAGCATCAGCGGCAAGCTGCGCGTCGATATGTCGGTTGGCGTAGCAAAAAATCTGGTGATGCCCCGCTTACCCACTTTCTTGCATCAGTATCCAGGCCTTGAGCTCGAACTCAGCAGCAGCGACCGCCTGGTGGATTTGATCCGCGAAGGCTTCGACTGTGTGGTACGCATAGGAACGCTGAAAGATTCAGGCCTGATTGCGCGTCCGCTGGGAAAACTCACGCAGATCAATTGCGCCAGCCCGCAATACCTCGCCCGCTTTGGGTATCCAGAAAGCCTGGAGGATTTAACCTCGCACGCGGTGGTGCACTATTCGGTCAATTTGGGAACGCGTGCGCAAGGATTCGAAGTGGCGACAGACAACGGCGCTAAATGGGTCAAAACCGGCGGCATGCTAACAGTGAACAGTACCGAAACCTATCATGCGGCATGTCTTGCCGGTCTGGGCATTATTCAGGTACCGCGCGTGGGCGTGCGTGATGCCCTGCGTGCCGGTACGCTGGTAGAAGTATTACCGCAATATCGTGCCGAGCCATTACCGGTTTCCTTGCTCTATCCGCACCGTCGCAACCTCTCCCGTCGGGTACATCTGTTTATGGAATGGCTAACCGGCGTGATGAAAGACTACGTGGACTGACAAGCTATACTGTCCTGAGAATGAACAGAACAAGGATTATTGCCCTGATGACGCAGGAAAAAGAGATTAAACGCCCCATTCAGGAACTTGAGCACGCTCCCATCCCAAAAATTGAGACCCTGGAGCGTGAAAATACAGAGACCAACGGTAAGACTAACCAGGCGTTGAAAACTGCCCTGACCTTCGCTGAAAAAATTCAACGTCAGCCCATGATTGCCCATCTGATTCGCGCTGCGGAGCGGTTTAACGATCGCATGGGAAATCAGTTTGGCGCCGCGATCACCTACTTCTCGTTTCTGTCGATGATCCCTATTCTGATGGTGTCGTTTGCCGCCGCGGGTTTTATTCTCGCTTCGCATCCTACGCTGTTGCAGGATATCTTCGGCAAAATTCTGCTCAACGTCAGCGATCCGACACTCGCCTCTACGCTGAAAAACACCATTAACACCGCCGTACAGCAACGTACCACCGTCGGTCTGGTAGGGCTTGGTATCGCGCTCTATTCCGGCATTAACTGGATGGGAAACCTGCGCGAAGCTATTCGTGCCCAGTCGCGCGATGTCTGGGAGCGTACTCCGCAGGATCAGGAAAAAATTTGGGTTAAATATCTGCGTGATTTTATCTCATTGATTGGCTTACTGATTGCGCTAATTGTTACCCTGTCCATTACCTCCATTGCCGGTTCCGCCCAGCAAATGATTATCTCCGCGCTGTATCTCGACGGTATCGAATGGCTGAAGCCCGCCTGGCGGCTGATCGGTCTGACCATCTCCATTTTCGCCAACTACTTACTGTTCTTCTGGATTTTCTGGCGGCTACCGCGTCACCGCCCGCGTAAAAAGGCGCTGATTCGCGGGACATTTATTGCGGCTATTGGCTTTGAAGTGATTAAGATCGTCATGACCTACACGCTGCCATCGTTGGTAAAATCCCCTTCCGGCGCGGCGTTTGGTTCAGTGCTTGGACTGATGGCATTCTTTTACTTCTTCGCTCGTTTGACCCTGTTTTGCGCCGCCTGGATTGCCACAGCGGAATACAAAGATGACCCGCGTATGCCGGGGAAAACCCACCGCTAATTCATCAAATACTGCCGGATAACGCTCGCTTATCCGGCCTGACCAATGCTTAATTCGAAATCAGCCGCATTATCAGAATTAAAATCCAGACCGTAACTTTTATTTAACCGAAAACCAGTTTTATCATCCAAGTTTTAAATTATGTGAAGCATTTCATGGAAGTGAAATCTCCAGCCTAAAAATTATCCACTTTTTGCTCTTTTTTTGACCTCCCGCAAGGTTTGTTACAGATTGAAATGTCGCTTTTGCTGTGCGTAATATGGCCTTTCGTTCGACCAAAAATAAGAAAATATTATGCAAGCAACAGCCACAACGCTCGACAATGAACAGGAACACACCCCGGTCAACTCGCGCAATAAAGTCGTCGTCGCCTCACTCATTGGCACTGCCATTGAGTTCTTCGACTTCTATATCTACGCCACCGCCGCGGTGATCGTGTTTCCTCATATCTTCTTCCCGCAGGGGGATCCGACCGCAGCAACGCTGCAGTCTCTCGCAACCTTTGCTATCGCCTTTGTGGCCAGGCCGATAGGTTCTGCTGTATTCGGGCATTTCGGCGATCGCGTAGGGCGTAAAGTCACGCTGGTTGCCTCACTGCTCACCATGGGGATCTCGACGGTTGTCATTGGCCTGCTGCCGGGCTATGAAACAATCGGCATTTTCGCCCCGTTGCTGCTGGCGCTGGCGCGTTTTGGTCAGGGTTTAGGTCTGGGCGGTGAATGGGGCGGCGCGGCGTTGCTGGCGACGGAAAACGCACCACCGCGTAAGCGCGCGCTGTACGGCTCATTCCCGCAGTTGGGCGCGCCTATCGGCTTCTTCTTTGCTAACGGCACGTTCCTGTTGCTTTCCTGGCTGTTGACCGACGAACAGTTTATGAGCTGGGGCTGGCGCGTACCGTTTATCTTCTCTGCGGTACTGGTGATTATCGGTTTGTACGTTCGCGTGTCGCTGCATGAATCCCCGGTCTTCGCCAAAGTGGCTGCGGCGAAAAAACAGGTGAAAATCCCGCTGGGTACTCTGCTGACAAAACATGTTCGTGTGACGATCCTCGGCACATTCATCATGCTGGCGACCTATACGCTGTTTTATATCATGACCGTCTATTCAATGACGTTCAGCACCGCCGCTGCCCCCGTAGGGCTTGGCCTGCCGCGTAATGAAGTGTTGTGGATGCTGATGATGGCGGTTATTGGCTTTGGCGTAATGGTGCCGGTGGCGGGCCTGCTGGCCGATGCGTTTGGTCGTCGCAAGAGCATGCTCATCATCACCACGCTTATCATTCTGTTTGCGCTGTTTGCCTTTAAACCGCTGCTCGGTTCTGGCAATCCGGTGCTGGTGTTCGCCTTCCTGTTGCTTGGCCTGAGCCTGATGGGTCTGACATTTGGTCCGATGGGCGCGCTGCTGCCGGAGCTGTTCCCGACTGAAGTGCGCTATACGGGAGCGTCGTTCTCGTACAACGTGTCATCGATTCTTGGTGCGTCCGTTGCCCCTTACATTGCCGCATGGCTGCAGGCGAATTACGGCCTGGCGGCGGTTGGTACGTATCTGGCATCGATGGCGGCGTTAACACTGATTGCGCTGCTGTTAACTCACGAAACCCGCCATCAGTCGTTGTGATTCTTTTGCCGGATGCGGTAGTGACACCGCATCCGGTGCTCTCATCACTTCTTCATCTGCGACAGGATCGTCCGACACTGATTCGCGTCCCCCTCTGACGGCGAAATCAGCGCCAGCAGAGCTGCCGCTGGCGTCACCAGCGTTGCCAGCGCGGCAGCAACCGCACCGCGCGCAATCAGCGGTCCGGCCTTCACGCCAGCCTGTGGATTTTTAAAGGTTCCACGGACATACAGCGGCGAACGCAGGGTAATAATACGGATACCTTTGCTCTCCGGATCGATGGTTAAATCCAGTTGCTCCGACGCAAAGCTCGCCGTACCGGTGACATTGATGACCGCGTTTTCGGTGTCGAAAGCAAAAATCTGCGGACGCGCCACCCCGTTAACAATATCCAGATTCGCTGCCGCGCAGTTTACCCGCACCTCATCATCACCAAATATCTGTCCGACGATATAATTGCCCAAATTCAAGCCAACAATTTCCATCAGATTCCGGCTGATTAACCCATCATTCATCAGCAGCTTCAGATTGCCATTGCTGTTACCCAGCAGCGCAGCGATCGAGTTTCCACTCCCGCTAAACCTGGCGTCACCGTTCATTTCTCCAAGCGTTTTCTGCATCAACTCTACACCCGGCATCAGCGCTTTTAGCTTCAGGCGTCGAGCCTGAATGTCCGCCTGCCCCCGCATCGGCTTTTTGCCCCCTTCCAGGTGGATGCTGGAGACAATGCTGCCCCCCGCGAGGCCAAATTTTAGCGGCTGCAGCCGTAGGTCGGCATTTTTCAGGATGATATGTGTGGAGAGATCGCTGATCGGCAAACTACTGCCGTGTTCGATACGTCGCCCTTTGAAACGTACGTCAGCATCCATCACGTTCCATTTGTCGGTTTCAAATCGGTCATATGGCAAAACCTTGTCCGCTGGCTGGACGCTCTTCTCGCCTTTGCGCTGCTCAGACTGTTTTGCCCGCTCCGCCCCTTTGCCTGAATCCACTCCGATCAGCGGCCCCAAGTCTGCCAGCCTCAGTTGGCGCGATTCAACATCCCCCTTCAGCATGGGTCGCGGTTTACCGGTGGTATAGGTCAGCGTTCCGTGAATATCGCTGTCGCCAATGCGGCCATTGAAATCGCGATAATCAAAAACAGAGGATTTTTCCGGATCAATTTTAGCAATCAGACGCCCGTCAGTTTCAAACGGCGGTGTATCCGGGAGCAGCACGCCGGTCAAATCGTACAAATCCCCTAGCGAATCTCCCGAGAATTTAAGTCGCAGATCCGCTCCGCCCATATTCATTGGATCGTTTATCGTACCCATAAACGCCACGCGCGTACTGCCCGAACGGAAATCAGCCTGAATCGGGAAAGAGGTTCCTTCGCCGCGCAGCGCCAGCATTCCGCCAATTTTTCCGCTACCGCTTAGCGGTTCGCCGTTATATCGCCCTTGCGCTTTCAGACCAAACACATAGTCCTCAACGCGAACGTTGCTCTCTTTACCTTTTGTGCCAGTCACTTCGCTAAAGGGCAATGGTTTCCCCAGCGGATCGATCAGGATCTCAAGCTCCGACTTCGTCACTTTATCGTTAATGGCGATCCGCCCTTGATCGAACAAAATGTTATCCAGCCGGAAAGACCATGCGGATGGCGACGGATTAGGGTCGCGGTTTTCGTCCCCAGCGAAGTTAAAGGTCCAGTTATTGTTTTTCTCCGACAGACGGATCAGCCGCGCATCGGGTTTTACCAGCTTGATCCACGGGAGCCAGACTGTCTTTGTCAGCAATGCCAGTGGGGCGAGCGTGGCTTCAACGCGCGGGAGATGCACCATGGTAACGTCAGGAATATCCGGCGGGTTGCCAAGGATGATATCTTCGGCATGAATATGCGGCCACGGAACCCAGCTACGCCAGCCGGTTTCCTGCTTTTGGCGTTCCCAAACCACGCCCAGGTCACCCCGTATAGCGAAGGGCCGATTGAGTTCTGTAGAGACTTTCTGGTTGATGGTCGGTTTGAGCCGATTCCAGTCAAATGTCGCAATCACAATGATGAGTACGACGATCAACAACAAGAAAACCCCTATTATTGAAGTGGTTATTTTGCCTGTTTTCGTCATGTCTAACCTCCTTATTTCCTTCCTTGCCTGTCCTAAAGATAGCCCAGCAGGAAAAAAGGAGGTGTTCTACATCTTCATCAAAGCGACAGCATCACGTCTTCGAGGGTATCAAGAGGCAATGGACGAGAAAGAAAATAGCCTTGCGCAGCAAATGCCGGTGAGTTTTGGACATCGCGCCACTCTTCCAGCGTTTCAACGCCTTCGACAATCACGCCGCGGCAATAGCGATTCATCAGCTGTAATAGCAGCGTGAAGAGATTGCGACCTTCCGGCGTCTGGCGCAGCATGACAAACAGATCCCGCGCCACTTTGATATAGTCATAGCTCACTTCGCTTAGGGCCGAGAAGTTCGCCATTCCGGTACCAAAATCATCCAGCCAGAGCGGGCCAAACTCGCACATTGAGGCGAACGACGACCCCTTCGGTAAGCGGATGTGCTCCACCAGTTCAAAGCGCAACCACGGCAGACATTCGATGATTTTCAGAACGTCAGCATCCTGGCGCATCGCAATGAGTGTTGGTCCGTCGACGTTCACCGATGCCAGCAGGCCGTTAGCTCTAAAAAACGCCCCTTTTTGTTCGAGCTGCAAAAGCTGTTCTTTCACTACATCAACGCGATGCCGGACGGCCACTTCGGCAAAATAGCGATCTGGCGCGATACGGTGGGTGGGGTTTTCAGGATGGCTCACGACGGTCAGCAGCTCAACGGCCATCAGCCTTCCGTTGGTCTGGTAAATTGGCTGGTAGGTGTAAGCACGCTCGCACTGCAGCCAATAGCGTCTCTCCTGCAAGCTTTCAATACTCGCATCAGGCGTAATTAGCCGCTGGGTAACCTGCTTTATCATCTGAGATGTCCTGTAAATAAGAGTGTGACTGACCGGACTCGTCAAAGGTTATCGGCGCTCAGGCGCAGAACTTTACGTTCCGCCTCAGGCAAAATAGAAACTAAGCGGTAAAAAACGACGCAGAACACGTGCTGGCTCAAAAAAATAATGGAACGATGTTTTAATATAGTTGACCACTTAACACCCACAGCGCACACTAACGCTAATTTTTTTCACAGCAGGTTACGACTATGTCCAGAAAGATTGCCGTGATTGGCGAATGCATGATTGAGCTGTCACAAAAAGGCGCTGACGTTCAGCGCGGATTCGGTGGCGACACGTTGAATACATCCGTTTATATCGCCCGCCAGGTCGATGCTGCGGCACTTTCCGTACACTATGTGACTGCACTGGGTACCGACAGTTTTAGCCAACAAATGCTCGAATCCTGGCAGGGCGAAAACGTGGATACCTCATTAACCCAGCGCATGGAAAATCGCCTGCCGGGCCTTTACTACATAGAGACCGACAGCACTGGCGAACGTACCTTCTATTATTGGCGTAATGAAGCAGCCGCAAAATTCTGGCTGGAGAGCGAACAGTCCGCCGCTATTTGTAACGCGCTGGCGACATTTGACTATCTGTATCTGAGCGGGATTAGCCTTGCAATTTTAAGCCCGGCAAGTCGTGACAAACTGCTGTCGTTGCTGCGTGAATGCCGCGCCAACGGTGGAAAGGTCATTTTTGACAATAACTACCGCCCACGTCTGTGGAGCAGCAAAGAAGAGACGCAGCAGGTGTATCAACAGATGCTGGAATGCACCGATATCGCGTTCCTGACGCTGGATGATGAGGACGCGCTGTGGGGTGAAAAACCTGTTGCCGAGGTGATGGCTCGTACTCACGCGGCTGGCGTGCAGGAAGTGGTAGTGAAGCGCGGCGCAGACTCTTGCCTGGTTTCCATCGTGGGTGAAGAACTCATCGATGTCCCGGCCGTAAAACTGCCGAAAGAGAAGGTGATCGATACCACCGCTGCGGGAGACTCCTTCAGCGCAGGGTATCTGGCGGTACGTCTGACCGGCGGCGATGCCGCTGATGCCGCGAAACGCGGCCACCTGACGGCAAGCACCGTTATTCAGCATCGCGGGGCGATTATCCCACGCGACGCCATGCCGCAATAACTTGTTGTTCTTGTAGGCCGGGGGCGCTTCGCTTGCCCGGCCTACAGGTTACGATCCCCTTTATTGTACCGGCGGGATGTCCGTCACTTCAGGATGTGATTCATCCGTTTCAGCCGACGTTACCGCTGCGCTAACCGGCGCCATAATGCTATCCCACGTCGCTTGCAGATCCTTCATATTGAATTCAGGCTCACCTTTCGGCTGCAGCAGAATTAACGCCATATCTTGCGACAGTTGCTGACGCAGATCCTGGTTCAGCATCTCAACGCTCAGGCTGTTAAGGAAGCTCTGGCGTAAACGCTGATACTGTTCCGGCGCAATATCCGCGACCTGGTTTTGCAACGAACGCAAACGCTGGCTGATCAAGATATCGGTGTCGGTGCGGCCATAGGTGGCAAACAGCTTTTGCAGCTCCAGATTCTTTTGTGCGACCAGCGCATTGAACTCTTCCTCCGGCAAGCCCTTATCGCGCACTTTGGCCAGCTCACGCGCAACCGTACCGAGGTTCGCATTCAGCTTATCGTTCGGCGATTCAACGTTGATGGCGCACTGCGCACGCAGGAACAGCACCCGACAGTCAAAACCAAGGCCAATGTCTTTGGTATTGTTTTTACTCAGCTCCTGCTGAATGTGCCAGAACAGCGCCTCACGGGCTAAATCTGCGCGCCAGTAACGTAACAGCGCGGCAGATTCACGGATGGGCTGCCACGGCGTATCCCACATAATGGAAAGGCGATCCTGGCGTACCGCATCGGTCATAATGCTCACGGCTTCTGCACGCAGCGGCGAAAGCGTCGGTACTGGCGCAGGCGTTTCACGTTTTCCTTTTAACTCGCCAAAAGTTTTATTGATTTGCTCAGCCACGCTGCGCGCATCAACGTTACCGACGATAATCAGCGTCATCGCATCCGGGGTATACCATTTCTGATAGAAGGCGTGGATTTTTGTCGCATCGACAGGCGTTTTCAGCGGATCGGCTGGATCGTGGCCCAGCAACGTTGATCCCTTCAGACGATAGCGCCACCATCCCTCTTTGGTATCTGACGGCCAGGTTGCAACCATATCTTCGCTACTCAGCGCATGATTGACCGTTTCAGGGGTAATGCTCAGATTGCCGGAGATATTCGCCAGGTAAGAAAGTGACTCTTTCAGTAGATCGTTACGGCTGTTTGGCAGACTGAGGTTGTACAACGTGGAATCATAGGAAACGATAACGGGCGGCATGGGACGTTTGGGATCGAACCCCTGCTGCCACAATGAACGGGCTTGCGTGGCATCGAGGCCACCGCTTTGCGTCAGCGCGATACGTGGGATCGCATGGCTGAAACCACTCTGTTGCGTACTTTCGGTGAGTGAACCGGTATTAACCAGCAGGCGGACCTCAATACGGTCACTGGGGCGCTGGGGAGTGGCTAACACTTGCCACTGTAGACCATTTGCCAGCGTGCCCTGTTGCCACGCCGGGTCAGGCTGGAGCGCATCTGCCTGCACATAGCCGGCAGTGGCCATCATCAGCAAGCCGCCCGCTAAAAGTCGAATTTTTGTGCCCTGCATGTGAACCCCTGATCAACTATCCTGGAAATAAAAAGACAGCCCGCAAAAGGACTCTCTGAATATGACGTTAAAAACACTTCGTGTTAGACCGCAAGAACATGAAAATGTCACGGAGGAAGTGAAAAAATCCCGACACCGCCGAATCGACGGTTTCAGGCACAGGGGTTAATTATGCGCAAACACCCGCAGTCCTGGAAGGGACTACGGGCATAAGTGGAGAGATTAAGAGGATATTTCGTGCGTTTTGCCATCCGGCGCACGATTATTCAGCACATCGTCCAGCTTTTTATGGTCCAGTTCTTTGACCCATTTGGCGACGACGACAGTTGCCACACCGTTACCGACCAGGTTAGTCAGCGCACGTGCTTCAGACATAAAGCGGTCAATACCGAGAATCAACGCCAGACCCGCAACCGGCAAATGGCCCACCGCGGAGATCGTCGCGGCCAGAACAATGAAGCCACTCCCGGTCACACCCGCAGCACCTTTTGAAGAGAGCAGGAGCACCACCAACAGGGTTATCTGATGGAAGATATCCATATGGCTGTTGGTCGCCTGAGCGATAAACACCGCCGCCATCGTCAGATAGATTGATGTCCCATCAAGGTTAAACGAGTAGCCCGTGGGAATAACCAACCCGACAACAGACTTCCGGCAGCCCAGTTTTTCCATCTTATCAAGCATACGCGGCAGTGCGGACTCGGAAGAAGAGGTACCCAGAACGATCAGCAGTTCTTCACGGATATAACGGATGAATTTGAAAATGCTGAAGCCGGTTGCGCGAGCAATCGAGCCCAGCACCACGACCACAAACAAAATACAGGTTATGTAGAAGCAGATGATCAACTGGCCCAGCTGCACCAGCGTCCCAACGCCATATTTACCGATGGTAAAGGCCATGGCACCGAAAGCACCGATCGGCGCCAGACGCATGATCATGTTGATGATGCCGAAAATAACCTGCGAAAAGCTTTCAATCACGTTGAAAATCATCTGGCCTTTGCTGCCCAGACGGTGCAGCGCAAAACCAAACATTACCGCAAACAGTAATACCTGCAGGATATTGCCGCTGGCGAACGCGCCAATGACGCTACCCGGGATAATATCCATCAGGAAGCCTACGATCCCCTGGTCTTTTGCCTGTTCAGCGTAAATGGCAACCGCTTTAGCGTCCAGCGTCGCCGGATCGACGTTCATTCCGGCACCGGGCTGCACTACGTTGACGATGATAAGGCCGATGATCAGCGCAATCGTACTGACAATTTCAAAATAGAGCAGTGCAACCGCACCGGTGCGACCGACTGCTTTCATACTTTCCATGCCTGCAATGCCGGTAACGACAGTACAGAAGATGACAGGTGCGATGACCATTTTGATGAGCTTAACGAAAGCATCACCAAGCGGCTTCATTTGGGCGCCTAATTCAGGATAGTAATGGCCAAGGAGGATACCGATGGCAATTGCTGTCAGGACCTGAAAGTAAAGGCTTTTGAATATAGAGGTCTTCATAGGGTGTCCTTAAAGTAAAAACCACAGGTCTTGTAAGGTTTTGTTTAACCTGCGGCCCTAAAGTAACACCCACACAACATGACAGAAATGTGCCTGGATCATAATTGATACAGAAATGTTAAAAATTTTGAGCTGGCTCGCACAAGCGAGACCTTTTTTAACTTTTGTAATCAGCGTTTTCCGGCGCCAGATAACGTTCTTCGAAGATATTAGCCGGAACCGGTCGGGCAAACAGGAACCCTTGCGCCACTTCCACCCCCGCTTGCGATAACCATTCGCGTTGCGCTTCGGTTTCGACGCCTTCGGCAATCATCTGCAAATTGAGTCCATGCGCCAACTGAATAATGGCGGAGATCATACTGCAATCTTCAGGGACGCCATCGACAAACATCTTATCGATTTTGAGTACATCCACCGGTAGCGATTTCATATGCTGCAACTGTCGCAGACCCGCATATCCCATACCAAAGTCGTCGAGGGCAATACGCACGCCCGCGTTGCGCAGCGGACGTAAAATAGCCACAGCGGCATGGGGATCATCAATATGCCGGCTTTCGGTCACTTCCAGAATCAACGTCCCAGGCTTGATACGATAGCGGTTTAGCAATTCCAGCAGATCCGACACCATACTTGGGTGCATTAGCTGTAGCGCAGACAGATTCACCGAAAGCGGCAGCATCAGACCACGTTCCTGCCAGGCCGAAAGCTGGCGGCATGTCTCTTCCAGCACCCAGTAACCTACCGTCACCATCAGGCCACAGGACTCAATCCTGTCGATTAGCCCTTCAGGCAGTTCCCAGCTTCCGTCCGGCTGCTGCATGCGCAATAAAGCCTCTGCGCTCAATATTTTACCGCTGGACATTTCCACCTGCGGCTGCATCCACAACGCAAACTGATGGTTATCCAGCGCGGTAAGAATATCGTTCTCTTCCGTCAAACGCTGCTGCGCTTCTTCCATCTGCAACGGATCAAAGAACTGAATCTGGTTTTTACCTTTATGACGCGACGTTAACACGGCAGAGAGCGCGCGGCGGTATAGCTGTTCTGCGGTCAAATCGCCATTAAACATCGCCACCCCAATGTTGCAGGTGGGACGGAGTTGAATCCCCTGAATCGGTAACCGCTCGTTAACGATAGTGAGTACTTGCTGACCTAACGTAATCGCGTGCCAGGGCTCCTTTACGCCATGTGCGATAATGGCAAAGTCATAGCCGCTCACCTGGGTAAGTACCATTCTGGGGGCCAATACTGATTTCAGTTTTTCAACCAGCGTAAGCAACAGGATTTCCCGCTGGGTCTCGGATAACACCCCCGCGGTATCACGCAGGGTTTCGCAGGTGACAATCATCAGCGCCGTCGTCTGCTGGCGGGTAACAACCTGCTCCAACAGCCCCATCAGGAACGACTTGTTGGGCAGTTCGGAAACCGGGAACCGCATTGAATAGTCGCTTTGTTCGTCAGTGTAGCGCTGAATCTGCTGCTGATTAAGGTTGTAGCTACGCACCAGCAGGCCAATCTCATCGTCCTGATGCAGGCGCGGCAACGCCAGCTGATAGCCAATCAGATCCTGCTGAGGGATATCGTTCAGCTCGCGAGCGATTTTACGTAATGGATGCAAAATCAATCGGTTAATGCACCATGAGATCGCCACCGTGAGTACCAACGATAAAAGTAAGTAAATGGTCACTAACGTTGAAAGCGTGCTCATTACGAACTTGTACATACGGTACGAATCCGCCTGCAGCACCAGATACGCCAGCGGTTGCGGGTTCGCTGAGCGCTCGAGGGAATATACCGGCAGCGAAATTTGCACCGGAAGTTCAAACAGGCGAGTTACCGTAACAGGAACTGGGCGCTCAGGAATAAAACTCATCCGTAGAGCCTGAAACTGATTGGGCAGCACCACATCGGCGCGGCTGACCACGCCTGCTGGCCGAATACTTTTTAAAATGGCTTCCGCTTCAGGAATATCCCCTTTCAGGATAGTGCCCGACAGAGGCTCACGGACGGAGCGAGCGATACTTTCCAGTTGCGTAGCCGTGTTATAGCGGTTCTGCTGTACCAGATGGAACAACAAAACGGTGCAAAAAATAAACACAAACACCATGACAACGGCCGCAACCATTGCCATCTGCTTAATTGTTAACGAGCGGCTGACACGCAAACTGACTCTCCACGGATAGACGAAACTGCCGTCAGAGTATACCCGATCGTAGCGGTATTAAGAGAGGCGGTATCTGAAAACTTACCAACGTGCATTATCGCGACAGGATAGGCACGTGGCGACGAGATTTATCTGCATTTAAGCCGAAAAAGGCCGCAAGGTCGCCTCTTGCGGCCTGGTTCGGGCGCATGTTGCCGTTACGGCAGGCAGACGCCCACAAAGTGCATTACTTCCTGGTATGCATCCTGCACGCTGGAAAGATTCTTGCCAGTTGGCAACATTCCTGCCGACAATTAATGCCAGCAGATACATAACTCATTGATATCTATTAGTTCACTTTCTGGCACAGCGATTGCTATTTGACTGTGAGCTGTTCTGTTCCGAATCAAAGGAGATATCATGTCTGACTGTCGTACTTACGGATTCAATACCCAGATCGTTCACGCGGGGCAACAACCCGACCCTTCAACTGGCGCGCTTAGTACGCCTATTTTCCAGACTTCAACGTTTGTATTTGACAGCGCCGAACAAGGTGCCGCCCGCTTTGCGCTCGAAGAGTCCGGGTACATTTACACCCGTTTAGGCAACCCCACCACCGATGCGCTGGAGAAAAAGCTGGCGGTGCTGGAAAGAGGTGAAGCCGGGCTGGCCACCGCGTCCGGTATTTCTGCCATCACCACCACGCTGCTGACGTTGTGCCAGCAGGGCGACCATATCGTTTCCGCCAGCGCGATTTACGGCTGCACCCACGCATTTCTGTCGCACAGCATGCCGAAGTTCGGCATTAACGTCAGCTTCGTCGACGCGGCAAAGCCTGAAGAAATCCGCGCCGCCATTCGTCCGGAAACCAAAGTGGTGTATATCGAAACGCCCGCCAACCCGACGCTGTCGCTGGTCGACATTGAAACGGTAGCCGGTATCGCCCATCAGCAAGGCGCACTGCTGGTCGTGGATAACACCTTTATGTCGCCCTACTGTCAGCAGCCTTTGCAACTGGGCGCGGATATTGTGGTGCACAGCGTCACCAAATATATCAACGGTCACGGGGATGTGATTGGCGGCATCATTGTTGGTAAGCAGGAATTTATCGACCAGGCGCGGTTTGTTGGCCTGAAAGATATCACCGGCGGCTGCATGAGTCCTTTCAATGCGTGGTTGACGCTGCGCGGGGTTAAAACGCTGGGTATTCGAATGGAGCGCCACTGTGAAAACGCGTTGAAAATCGCCCGTTTTCTCGAAGGGCATCCGTCCATTACCCGCGTCTATTACCCTGGTCTGTCTTCGCACCCGCAGTATGAGCTGGGCCAGCGGCAGATGAGCCTGCCAGGAGGAATTATCAGCTTCGAAATCGCCGGCGGCCTCGATGCTGGCAGAAGGATGATCAATTCTGTAGAATTGTGCCTCCTCGCGGTCAGTCTCGGTGATACCGAAACCCTCATTCAGCACCCAGCGTCTATGACACATTCGCCCGTTGCGCCAGAGGAACGGCTTAAAGCAGGTATTACCGACGGGCTTATCCGTCTTTCTGTGGGTCTTGAAGATCCAGAAGATATTATTAACGACCTTGAACACGCCATCAGAAAGGCAACATTCTGACCATTACGACCTGAACCGACGCCGATCGGTTCAGGTCGTTGAGAATCAAGGCACAACAGTCTGGCTATACGCACAATCCTCTTCCGGGGAGCGCGCGTATTTTGGGCAGGGGGTTCTATGCAGGACAACACAATACAATTAAGCAACAATACAGCAACCGCCGTACCATTCTCAAAAAAGATACCGTTTACGAAATACGATTTTGGCTGGGTATTACTGTGCATCGGCATGGCAATTGGTGCCGGAACGGTGCTAATGCCAGTACAAATTGGCTTAACTGGCATTTGGGTGTTTATCGTTGCCTTTATTATTGCCTATCCGGCAACCTATATTGTGCAAGATATTTATTTAAAAACATTATCAGAAAGTGAAACCTGTAATGACTATACCGATATTATCAGTCATTACCTGGGAAAGAACTGGGGCGTATTTCTTGGCGTCATCTATTTTCTGATGATTATTCACGGGATATTTATTTATTCCTTATCGGTGGTTTTTGACAGCGCCTCATATATCAAAACTTTTGGTTTGACCGATGCCGATCTTTCGCAGTCAATAATCTACAAAGTAGCCATTTTTGCAGTGCTGGTCGCCATTGCTTCCGGGGGAGAAAAATTGCTGTTCAAAATTTCCGGCCCGATGGTGGTGGTCAAAGTGGGTATCATCATCGTGTTTGGTTTTGCGATGATTCCGCACTGGAACTTCTCTAATATCAGCGCTTTCCCTGAAGCCTCTGTTTTCTTTCGCGACGTGCTGCTAACCATCCCGTTCTGCTTCTTCTCTGCGGTGTTTATTCAGGTGTTGAACCCTATGAACATCGCCTACCGCAAACGAGTGGCGGATCGAGTGCTGGCCACACGTATGGCTATACGCACGCATCGGATCAGTTACATTACGCTGATTGCGGTCATCCTGTTTTTCTCTTTTTCTTTTACCTTTTCCATTAGCCATGAAGAAGCCGTATCAGCCTTCGAACAAAATATTTCCGCATTGGCGCTGGCGGCACAAGTCATTCCCGGACAGATTATTCATATCACCTCAACGGTGCTAAATATCTTCGCCGTATTAACCGCGTTCTTTGGTATTTATTTGGGATTCCACGAGGCGATTAAAGGAATCATTCTTAACGTTCTGAGCCGCGTTATTGACGTGGAGAAAATTAATCCTCTGGTGCTTACGCTGGGTATTTGTACCTTTATTGTTATCACCCTGGTGATTTGGGTATCGTTTCGCGTATCGGTACTGGTGTTCTTCCAGTTAGGCAGCCCGCTGTACGGGATTGTGTCGTGTATTATTCCGTTTTTCCTGATCTATAAAGTCACGCAGCTGGAAAAACTGCGCGGGCTGAAAACCTGGCTAATCCTGCTGTACGGGATCCTGCTGTGCCTGTCGCCGTTACTGAAGCTGATTGAATAATCCGTTTAGCGCCGTCAACACCTGGCGGCGCTTAGCTCACACTCTCCAGTTGATAGCTGCGAATTTTATTCAGAACCGTGGTATGTGACACCCCCAGCGCTTTGGCGATATGCCGCGACGACACATTCTCCTCCACCATCTGTTCAATTAGCTGGCGTTCAGCACACAAAACCTGCTCTTTAAAAGGACGTTCTGTTGAGCCTTGCTCAACGACAGGTAGATTCAGCATCCCTAATTCTTCCCGCGTAATAACATCGGATTCCGCCATTAGCATCAGACGAATAATGGTATTTTCCAGTTCGCGCACGTTTCCCGGCCAGCTGTGATGGTGCAGGGCATCAAAACAAGCTTTATCCAGAATGATCCGCCGCTGGAATTCCTTTGCGTATTTCTGCACAAAGTGGCGAATCAACAGACTGATATCCTGCGGGCGCTCCCGCAAGGGTGGAATAGTCAGAGAAAGTACATTGATGCGGTAATAGAGATCGGCCCGCAGCAGGCGTTGCTCCACCATATCTTCCAGATTGGCGTTGGTTGCCACAATAATGCGTACATTAACCGGAATAATTTGTGCCCCGCCAACGCGACGGATCCCGCCATCCTGCAGTACGCGCAATAATTTAGCCTGTAAGCCCAGCGACATTTCACCAAATTCATCGAGAAAAAGGGTGCCTTTATCGGCCATTTCAAACAACCCTTTTTTACCTTTACAGTCCGCGCCGCTAAAAGCCCCTTTCTCATAGCCAAAGAATTCACTCTCCATCAACGACTCAGGAAGCGCAGAGCAGTTAACCGGAATAAACGGATAAAAACGCCGCTGCCCGGAATTATGGATAGCCCGGGCCAGCAGCTCTTTGCCTGTGCCCGTATCGCCACGGATCAGAACGGTATATTTGCTGTCAGCAATTTTTATCGCCTTTTCGATAAGCGAGTGCATGCTCTGGCTGCTGCAAATAATGTCAGAGAAATAGCGCGGGCGTTCCGGCTCAGACATCGACAACTCGCTTATCTCTTCGCACAGGTAAGCGACATTAATAATATCGGCACGCTGGCTTAAACAGGATTGCACGCAGGAAATATCCTGTAACTGGCGGCACCAGGATTTAATCAGGATCCGTCCAGGCGTGACTTTCATGGAGATGATATTGATATCGCAGCAGGAAAATTCCTTCAGGACATCCTCAACCATCGACAGACGATCAATTGTTTTAATATCCCAGCGTATCGTAACCACATTTGCTCCTGATAGTTAGCAACTGCGAAATAGATATTTCTGTGACGAGAGGAAATCTGACTACATTTTATACGCTGCGGAATAATGTTCTGCCATAGGACTCACATTGTGGACGGAAAAACAAAATATAAAAAAACCGGAGCACAAGGCTCCGGTTATTGGGTCATAACCCACGTTTATTGCTGTGGGTTTTCATCCTGGTCAACGGCGAAACAAGCTACCAATTGACCGCCATAGTCTTTTAACTGTGGCTGAAGCTGAGTACACGGACCAAAGCGACGACGGCAACGGGCGTTGAACGCGCAACCTGGTGGCGGATTCAGCGGGCTTGGCAGCTCACCGGTCAGCTTGATACGCTCGCGGCGATCGTCGGGGTTCAGACGCGGCGTTGCGGAGAGCAGCGCCTGAGTGTACGGATGCCGTGGATTATTGAAGATCTGATCCTTGGTTCCTTTTTCCACGCAGCGGCCTAAATACATCACCATCACTTCATCGGCAATGTGCTCTACCACCGACAGGTCGTGCGAGATAAAGACGTATGACAGCCCCAGTTCCTGTTGCAAGTCCATCATCAGGTTCAGCACCTGCGCACGTACGGAAACGTCCAGCGCCGAGACCGGTTCGTCGGCAATCACCACATCCGGGTCAAGCATCAAACCGCGGGCAATGGCGATACGCTGACGCTGGCCGCCGGAAAACATATGCGGATAGCGGTCGTAGTGCTCGGTTTTCAGCCCCACTTTCGCCATCATCGCCAGCGCTTTTTCACGACGCTCCTCTTTGCTGAGCGTGGAGTTGATCAGCAACGGCTCTTCCAGAATCTGCCCGACTTTCTTACGAGGGTTCAGGGAACCGTATGGGTTCTGGAATACTATCTGGATTTTCTGCCGACGCAGCTTCTGCGCCTGCGGGTCGTGCTTAAGCAAATCCTGTCCCTGGTAATACAGCTCACCGCCGGTCGGGATTTCAATCATCGTCAGCAGACGGCCAAGCGTGGATTTTCCACAGCCCGACTCACCTACCACCGCCAGCGTTTTACCGCGCTCCAGGGTAAAGGAAACACCATCCAGCGCTTTCACCAGGCGTTCCGGGGCGAACATGCCCTTCTTCACCGGGTAGTGTTTTTTCAGGTCAATTGCCTGCAACAGCGGCTGTTGCGCGGCGGCCTTTTGCGTACTCATAGCCCAGGCCTCCCGGCATCATCAAGTGGGTAGTGGCATTTCGACTGACGACCGCCTTCCAGCAGGTTCAGTTCAGGTTCTTCAGCGCGGCATTTGTCGGTCGCATAGGGACAGCGCGGGTTCAGTAAACAGCCGTTCGGACGGTCATATTTACCTGGTACCACGCCCGGCAACGAGGCCAGACGCGCTTTGTCCTGAGCAAACTCCGGCAACGCTCGCAGCAACGCCTGGGTATACGGATGGCGCGGCGCACGGAAAATATCCTGCGCGGCCCCGGTTTCCACGACCTGCCCGGCGTACATCACGATGATTTTGTGCGCCGCTTCGGCCACCAGCGCCAGATCGTGGGTAATCAAGACCAACGCCATGTTCTCTTTTTGCTGCAGTTCCAGCAGCAGCTCGATGATCTGCGCCTGAATAGTCACATCCAGCGCCGTTGTCGGTTCATCGGCAATCAGCAGCTTCGGACGACAGGCAATCGCCATGGCGATCATCACGCGCTGGCTCATCCCACCGGACAACTGGTGCGGATAGACATCCAGGCGCGAGGCCGGATCGGGGATCCCCACCAGCGTCAACAGGTCAATCGCCCGCTGAATACGCGTTTTTTTATTGCCACCCTGGTGCACCTTGATGGCTTCCATAATCTGGTAGCCAACGGTGTAGCACGGGTTAAGGCTGGTCATCGGGTCCTGGAAGATCATTGCCACTTCCGCCCCCACCAGCTGGCGGCGCTCATTCTCAGAAATGCGCTTCAGGTCGCGACCATTAAACTCCAGATTTTCAGCCATAACGCGGCCAGGGTAGTCAATCAGTCCCATAATTGCCAACGAACTGACGGACTTACCAGAGCCAGATTCCCCAACAATGCCAACCACTTCACCCTGGTTCACACTGTAGCTAATGCGGTCCACGGCACGGAATTCTGAACCCACATCACCGAAGTGCACCGATAATTTATCTACATTTAATAACGCCATCTCGAACCTCTTACTGCTTCAGTTTGGGATCGAGCGCGTCACGCAGACCGTCACCCATCAGGTTAAATGCCAGTACCGTCAGCAGGATCGCCAGCCCCGGGAAGGTCACGACCCACCAGGCACTTTGAGCGAACTGCAGCACGTCAGAGAGCATGGTGCCCCACTCCGGCGTCGGCGGCTGTGCGCCCATCCCCAGGAAGCCGAGGGCAGCCATATCGAGAATGGCGTTCGAGAAGCCAAGCGACGCCTGAACAATCAGCGGCGCAAGACAGTTAGGAAGAATGTTGACGAACATCTGGCGCATCGCACCGGCTCCCGCCACGCGGGATGCGGTGACATAGTCGCGGTTAACCTCCACCAGTACGGCAGCGCGCGTCAGACGCACATAGTGCGGCAATGCCACGAACGTCAGCGCCAGCGCGGCATTGCCAATCGAGGGACCAAATACCGCCACCAGCACCAGCGCCAGTAACAGGCTCGGCAGCGCCAGCATAATATCAACCACACGCATGATGACGTTATCGACAATCCCGCCAAAATAACCGGCGATAAGCCCGAGAACCACGCCCATCAGCAGGGAGAGCACCACCACCAGACAGCCAACCAGCAGCGACAGACGCGCACCGTACATCAGGCGGGACAGCACATCGCGGCCCACATCATCAGTACCAAACAGATGCGCCATGGAACCGCCTTCCTGCCATGCAGGCGGAGCCAGCAGCGTATCGCGGAACTGGTCTGCCGGGTTGTACGGCGCGAGAACGTTGGCAAAGACCGCAATCAGGATCATCACCACCACATACACCAGCCCAACAACCGCGCCTTTGTTGCGTTTAAAATAGTGCCAGAACTCCTGCAGCGGGGTCATGGGCACCGGTGCAGCAATAACTTTATTTTCAGTAACCTGTGACATGATGGCCCCTTACTTCTTATGCCGAATACGCGGGTTCACCACGCCGTACAGCAGGTCTACCAGTAGGTTGACGAGGATAATCATCGTCGCGACCAGTAATACCCCGCCCTGCACTACCGGATAATCGCGGCGTTGCAGCGCATCGATCAGCCAGCGCCCCAGACCCGGCCACGAGAAAATGGTCTCAGTCAGGATCGCCCCGGCCAGCAATGTACCGACCTGCAGGCCGATAACGGTCACAACGGGCAGCATGGCGTTGCGCAGAGCATGAATGATGATGACGCGCATCCGGGTCAGGCCCTTGGCGCGCGCGGTACGAATGTAATCCTCACCCAGCACTTCCAGCATCGATGAACGGGTCATACGCACAATGACCGCCAAAGGTATAGTGCCCAGTACCATTGCCGGCAGGACCATATGCGCCAGCGCATCGATGAAGTTGCCCTGTTCACCCCAGATAGCGGTGTCGATCAGCATAAAACCGGTCAGGGGGTTGGAATCATCAAGGAACACCATGTCGCTCACCCGACCGGAAACTGGCGTCAGGTTCCACTGTACGGAAACCAGCATGATAAGCATCATGCCCCACCAGAAGATCGGCATGGAGTAACCGGTCAGCGCAAGGCCAACGGCAGTATGATCGAAAATGGAGCCGCGCTTGACGGCAGCGAGAACACCCACCGGAATACCTACTGCGACGGCGAAAATCATCGCGCAGACGCCGAGTTCCAGCGTCGCTTTGAAGCGAGGTACGAACTCTTCCCACACCGGTAAGCGGCTTTTCAGCGAAATACCTAAATCACCATGCATAACCCCCCAGATATAGTGGAGGTACTGTTGCCACATCGGTTTGTCCAGACCGAGTTCAGCCAGCAGTTGAGCATGACGCTCAGGGGAGATTCCACGTTCACCCGCCATGATCATTACCGGATCGCCGGGGATCATATGGACAAAGGCAAAGGTGAGAAGAGTGATACCGATAAACGTGGGGATGACGAGTCCCAAACGTCGGAGAATGAACTGCAACATAACCCGGATTCTCTCTAATGACGCACGGCCTGGAACCGTGAGTCTGTATTGCTCACAAATCTTATCTCCCCCTCCAACGAGAGGGAGATAAAGCATTACTGTCAGGTGGCGCTACGGTGACCCGACTTAACGGTCCGTAGCGCTGCCTGGCTTGCTTTTAATTATTCGACAGAGACGTTTTCGAAGTGGTGTTTGCCTAATGGATCAACCACATAGCCTTTTACTTCTTTACGCACTGGTTCATACACGGTGGAGTGAGCAACAATCAGAGCCGGTGCCTGATCGTGCATAACAACCTGAGCTTGCTTGTACAGTTCAATACGTTTGTTGTGATCGTCGGTCGCTCGCGCCGGTTGGATCAGGTCTTCAAACGGCTTGTAGCACCAGCGAGAATAGTTAGAACCGTCTTTCGCTGCCGCACAGCTGAACAGGGTGGCGAAGAAGTTGTCCGGATCCCCGTTGTCACCGGTCCAGCCCATCATCACGGCCTGATGCTCACCCGCTTTGGCGCGTTTCAGGTACTCGCCCCACTCATAGGTCACAATCTTGGCCTGAACGCCAATTTTCGCCCAGTCAGCCTGAACCATTTCCGCCATACGGCGCGCGTTCGGGTTGTAAGGACGCTGTACCGGCATCGCCCACAGTTCAACAGTAAAGCCTTTGTCCTGACCGGCTTCCTTCAACAGCGCTTTGGCTTTCTCAGGATCGTAGGTGTAGTCCTTAACGTCGTCGTTATAGCCCCACATGGTCGGCGGGATCAGGTTCTTCGCGGCGACGCCAGCGCCCTGATAAACCGCTTTAATGATCGCTTCTTTGTTAACCGCGTAGGTCAGCGCCTGGCGGACTTTCACGTCATCAAACGGTTTCTTCTCTGTGTTGAAAGAGAGGTAGCCAACGTTCAGACCAGCCTGCTCCATCAGGTTGATATTTTTATCCTGCTTCATGCGCGCGATGTCAGCCGGGTTCGGGTACGGCATTACCTGGCACTCGTTCTTCTGCAGTTTTGCGTAACGCACGGAAGCGTCAGGCGTAATGGAGAAGACCAGACGGTCGATTTTAGGCTTAGTGCCCCAGTAACCTTCGAATGCTTTATACAGAATACGGGAGTCTTTCTGGTACTGCTGCAGCTGGAACGGACCGGTACCGATTGGGTTCAGATCCACTTTCTCCGGGGAACCGGCTTTCAGCATGTTGTCTGCATATTCTTTGGAAAGAATAGAAGCGAAGTCCATAGCCAGGTCAGCCAGGAATGGTGCTTCCGGGCGAGTCAGCACGAACTGAACCGTTTTATCATCCACTTTTTTCACTTCGGAGATCAGGTCTGGCAGCCCCATCCCTTCGAAGTATTCATAGCTGCCGCCAGACACTTTGTGGTACGGGTTCTGGGCATTTTTCTGACGATCGAAAGAGAACACCACGTCATCAGCGTTTAAATCGCGCGTCGGTTTAAAATCTTTGTTGTCCTGCCACTTCACGCCCTGACGCAGGTGGAAGGTATAGGTTTTACCGTCTTCGCTGATTTCCCACTTCTCAGCAAGGCCCGGGACCACTTCAGTTGTACCGGTTTTGAACTCGACCAGGCGATTATAGATCGGCACGGAGCTGGCATCATAGGTGGTACCAGAGGTGAAAAGCTGTGGGTTAAAGCCTTCAGGAGATCCTTCTGAACAATAAACCAGAGTTTTAGCCTGTACGCTTGCTGCGACGGTCATAGCCACCAGGCTCAGACCAAGCTTCAGCATCCCTGACTTCTTCAAGGAAATACTCATTCTTCTGCTCCAAATGTGATGTTTGTTGTTTTACCCTTTGCAGTGGGTTTGCACCGCCTGGCCTTTTTTGTTTTTTACCCGGCCGGGTCAGCGTTAAGAGGATGGGGATTCCGTTCACATAAGCGACTGAGTTGCAGTGCGGATTCTCCATGAAATGCCCCTCATGCCCTACAATCTGTCAACAGAATGTGAAAACGTCAATACAGGTAGCCGCGATTTGCACCAACGGTGAGAATTGGCAGACAAAGATTAAAAAAAGTGCAAGCGGGTATTTTCAGCAGGGAAATTTGTGCTACGCGCACTATGCCAGAATAAACATCTTCATACTTCTCAACATTTAGTGATTAACATTTATGCAATTTATTCAAATTTTCCCAATGAATGCTGCATATCTGAGCGATTAATGCCATGAACGTTAAAACGCACAGCGGAAAATGCCAGCGTCAGCCATAAGTAGCGCAAAAAAAGTTTCATGCAAACATAAAAAAAGGCAATGGAATATGTCACAGAATCGTTAACAGTCAGTGGGAAGTGGTGCACAATTTTTACAGATAAAAGGAAGGTCAATTTAGGTCGGTGAGAGCGGTACTTCTTCCCCCGGAGGTTCTCATCCTCTCAGGCTATAAAGCAAAAAACCCTGCTCGTTGAGCAGGGTTTCAAATTTGGTCGGTGATAGAGGATTACTCGCCACTGCGTGGCTCGCCCTGCGGGCCGTTGCTTACGCAACGTTCTCTCGCTACGCTCGAGTCGAACCTCTTACCCCCGGAGGTTCTCATCCTCTCGGGCTATAAAGCAAAAAACCCTGCTCGTTGAGCAGGGTTTCAAATTTGGTCGGTGATAGAGGATTCGAACCTCCGACCCCTTCGTCCCGAACGAAGTGCGCTACCAGGCTGCGCCAATCACCGAATGCGGGGCGCATCTTACTGCTCAGCCGCGCGCCCGTCAATCCCTTAGTAACAAAATGCCATTCGATCGGCGAGAAAGTCAGCAGGCCTGTTACTGGGCCGCTGCTTTCTGCCCGTCCGGGATACGGCACCAGTTGTTATTCTCGTTAATACCGCCATTTGGCGAGGTATAACCGAGGCAACCCAGAACGGTATCGTACAGTTCCACATGACGACGCGGCACCTTCATCTCAGCTTCTTGCTTCAGGTGCGCAAACGCCTTCGCATGGTCAGGGTCTTCCAGATATTTGTCTGACATCCACACCATCATAGGAACGCGGAACTGCTCTGGCGGCGCCATTTTACGCGGTGTACCGTGCAGGTGCTCCCGTTCATTAATCGACTCGCCGTGATCGGCGGCGTAGAACACGATCGCTTTCTTATCGCGCAGCTGATCAAACACCTGAGTAATAAAGTGATCAACGTAGGTTACCGAGTTATCAAATGAGTTAATCATCTCCTCTTTCGAGCAGCCACTATCTACGTTGACACACTCCGGCTTCCACTGTGCATATTCACGGGTGTAACGCTGGGTGTAGTTAAAGTGCGAGCCTTTGGTGTGCAGAATAATCAGACGCTTTTCACCATCATCAGTCTTCTGTAAAGATTGCTGCATCTCATTAATCAGCAGCATATCGTCAACGTTTTTGCCACGGTTACGCGGCTCAGCGCCAATCTGCTCACGGTAGGCGATGTTCTCCGCCATGGTATTGCTGTAGAACCACACCTCACTTTGCATTGCGTAGAGGTCTGTCTTGAACCCTAACTGACCGAGCACGGAAAAGACGTTTTGTTCTTTCAGAGTACGCTGAGGGTTTTCTTCCGCTCCACCTTCGCGCACAAACATACAGCGCAGCGAAAGTTTGGTCGCAGTGTCACAAGAGTATCCACGGAATGCGGCCAGATTTTTCTCCTGGGCGAGCCTTGGCGTGGTATTTCGTTCATAACCAAAAATCCCCATATGATCCCAGCGAGTCGTTTCGCCGATAATAAAGACCACATAAGTGTCGTCGAGGTTTTTGGGCGCAACATACGTAAACTTCTTCGCCGGATTCATCAACGATTTGTTGTCTGAAGATTCATCCACCTGTGCCCAGGCGTACAAACCCAGCGCAGAGAGCCAGTTAGACGGCAAATAGGAGTTCGCAACGACCCCACCGTAGCTGGGTAAATCAATGCCTGTTTCACGCTCAACGCTTTTCTGTTGCATGCTGAGCAGACGAATGGGCACCCACACCATCAGGCCAGCCAATAAAACCGCCGCCACGCTACGCCATCTCATGCCTGGCGTACGAATCTGCCTCATCAGGGTATAACGACAGCGGTTACTCCAAATCAGCACCAATGGGATAATACTGACTGAAACCAGCCACGCGATAAAATGCCAGCCGACAACTTCTTTTGATAAATCAATATCGGTAGTCATGACCGAGGCAATAATACCGTAGCCAATGACCACGTTCAGGAAGGTCATGTAATAGCTGGCACCGGCAGAACAGAGCACCACAAACGTTGCCAGTACACGCCAGACTCGTCGGCCAAATAAAGAGAGAATACGGAGTAAAAAGAAGGTAACCAGCACAGTGCCTGCTAATTCAACAACCGCAGAAAGTCCTTTCCAGACGGTAAACTCGTGCGCATATCCGCTAAAGCGACGGAAAAACACAGCGCAATTCATAAAGAGACCGATATAGATCGCGAGCAAGAAACTCAGCTTCTGCTGCGTCATCGATTTGATATATCTCATGCAAACAAACCCTGGAACAAGGGATAAAAACACCCTGTGTAAAGGCCTGTCAGACCCTACAGGGGAAAAGTGCGACAAGTGCAGATAATAAGACAATTCTACAGCGCAGGTAAGTAGACCACAGGAGGGAAGAAAAGTGCTTATAGAGAATGCAAAGGGCGCATATATTTTTGTAAATATATGCGCCGGGTATTAATCAAACCACTAATAGATTCAGGCGTGTGCCTCGGTATAGACGCTACGCTGCGGCTGACGAATAGTGGTAGAAAGCGCCAGCGAGATGATTAACAGCGCAAAGATAACGCAGAAGGTGACATAGAAACCGCCAAACAGCGAAGCGATAATCGAGCCACAAATACTGCCGATACCAAAACCAAGGTAGATAACACCGTAGTTTTTCGCCAGGTTATTCAACCCGAAAAACTCGCTGACCAGTGATGGGAACACGGTGATAGTGCCACCAAAGTTGAAGGCAACACAGGCAATTGCGGTAAAGAAGGTTATGTCATTCAGCGGCGCGAACAGCAGTGCGGCCATACCCACCAGCGAAACGACCTGACCAATAGTGATAACGCGAATACGGGAGATTTTATCGGACAGAATACCCAGAACCAGACGACCAGACAGGTTAGCGATAGAAATCACGGTCACCGCGTTTGCCGCCGTTGCCACATCCATATGTGCCAGGCTTTGTGCGATATCTTTTGCCACGCCAATTACGTACAGCCCGCTCATACACGCCGTCAGAAACATCACGGCCAGCATCCAGTACTGCGGTTTACGCATGGACTGCGCCAACGTGTAGTCGTTCTCCATTACGCCATTTTTGGCCTTCACTTCCTGATTCGGCGCATCTTTCATCAGCGTGGAGCCAAAGACGATCATCACCAGCACAATCGCGCCCCAAATCATGAAAGTTTTTTCCAGACCCACGGTGCTCAAAAGTTGGCTGTCGATAAATTTAAAACCGAGGCTGCCAAGGCCATAAGAACCGATGGCGAACGCAGAAATCAGTCCCTTACGCTCCGGGAACCATTTTACGCAGTTGGAAAGTGTTAACAGATAGCCCGCACCATCCGCCAGACCAACCAGCACGCCGGCGCTCAACCACAGCATAATCAGGCTGTCAGAATGGGCGGTTAAGAAGAAGCCAACGCCGAGTAAAATACCGGACGCCATGGTGACGCGCTTCACGCCAAAACGTTCCTGCAACTTCCCGGCGACGGAAGAGGAAATCGCCAGCCCAAGGCTCAGCAAACCAAAGGAAAATGCTACCTGGCTCACTGGCGCATCAAGCTTAGAAGAGAGCGCACCGTTAAACAGGCTCCAGGTATAAACAGAACCTAAGGCAAATTGAGTAATGATGGTGCCGATCAGTGTCAGCCAGCGGGTACGCTGATAATCAGAAGTTTTCATGGCAGTCTTCCTGCATAAACAAAATGGGAAATTCTCTGCCAACAACCATACCGAAGCGCTTTTATAGCCAGGGGAAAATGGCATGAAATGCCGCCAGGATGGAATGAACTGCCTGGAATGCGGAATGAATGACGAGACAAAAAGTCCGGTTACTGAATTTTATCGCATGAGTTAGTACACACTATCGCTGAGATGCGTATAATTGTTGATATCAACATGTAATCAAGATGTTTATTTGATGATTTTTTCGCGTTAAAATTTGGCGCTTACTCCCATGGTGTACATATAGTCGCTGTTGTTGGCACTATTTTCCGCCTGCGAGAGCGCCGCGTAAGCCGCCATGTGCGGGTTCAACAGCATATCCGCACCCACAGTAACATCCACCCAGTTACCGTCCTGACCCACCGCCGTCATGCGGCTGAGGCCCGACTGCGCTTTCCAGATATTTTCGCCAAACTGCTGGTTATAGCTGATTTGCGCCCACGGTCGCACATCGCCGAACTGCGAATTGACGCGCCAGCCTAACGTGCTGACGCTGGCATGCCACAGCGGATCGGTCTGCGTTACCGACGTCGCACTATCGCCAAATTCATTATAAGTAGAGGTGGTCGAACCGTCATAATGCAGTGCCGCAACCGGACCGGTCGTAACTTGCCTTGAGAGCGGGAAGTTCCAGCCCATACTCATGCCGCTGGTTGCATCCATTGGCGTATCATCGACCAGATTCACCACGGGACCCGCCACGTTTTGAGTGGAGCGAATACGTTCTTCCAAAATATCGTTATAACGCGGTTGGTGATCGCTGTCCCATGTATAACGTTCAGCCGTATGTCCTGACATTGCATCAACGATATATTCTTGTTGCCAGCCATATGCTGTATTGATGGACAGCGCACAAACTACGACGCTCGCCAGAGTTAACCTCTGACGACCACTACTGTTTCTTATAAGCATCAACGCGACTCCAGAAAAGAGCCGAATTCGGCGATATTATTGTCATTGTGTGAAGTATTTGGGCCTGAAGGCCTTATATTAAATATTGTCTTTTTAGCTGGCGCGTCAAGGCGGGCCGAATGAAATTTTTACGCCAGTAAAAACAGCGAGGAAGAATATGCAGCGTTGCGGATGGGTCAGTCAGGATCCACTTTACATTGCCTACCACGACAAGGAATGGGGCGTCCCGGAAACCGATGGCAAAAAGCTGTTCGAAATGATCTGCCTCGAAGGCCAGCAGGCAGGGCTATCGTGGATTACCGTACTGAAGAAACGGGAAAACTATCGCCACGCCTTTCACCATTTTGACCCGGAAAAAGTGGCGGCCATGACTGAAGAGGACGTGGAAAGGCTGGTACTGGATGCCGGCATAATTCGCCATCGCGGAAAAATTCAGGCCATTATTGGCAACGCGCGCGCTTACCAAACGATGACGCAAGACGGAGAGTCATTTAGCGAGTTCGTCTGGTCATTTGTTGATCACCAACCGCAAGTGACCCGCGCCGCCAACCTGAGCGATATTCCCACCTCAACGCCTGCGTCAGATGCGCTATCTAAGGCGTTAAAAAAACGCGGGTTTAAGTTTGTCGGCACCACCATCTGTTACTCCTTTATGCAGGCGTGCGGACTGGTCAACGACCATGTCACCAGCTGCATCTGTTACCCGGGAGAACAACATGATTCGTGAATCAAAGGCTGATGATCTACCGTCAATTCTGGCGCTGTGGATGGAAAGCACGATCCATGCTCATCCGTTTATCGAAGAACGTTACTGGCGCGAAAGTGAATCCATCGTGCGGGATGTTTACCTGCCCGCCGCACAAACCTGGGTGTGGGAAGAAGAAGGTGCGCTCAAAGGTTTTGTCAGCGTCATTGACGACCGCTTCCTCGGCGCCCTGTTTGTCGCACCTACCGCCATCAGAAGCGGGATCGGCAAAGCGCTGGTACACCATGTGCAGCAGCGCTTTTCGTTACTCAGCCTCGAGGTGTACCAGAAGAATCAGTCAGCGGTGAACTTCTACCATGCGCTCGGTTTTCGCATTGAAGACGGCGCATGGCAGGAGGAGACTCACCATCCTACGTGGATTATGGGCTGGCAGGCGGATCAAACGCAGTAAGCGCCAGGTTCGGTCCGCTGTATTTTTCGAGCCACACCAGCGCAGTGTTGCCCGCGCAGCCATTCCCCAGCTTCGAGCTGGGGAGATCTTTGGTCAGCACGTTGACGGCGCCATTTTTACAAATACCGTCAGCTGTCGGCTCCAAATCAGGCCAGGCACCTTCATGAATACAGATGACGCCAGGTTTGATGCCTTCCGTCACCACGGCCCCCGCCAGAACGTGTCCACGTTGATTCCACACCCTGACTGTGTCGCCATCCGCAATGCCGCGCGCGTTGGCATCCTGCGGATGAATCGTTACCGGCTCACGATCCGCTACTGCATACTGCTCACGCAACGCGCTGTAGTTAAGCTGGCTGTGCAAACGGTGCGCCGGATGCGCGGAAAGCAGCTGTAACTGATCCGGCTCGGCGTTACCGAACCATTCATCCGGCTCCAGCCACATCGGGTGGCCCGCACAATCCGCATAGCCGTAACCGGCAATCTTCGCGGAGTAGATTTCAATTTTGCCGCTGTCCGTTTTCAGCGGATGCGCCTGCGGGTCGCGGCGAAAATCCGCGAAACGGATAAACTGCGCGCTGGTGGCGTTTTCCGGCATTTCAATCAGCGCATTTTGCTGCCAAAACAAGGAGAATGGCGGCAACGTCACCTGCTGGCTGGCCCCACGCTGCCCGGCAATATTGTAAAACGTCTCCAGCCATTCCAGCTCGCTTTTGCCTTCGGTGAATCGCTCATAACCGCCCTCTTCCCAGCGTTCACTCAGTTCGGCAAAAACATCATAATCATTTCGCGCTTCATACTGCGGCGGGACGACCTGCTTCATCGGCACCAGGTGCTGGTTGCTGTAATCGCCAGTCATGGTCAAATCATTGCGCTCAAAAGAAGTGGTCGCTGGCAGCACGATATCGGCATGCTTCGCTGCGGCGGTCCAGAAACATTCCGAGATAACCACCAGCTCCGGTTTTTGCCAGGCGCGAATCAGACGGTTGGTATCCTGATGATGCGTGAAGTTGGCACCGCCCGCCCACCACAGCATCCGGATATCCGGGAAATGGCGATCCATACCGTTATGCTGGTAAAAACCACCCGGGTTTTCCAGCGCTTCGACTATCCGCGCCACCGGGATTTTATCCACTGCATCGGTGCCGCCTTTAACGCTGCCCTGCATTGAAGCCAGCACCGCAGCACGGCGCGTCGGGTTCCCGCCATTGGCAAAATGGTACGATAGACCAAAACCACCGCCTGGCGTCCCAATCTGCCCAAGCATGGCGGCCAGGGTAACGATCATCCAGTGTTTCTGCTCGCCATACTGCTGACGCTGCATGCCCCATCCCGCCATCAGCATGGTAGTATTTTGATGAAATATCGCCGCGAGTTCACGTATTTTTGCTGCCGGAACACCACAAATTTTAGCCGCCCACTCCGCCGTTTTCGCAACATCGTCAGATTTACCCAGTAGATAATCCGAGAAAAAGTCATATCCCGTCGTACACCGGGCGAGAAAATCGACATCGTGCCAATCGTTTTCCACCAGCGTATGCGCGATGCCCAACATCAGCGCCACGTCGGTCCCCATATGCGGGGCAACCCATTCCATCTTATCGCCAAAGAATTCGACGCTTTCCGATCGCATCGGATCGATACAGATCAAACGTTTGCCGCTGTCCCGCAAAGCCTCAAAGTAAGTAAGACCCTGTTCGTCGGAGGCATTCCAGGCGATCTTCAGGGTATTCAGCGGATTAGCGCTCCATAACACCACCACCTCGCTGTTCTCCAATACCACAGGCCAGCTGGTTTGCTGCTGGTAAACTTCGTTACCGCCCACCACGTAAGGCATGATGGCCTGCGCAGCCCCCGTCGAATAATCCCCCAGATGCCCGGTATAACCGCCTGCCAGCGCCATATAACGCTGTAGCAGAGTTGCCGCTTTGTGTAACACGCCGTTAGAGCGCCAGCCATAGGAACCGGCAAAAATCGAGGCCGGGCCGTAGCTGTCACGGATACGTTTATGCTGCGTATGGATAAGATTCAGTGCCTCGTCCCAACTGATGCGAACAAATTCATCCTGCCCGCGCACGCCCTGCGGATCCTCCGGCGAGGCGAGAAAGCCTTTACGCACCATTGGAAAACGTACCCGCGTTTTACTGTGCACCTGGTCATGCACCACGGTTTGCAAAGAGTTGGGATGGGAAGTGGGCAGCGCGCCACGCGAGGAGAAAACCGTCTCTCCATCGGTTTCGACGAGAACAGGTCCCCAGTGGGCGGCGGTTAACACCGAGTAATGTGCGGGTGAATTAGCCAAGATGGCGCTCCTGAATGCGATGTAACGGATTATTTATTATGCCGTTCAATGTTACTTACAAATTTCAGAGTCTTCCCTGGAATTTTCTTCATGTTCACACGTCATAATCAACCGCCACGGTCGCTGTGGCAAAGAAGAAAAAGTCATTAAGGAATTAAGATGAAGAAACGTGTTTTTGTTATTGCTGCCATCGTGAGCGGCGCCCTGGCGGTTTCTGGCTGCACAACAAACCCTTACACCGGCGAACGTGAAGCGGGTAAATCCGGCATTGGCGCGGGTATTGGTTCTCTGGTCGGCGCGGGCATTGGCGCACTCTCTTCTTCGAAGAAAGATCGCGGCAAAGGCGCACTAATTGGCGCGGCGGCGGGTGCGGCCGTTGGCGGCGGTGTCGGTTATTACATGGACGTGCAGGAAGCCAAACTGCGCGACAAAATGCAGGGAACGGGCGTCAGCGTGACGCGTAGTGGCGATAACATCATTCTGAATATGCCGAATAACGTCACCTTCGACAGCAGCAGCGCCAACCTGAAACCTGCTGGTGCCAACACCCTGACCGGCGTGGCAATGGTACTGAAAGAGTACAATAAAACCGCCGTCAACGTGCTGGGCTTCACCGACAGCACTGGCAGCCAGGATCTGAATATGCGTCTGTCGCAGCAACGCGCGGACTCCGTGGCCAGCGCCCTGATCACTCAAGGAGTTGCAGCTAACCGTATCCGCACTCAGGGTATGGGTCCGTCAAATCCGATCGCCAGCAACAGCACGGCGGAAGGTAAAGCGCAGAACCGTCGCGTAGAGATTACCTTAAGCCCTCTCCAGTAACGTTTTGTGCCGGATACTGGCAGTGCCCAATCCGGCATGTAGCACTTGCCATCGTTGATTTTCGCGTTAAGGTGTTCACACCAAAGTCAGGGAAATCAGCGATGAGCAAATCAACAAGGGCAACCATCAGCGATGTGGCGAAAGCCGCAAAAACCGGCAAGACCAGCATTTCACGCTATCTCAACGGTGAAAAGCACCTGCTTTCCGACGCGCTATTGGCCCGCATTGAACAAGCTATTGCCGATCTCGATTATCGTCCCAGCCTGATGGCAAGAGGCCTTAAACACGGTCGTACCCGTCTGATTGGCCTGATCATCGCCGATATTACTAATCCCTACTCCGTCAACGTGCTAAGCGGTATTGAAGCCGCCTGTCGCGATAAAGGCTTTACTCCACTGGTGTGCAACACCAACAACGAAGTGGATCAGGAGTTGCATTATCTCGACCTGCTGCGCAGTTACCAGGTCGAAGGGATTGTGGTCAACGCCGTAGGGATGCGCGAAGAAGGGCTAAACCGCCTGCAGCAGTCTGCTCTGCCAATGGTGCTGATTGATCGCAAAATTCCGGATTTCGCCTGTGATATGGTCGGGCTGGATAACACCCAGGCGGCAACGGTTGCCACGGAACATCTGGTTGAGCAAGGTTTTGAAGCCATTTTGTTCCTCAGCGAACCGCTGGGCATGGTGAATACCCGCCGCGAGCGCCTGAGCGCTTTTCGCGCCACCCTCGCACAGTACCCCGGCGTTATCGCGCAAAATGCCGAAGTCCCACTAACGGACAATACACAACTGGATGACACACTGCGCCAGTTTCACCAGCAGCATCGGGGAATGCGCAAAGCCGTTATCTCAGCCAACGGCGCCCTCACGCTGCAGGTTGCCCGCGCCCTGAAGCGCATTGGCCTTAACTGGGGCAGCGATATCGGCCTACTCGGTTTTGACGAACTGGAATGGGCCGAACTGGCGGGCGTTGGTATTACCACGTTGAAACAACCCACATGGCAGATTGGCTACACCGCCGTTGAGCAGGTTGTACGCCGGATAGATGGCGGCTCTGCTGCCATTCAGGAACAGGTCTTCTCCGGCGAACTGATCGTTCGCGGCTCTACCGCCCGTTAAATTTCCTTCGTGATGGTGATCATAAATTCGACATCATAAGCTTTTCTTTGGAACCGGTTCCATCTAGCGTTATAGCAAGAACGCTAGTCTGGAGTTTCCATGAAAAGAAAAATTATGGTGGTCACTGCCGCCTACGGCCACGACCAGGTACGGATCGCAGGCGGGCAAACGGCAATGTTGCCTATTATTGCCGAAGCCGGTGCTGACGGCGTCGAAATTCGCCGCGAGTTGCTGACCGATGCCGAGCTGCACACGCTGTCCACGATGGCCTCTGCTATCGAAATTTTCGGCCTGCTGGCCTGTTACTCAGCCCCTGAGCCACTGTTCCTTAAGGACGGTAGCCTCAATCCCCGACTTCCTGCACTACTTGAAGAAGCACAGGCCCTGCAGGCGCTGTGGCTAAAACTCTCCCTCGGCCATTTCTCCCATACCGAACAGTTCAACGTTTTACGTGAATGGCTGGATAACAGCGGAATGGAACTGGTTGTCGAAAACGATCAGACAACCTGCGGACGCCTGCAGCCGATGCAGCGCTTTAACCAGGCCTGCCAGACGCAGAATCTGCCGATATCTCTGACCTTCGATATGGGCAACTGGCTGTGGGTGGGCGACTCCCCGGAACTGGCGGCGCAGAAACTGGCG
This sequence comes from Citrobacter sp. Cu231, assembly GCF_030332265.1. Taxonomy (NCBI): domain Bacteria; kingdom Pseudomonadati; phylum Pseudomonadota; class Gammaproteobacteria; order Enterobacterales; family Enterobacteriaceae; genus Citrobacter; species Citrobacter sp. Cu231. The sequence goes on along the minus strand of NZ_JAOWIE010000034.1, from coordinate 225,755 downwards.
TCAACCGTTGGGTATATCCATGTCAAAGCCGCAGTGACGCATCGCGATAGCTATCGTGCCGTGCCGCCTGATGCAGCCGATCCGCGCTGGCTGGCGCTGTTGAAAACGCTGCCCGGCGATGTCCCGCGCGGCATTGAGTTTCCCCTGGAAGGGCTGGATTTGACGGCGGTTACCCGCCATTACGTCGAGCTGTTACGCAAGGAGTAACGCATGAAAAATTCACTGGATGTGGTAACGATTGGTGAAGCGATGGCGATGTTTGTCGCCACGCAAACCGGCGAACTGGCAGATGTGGAGCTTTTTATCAAGCGCGTTGCTGGCGCTGAACTCAATGTGGCGACCGGTCTTGCCCGACTGGGGCTGAAGGTCGGTTGGGTAAGCCGCGTTGGCAACGACAGTTTTGGCCGTTTTATCGTTAAGTCGCTGGAAAAAGAAGGGATTGATGCGCAGGGAGTCACCCGGGATGGCCGTTACGCTACCGGCTTTCAGCTTAAATCTAAGGTCGAAAATGGAACCGATCCCATTGTGGAATACTTCCGCAAAGGTTCTGCTGCCAGCCACCTCAGCATTGAGGATTATCACGAAGCTTACTTCGCCAGCGCACGCCACCTGCACCTGAGCGGCGTAGCGGCTGCGCTTTCTGCCAGCTCTTATGAACTGTTAGCCCATACCGCCCGGACACTGAAAGCGCAAGGGAAGAGCATCTCGTTCGACCCGAATTTACGCCCAGTGCTGTGGAAAAGCGAAGCTGAAATGGTGGAAAAACTGAACCGTTTGGCGTTCCAGGCTGACTGGGTTTTACCTGGGTTAAAAGAGGGCATTATTCTAACCGGTCAGCAGACGCCTGAAGCCATCGCCGACTTTTATCTGCGCCATGGGGTGAAGGCCGTGATTATCAAAACCGGGGCTGATGGTGCCTGGTACAAAACCGCCAGCGGCGAACAAGGCTGCGTCGCACCGGTAAAAGTCGACAACGTAGTCGATACGGTCGGCGCAGGCGATGGCTTTGCCGTTGGCGTTATCAGTGCCCTGCTGGAAGGGCGTTCGCTGCATCAGGCGGTGACTCGTGGCAATAAAATTGGCGCACTGGCCATTCAGGTTCAGGGCGACAGCGAAGGATTACCCACACGTGAACAATTAGGGGAATAAATTCCCGACCAACTCTGTCTCTGTACCCTACATTCAGAGGCGGCGTATCAGCATAACCAGAGGGCAGTCTATGAATAGCTCAACCAATGCAGCAAAACGCTGGTGGTACATCATGCCAATCGTGTTTATCACGTACAGCCTGGCGTACCTTGACCGCGCGAACTTCAGCTTCGCCTCCGCCGCCGGTATCAATGAAGATCTCGGCATTACTAAAGGGATCTCTTCCCTACTGGGCGCGCTGTTTTTCCTCGGCTATTTCTTCTTTCAGATCCCAGGCGCAATTTACGCCGAACGCCGCAGCGTGCGAAAACTGATTTTTATCTGTCTAATTCTCTGGGGCGCATGCGCATCGTTAACCGGCATGGTCAGCAATATTCCAATGCTTGCCGCCATCCGCTTTATTCTTGGTGTCGTTGAAGCCGCGGTCATGCCCGCAATGCTGATTTATATCAGTAACTGGTTTACGAAGTCCGAGCGTTCGCGTGCTAATACCTTTCTGATCCTCGGTAACCCAGTCACCGTCCTGTGGATGTCTGTGGTTTCCGGATATTTGATTCAGGCGCTGGGCTGGCGGGAAATGTTCATCATCGAGGGATTCCCGGCCATCATCTGGGCATTCTGCTGGTGGGTACTGGTAAAAGACAAACCGTCTCAGGTCGGCTGGCTGTCAGAGTCTGAAAAAGCCGCCCTTCAGGCACAGCTGGAAAAAGAGCAGCAAGGCATCAAAGCTGTGCGTAACTATAGCGAAGCCTTCCGCTCACGTAACGTGATCCTGCTGTGCATGCAGTATTTCGCCTGGAGTATTGGGGTCTACGGTTTTGTTCTGTGGCTGCCGTCCATTATCCGCAACGGCGGCGCAAATCTGGGGATGGTTGAGGTTGGCTGGCTGTCATCCGTACCTTATCTGGCGGCGACGGCAGCAATGATCCTCGTCTCCTGGGCCTCCGATAAACTGCAAAATCGTAAGCTGTTTGTCTGGCCACTGTTACTGATAGCTGCTTTCGCTTTTATCGGCTCCTGGGCCGTGGGTGCAGACCACTTCTGGATTTCTTACACCCTACTGGTGATTGCGGGCGCGGCCATGTATGCCCCTTATGGTCCTTTCTTTGCCATCATTCCTGAAATGCTGCCGCGTAACGTTGCCGGGGGTGCAATGGCGCTGATTAACAGTATGGGCGCGCTAGGCTCATTCTTTGGTTCATGGTTTGTCGGCTACCTCAATGGCGCAACCGGCAGCCCGTCCGCGTCGTACATTTTTATGGGGGTAGCGCTTTTTGTCTCAGTGTGGCTAACTTTGATCGTTAAGCCTGCTAATAATCAACAGCTACCTATTGGCGCACGCCACGCTTAAATTTTAACTTACGGAGATTCGCATGAAACCGTCCATTATTCTCTATAAAGCGTTACCTGACGATTTACTGCATCGCCTGGAAGAGCATTTTACTGTGACACGTGTGCCTAACCTGCGCCCGGAAACCGTCGCACAGCACGCCGAAGCTTTTGCCAATGCGGAAGGTCTGCTGGGCTCCAGTGAAGCCGTCAATACCGCTCTACTGGAGAAAATGCCGAAACTGCGTGCGACCTCCACGATTTCCGTCGGCTATGACAACTTCGACGTCGAAGCTCTTAACACCCGTAAGGTGCTGCTGATGCACACGCCAACCGTACTGACGGAAACCGTCGCTGATACGGTGATGGCGCTGGTGTTAAGCACCGCTCGCCGCGTGGTGGAAGTGGCTGAACGGGTGAAAATTGGTGAATGGACCAAAAGTATCGGGCCGGACTGGTTTGGTACGGATGTGCACCACAAAACGCTGGGGATTGTTGGCATGGGCCGTATTGGGCTAGCGCTGGCGCAACGGGCGCATTTCGGCTTTAGCATGCCGATTCTCTATAACGCCCGCCGCCATCATCAGGAAGCGGAAGAGCGCTTCAACGCGCGCTACTGCGATCTTGATACGCTGTTGCAGGAGTCCGATTTTGTCTGCCTGATCCTGCCGTTAACCGAAGAAACGCATCATCTGTTTAGTCGCGAACAATTTGCCAAAATGAAGTCTTCCGCCATTTTCATAAACGCCGGACGCGGGCCGGTGGTCGATGAAAAAGCGTTGATTGCTGCCCTGCAAAACGGGGAAATTCATGCTGCTGGCCTGGATGTGTTTGAGCAGGAGCCATTACCGGCAGACTCACCGCTGCTGTCGTTGCCAAACGTGGTTGCCGTGCCGCACATTGGCTCAGCCACGCACGAAACACGCTATAACATGGCGGCCTGTGCGGTGGATAACTTAATCGATGCGCTGCAAGGACGCGTTGAGAAGAACTGCGTGAACCCGCAAGTCACGCGATAAACAAAAGGCCGGGTAGCACTTACGCTCACCCGGCCTTCCATATCTTACAGCTCTTACAGCGGCTTAATTACTGAGCGGCATTCACCGCAGCAGTCCAGGCCTGGTTAAATGCCTGATGTTGAGAAGCCAACGGGCCAATCAGCGTGTTGTACTGACTTGCCTGCTGCGACGTTGGGAACTGGATACCGTTGGCGACAAAGCTCACCTGCGTATCCTGCTGCGCCACAAAATCACCAACCTGCACTAACTGCTGCGTGAAGATTTGCGCGGCAGGGATCAGCGGCTGTAACGCCTCTGCAGGTACAGTGACAACTTTATTGTAAACCTGGTCAAAGACCGGTTTCAGATCCTCGCCCTGCTTCAGTGCGCCATGCGCAGCATCCGCCTGCAGTTTCGCATTCTGCAACTGTTGCCCTAACACGCCCAGCGCACCATTTGCCTGACGCAGCGGTTCACGCTGAGTCACATAATCCTGAGGAACACGAATCGCATTCACGCTATCAACCACCGGGCGCAGACCGGAGTCCATCGCCTGATTAACCTGCTGCGAATAGCCATACAGAATCGCGTAATCGGACACAAACGGGCCAAACTGTTTTTTCTGATCTGCGGTCAGCGTTGGTAAACGCTCTCCACTACGCATTGCAGTATTCTGCAGAAAATCGATAAACGCTTTGCGCTGATCGCCTTCTTTATCAAAACACCCACTCAGGCCAACTACCATTAAGAGCGCCAAAACAGGCGCAAACCAGCGAGAGCAGGACTTACCTGTCGCCATTTTAATACTCCTTTCACCCAAAAATGCGCACAACGACACCCGCGTGCCTGACGTTGACAAGGATAGTCCAGGTCAGCCCCGCAAGATACCCTTTCCGCGTAATCTTGTGGGGGAAAATAACCGTTCTGGCCATCCTGCGTTTTGCGAAACAATGCGCCATTCACTGCGCGTCATCATATTTTAGTCATCTTTACAATCGGGGTCGATCGTTCGAGATCCCGACCTTTATCAGTTTGTTAGCCTGCGAAAGATTGTTACCCACTACCTGCTGAAACGAATCCACCTCTCAAACCCCAAATCCGACTTCATTTTTTGCGACTACTCTTAATGAGCTTCGAGAAAATTCACGATCCCGCTGTGTGATTTATAGGAGTTCTCAATGGAATACAAAGATCCTATGTTTGAACTGCTAAGCAGTCTGGAGCAGATTGTTTTTAAAGATGTATCGCAGACCGTCGCTCTGACGCAAAAAACCAACCCTTTCACTGAATTTGAACAGCTACGACGAGGGACAGGTTTAAAAACAGACGATTTTGCCCGGGCAATGGGCGTGACAGTCGCGATGGTTCACGAATGGGAGTCTAAACGCGTTAAGCCTTCCAGTACCGAATTGAAGCTGATGCGTCTGATTCAGGCAGACCCGAGATTAAGTAAGCAATTGATGGATTGAACTATTTTTTAATTTTACTTCATAACGGTCCTGAAAAAGGGCCGTTCCCTTAAGAAGGTTATCCACAAAAAAGAAAATAGTAGTTGCATCCACATGCGTAAAATGAGTTAATGCCCTCAACGGTTTGACGTACAGACCATTACAGCAGTTAGTAAGGCAAGTCCCTTCAAGAGTTATCGTTGATACCCTCGTAGTGAGCATTTCCTTTACTGTTAAAAAATCTGTAAAGCACGCCATATCGCCGAAAGGCACACTTATTTTTTAAAAGGTAATACACTATGTCCGGTAAAATGACTGGTATCGTAAAATGGTTCAACGCTGACAAAGGTTTCGGCTTCATCACTCCTGACGATGGCTCTAAAGACGTGTTCGTACACTTCTCTGCTATCCAGAACGATGGCTACAAATCTCTGGACGAAGGTCAGAAAGTTTCCTTCACCATCGAAAGCGGCGCTAAAGGCCCGGCAGCTGGCAACGTAACCAGCCTGTAAGCTTAAAAAGCTCAAAATTCTGAATCCCTGCCGAACGGCGGGGATTTTTTTATTTATAGTTCGTACAACGCCTCGCCCACACGTCTTTGCATTACTTTACCCGTCGCCCCTTTGACCTTTCCCTAAGGGCAAGCTTTATAGTGAGCCAGTCTGTATTCCACAACGTTCACAAGGAATTGAAGCTATGTCGAAATCCTCATTGCTGCTGGCTTTAGGTTTACTCACCACCGGTAGCGTGTTCGCGGCAACTCCGGAAGCCACTTTTTTGGCGGAACACGGGCTCAGCGGAAAATCCGTCGAGCAAATCGTCGAGGCCATTGACCAGTCTCCCCAGAGCCGCCCGCTGCCGTACTCGGCATCCATCACCAGCACTGAACTGAAGCTCTCTTCGGGCGATCAGATCTATACCCTGCCGCTCGGTGACAAGTTCTATCTGTCATTTGCCCCTTATGAATGGCAAACACATCCTTGCTTCAACCACAGCCTTTCCGGTTGCCAGGGCGAAATGCCGGAGCAGACATTCAATGTCAAAGTCACGGATAACAAGGGTGATGTGGTGCTACAAAAAGAGATGAAGAGTGGTCGAAATGGCTTCGTCGGGGTTTGGCTACCGCGCAATATGGCAGGCACAATCGCAGTAAGCTACAACGGCAAAAAAGCGGAGTATCCCATTAAAACCATGGAAGACAGCCAGACCTGTCTGACTAAATTACAATTGCGCTAACAAAAAAAAGCCGGATGGCGCAATTGCTTATCCGGCATTTTCTAAGTCAGCTCAGGACCGTTACTGCAGCAGCGAAATATCCGCCACGCGCAGGAACAGTTCGCGCAGTTTTTCGAGCATGGATAGACGGTTAATACGCAGATCTTTATCTTCTACATTAACCATCACTTTTTCGAAGAACGCATCAACCGGTTCACGCAGTGCTGATAACTCAACCAGCGCTTCCTGGTAATGTCCAGCGGCGAAAACAGGCTCCAGCTTATCGCGCAGCACCACAACCTGCATCGCCAGCGCAATTTCTTCCGGCTCTTTCAGCGTTGCCGCATTCACACGGTCATTCAACGTTTCTTCAGACTTCGCCAGAATATTTGATACGCGCTTGTTCGCGGCAGCCAGCGCGGACGCAGCCTCCAGCGTACGGAAGTGCGAAACAGCCTTCATACGCGCATCGAAATCAGCCGGACGAGTCGGACGACGCGCCAGCACGGCCTGGATGGTATCGACGGTGTAACCTTCATCCTGATACCAGGCGCGGAAGCGACCGAGCATAAAGTCGATAACGTCATCCACCACGTTGGCGTTGGTCAGCTTGTCGCCATACAGACGAACAGCCTCTTCCGTCAGCGTTTGCAGATCCAGATTCAGGTTCTTCTCAACGATGATACGCAGCACGCCCAGCGCGGCACGACGCAGCGCAAACGGATCTTTGTCGCCTTTCGGATGCTGACCAATACCGAAGATACCCGCCAGGGTGTCCATCTTGTCAGCAATCGCCACGGCACAAGCCACCGGGTTAGACGGCAGGTCATCACCGGCAAAACGCGGCTGATACTGCTCGTTCAGCGCCACGGCAACATCTTCCGCTTCGCCATCGTGACGCGCGTAGTGCATTCCCATCACGCCCTGGGTGTCGGTGAACTCGAAGACCATGTTGGTCATCAGGTCGCACTTGGACAGCAGGCCAGCTCGCGTTGCGTGGTTAACGTCAGCGCCAATTTGACCAGCAATCCAGCCCGCCAGCGCCTGGATACGGTCAGTCTTGTCGCGCAGCGTACCCAGTTGCTGTTGGAACAGCACGGTTTGCAGACGCGGCAGATGGTCTTCCAGACGTTTTTTACGGTCGGTATTGAAGAAGAATTCGGCATCCGCCAGACGCGGACGAACCACTTTCTCGTTGCCAGAGATAATCTGGGTCGGATCTTTTGATTCGATGTTGGCCACAAAGATAAAGTTCGGCAACAATTTGCCGTCGTTCGCATAAACCGGGAAGTACTTCTGGTCACCTTTCATGGTGTGTACCAGCGCTTCAGACGGAACAGCGAGGAATTTATCTTCGAACTTCGCGGTCAGAACAACCGGCCATTCCACCAGTGAGGTGACCTCTTCCAGCAGGCTTTCACTCAGATCGGCGTTGCCGCCAATTTTACGAGCCGCCTCTTCAGCATCGGCTTTGATTTTCGCTTTACGTTCAGCGTAATCCGCAATCACTTTGCCGCGCTCACGCAGGATTTCCGGGTACTGATCGGCAGAATCGATGGTGAATTCCGGCTCGCCCATAAAACGATGGCCGCGGATCACGCGATCGGACTGGATACCCAGAATCGTTGCCGGGATGACTTTGTCGCCCAGCAGCAGGGTCACGGTGTGAACCGGACGCACGAAGTGAACGTCAGACGCGCCCCAGCGCATCAGTTTCGGGATCGGCAGTTTCGCCAGTGAGGTGGCGATCATGTTCGGCAACAGCGTTTCAGCGCTTTCGCCTTTCACATGCGCGCGATACAGCAGCCATTCGCCTTTGTCGGTGGTCAGACGCTCAGCCTGATCAACCGTGATACCGCAACCGCGCGCCCAACCTTCTGCCGCTTTGCTCGGTTTGCCTTCCGCGTCAAACGCCTGGGCAATGGCCGGGCCGCGTTTTTCAACTTCACGGTCCGGTTGAGATTCAGCAAGGGCAGCTACTTTCAGCGCCAGACGACGTGGAGCGGCGAACCACTCTACGTTGCCGTGTGCGAGGCCAGCGTTGTCCAGCTCCGCGGTAACGTTCGCAGCAAAGGACTCAGCCAGGCTGCGCAGTGCTTTTGGTGGCAGCTCTTCAGTGCCGATTTCCACCAGAAAAGTTTTCTCAGACATGGCCGCCTCTTATTTGTCTTTGTTGCACATCGGGAAGCCAAGGGCTTCACGGGAAGCGTAGTAAGCTTCTGCCACTGCTTTGGTCAGGGTGCGAATGCGCAGGATGTAGCGCTGACGCTCGGTGACGGAGATGGCTTTACGCGCATCCAGCAGGTTGAAGCTATGGGCGGCTTTCAGAATGCGCTCATACGCAGGCAGCGGCAGCGGGTTTTCCAACGCCAGAAGCTGCTGCGCTTCTTTCTCGTACTGCTCGAAGCAGGTGAACAGGAAGTCCACGTCAGCGTATTCAAAGTTGTAGGTGGATTGCTCCACTTCATTCTGATGGAACACGTCGCCGTAGGTGGTTTTACCCAGCGGGCCGTCGCTCCAGACCAGGTCGTAAACACTGTCTACGCCCTGAATGTACATGGCCAGACGTTCCAGACCGTAGGTAATTTCCCCGGTCACGGGTTTACATTCCAGACCACCAACCTGCTGGAAGTAGGTGAACTGCGTCACTTCCATGCCGTTCAGCCACACTTCCCAACCCAGACCCCAGGCACCCAGCGTCGGGTTTTCCCAGTTATCTTCCACGAAACGAATATCGTGAATGGTCGGGTCCATACCCAGCTCTTTCAGAGAACCCAGGTACAGCTCCTGAATGTTGTCCGGTGACGGCTTAATCACTACCTGGAACTGATAGTAGTGCTGTAAGCGGTTCGGGTTTTCGCCATAGCGGCCATCGGTCGGACGACGGGAAGGCTGCACATAAGCAGTCGCCATCGGTTCCGGCCCTAGCGCACGCAGGCAGGTCATTGGGTGAGATGTCCCCGCGCCGACTTCCATGTCCAATGGTTGAACAATGGTGCAGCCCTGGCGAGCCCAGTAATCCTGTAAGGTCAGGATCAAGCCCTGGAAGGTCCTGGTATCAAACTTTTGCATATTATTTCGTGCTGGATACGTGTGGATTTAAAGGAAGCGGTCAGTATACCCGCTGGCTGCAAGATATACAGTACGAAACGGGAAAAAGGGGGAACTTAGCGCATGGAAAGGTGCAAAAACTGCCCGTCTGCATCAAAAGAGCAGACAAAACTCTCTTTACGGAAGGTCGAACCCCGCATCTCATAGCTGCCCTGGAATTGTTCCAGGCCGGAGATATCAATTTTCAGCGCGTCAGTGTTATAAATCTGTGCCGCCTCATTTTTGCACAGTGACTCCATATCCAGCGAGCGCGTTGCATTGACCTTAACCTTTTGCGCCTTCTGCGCGGGCGCGGGCGGCGGTGTGTCGGCGCACGCCACCAGCAAAAGGGTCGCGAACGCGGGAAAGAAATACTTCATCATCATTTTATTACCGCCTGGTTTGCTGGTCAGTCTTATTATTAGTGTCTGGAAACGGATCCTATTTTCAGAATCTCATCAGACCATCTCAAGCTTTAGCGTAAGAACTCGGATTATTCCAGTGAGCTACGCATGCAAAATTTCGGTCAGACTTTTTTTAATGGATACAGAGGAACTGATGCAGCCCAAAATTTACTGGATTGATAATCTGCGCGGGATCGCCTGTCTTATGGTCGTGATGATCCACACCACGACCTGGTATATCACTAATGCGCAAAGCGTCAGCCTGTTGAATTGGGATCTGGCCAACGTGCTCAATTCCGCCTCTCGCGTCAGCGTCCCGCTGTTCTTTATGATTTCGGGCTATCTGTTTTTTGGCGAGCGCAGCGCCAAACCGCGCCATTTCACGCGCATCGCGCTCTGCATTTTGTTTTACAGCAGCGTGGCGTTGGCCTATATCCTGCTGTTTACCTCGATCAACGCTGAGCTGTCGCTGAAAAACTTGTTGCAAAAGCCGGTGTTCTATCACCTGTGGTTTTTCTTCGCGATCGCCGTTATCTACCTGATTTCGCCGCTGATACAGGTAAAAAACATCAGCGGCAAGATGCTGCTGGCACTCATGGTGGTGATAGGTGTGATTGCCAATCCCAACACCGTCTCGCAAAAAATTGGCGGCTTTGAGTGGCTTCCGGTCAACCTGTACATCAGCGGCGACACTTTCTACTACATCGTGTACGGCATGCTGGGCCGGGCGATTGGCATGATGGATACGCAAAAGCGCGCGCTCACCTGGCTCTGTGCGGCGTTATTCATCACCGCCGTGTTTATTATTTCTCGAGGCACGTTGCATGAACTGCGCTGGCGAGGCAATTTTGCCGATACCTGGTACCTCTACTGCGGCCCGGCAGTGTTTATTTGTGCAGCCTCACTCCTGACACTGGTCAAAAATACGCTCAGCACGCGCACTCTGCCGGTACTGGGCCTTATTTCCCGCCACTCATTAGGAATTTATGGCTTTCATGCGCTGATCATTCACGCGTTGCGCACCAACGGTATAGAATTCAAGAACTGGCCACCGCTGGATATGCTGTGGATTTTCAGCGCCACGCTGGCAGGAAGTTTACTGTTGTCCATATTGTTGCAGCGCATCGATACGCGCAGGTTGGTAAGTTAATCCCCCATATATTGCAGACGCAGCAACAAAACTTGCCCCAGTAGACATATGATGAATGCCACCGGGTACAGCCCCTTTTCGAGGGACGATACCGGGGCATTCCATACGCCCACCAGCAACAATCCAATCGTTATGAGCGCCACCATCTGACACACGGAAGCGAAGCGTTCGTCGTTCTGATTGAGATTTACAGCACGTTGATAAGCGTAGGTCACAAACATTCCCGTCATCAGCACGCCGAAAAAATAGCCTTTGCCGCTCAATAACGGGCACGCCCGCCATAGGCCAATAACGTAAATCAGTGCGCCAGAGAGGAATAGTATCCATGGCAACAGCCTTGTCGTCTTCATTGGGATCTCCTTATCCATCAGAGATACAATATGAATAACCCACTACAGACAACACAGAAAAATGCCACTACGCCGGACTTTCAGAATAAATTCATGCGTGATGGTTATTTGTTTGATTGAAATATACATTTGATAAATCCCCTCTGTTTACCAGAGGGGATTTAGGGTCAGGACATCAGCGGCTGTAATTGCTGATAGATTCGGCGGAAGGTTTCCCGACGCTGTTGGTACAGCGCGTGGCGCCCGGCGTCAGGATAATGCGCCTGCTCCAGCGTAAGCTGAGGCAGTAGGTCTGATAAAGGCCGCTGCGTATTCATGGCAATTTGCGCCAGTCGCGCCGCGCCGAGTGCAGGGCCGACATCGCCGCCGGTACGGTAATCCAGCTGCAATCCACTGATGTCAGACAGCATCTGACGCCAGTACTCACTGCGTGCCCCGCCGCCAATCAGCGTAATACTGGCAGGCTGCACGCCGCAGGCATGTACCACGTCCATACCGTCAGCCAGCGCAAAACCCACGCCTTCCAGCACCGCCTGAGCCAGTTCCGCCGGACCATGCTGATGCGTCAGACCAAAAAATACACCCTTCGCCTGAGGGTTGTTGTGTGGCGTACGTTCGCCGGACAGATAGGGTAAAAACCAGACCGGCTCAGCGTGTTCATCCGCCTGTTGCGCTGCGGCAATCAACGCAGGAACGCTCGCCAGCCCGGTTAATTTTGCCGCCCAGTCCAGGCAGGATGCCGCACTTAGCATCACGGACATCAGGTGCCATCTTTCAGGTAAAGCATGGCAAAAACTATGGACCGCGCTTTCCGGTTTGCTGAGAAAACCATCACTGACCGCAAAATAGACCCCTGAAGTCCCCAGCGATAACATTGCCTGACCGGCATTCATCATGCCGACGCCAACCGCTCCCGCCGCGTTATCACCGCCTCCGGCAACCACCGCAACCTCCTGCATTCCCCAGGCCCTGGCGACCTCCGGCAACAATGTTCCGGTAATCTCACTACCTTCATAAAGCTCAGGCATATGCGCACGGGTCAGTTGACAGGCGGCCAGCATGACATCACTCCAGTCACGCTTCGCGACATCCAACCACATGGTACCTGCCGCATCGGACATATCGCTGGCGAAATCGCCGGTCATACGCAGGCGCAGATAATCTTTCGGCAGCAGGACTTTATCAACCCGGCTGAAAATCTCCGGTTCGTGGCGCTGCACCCACAGCAGCTTTGGCGCGGTAAAGCCAGGCATCATCAGGTTACCGGTGATGCCACGCGATTGCGGAACCCGCTCCTCAAGCATGACGCACTCTTCAGCACAGCGACCATCGTTCCACAGAATAGCCGGACGCAATATCTTCTGTTGCTCATCCAGTAGCGTCGCACCGTGCATCTGTCCGGCAATCCCCAGTGCTTTCACCTCGCGAAGTGAATGCTGGTGACCCAATGCTTTCACAGCCCGATCCGTTGCCAACCACCACTGCTCAGGGTCTTGTTCAGACCATAATGGATGCGGGCGCGAAACGGTGAGTTTCTCCGTGTGCGAAGCGACCACATCCCCCAGCTCGTTAAGCAGAATGGCCTTTACGCCTGATGTGCCAAGATCTATCCCGATATACATAAGGCATCGTTCCTTAAAGAAAGGCCCGGTAGCGCGAGCTTACCGGGCTTACGGACGCTCTCAGAGACCCGTTATTTATCGAACAAATAATGGTTCACCAGATTTTCCAGCAATTCCTGATGACCGCTCTGGTGCACTGGCGCCAGGTTATGTTGTTCAGCGTACTGCGCAATTTCCGTCAGCGTCATCTGCCCTTTCAGAATTTGCTGGCCCAGCTCACCATTCCAACCGGCATAACGTTTTGCCACGCGCTGGTCCAGACCACCGTCTTCAATCATGCGCGCTGCAATTTTCAGCGACAGTGCCATGGTATCCATCGCGCCAATATGACCATAGAACAGATCGTATTTATCGGTACTCTGACGACGCACTTTGGCATCGAAGTTCAGGCCACCGGTGGTGAAACCGCCCGCTTTCAGGATTTCGTACATCACCAGCGCATTCTCTTCTACGCTGTTCGGGAACTGGTCAGTGTCCCAGCCCAGCTGCGCGTCACCACGGTTGGCATCGACAGAGCCAAACAGACCCAACGCAATAGCGGTGGCGATTTCGTGATGGAACGAGTGGCCCGCCAGCGTGGCATGGTTAGCTTCAATATTCAGTTTGATCTCTTTTTCCAGACCGAACTGCTTGAGGAAGCCGTAGACGGTCGCCGCATCGTAATCGTACTGGTGCTTGGTCGGTTCCTGCGGCTTCGGTTCGATAAGCAAGGTACCCTGGAAACCGGTTTTGTGTTTGTGTTCCACCACCAGTTGCATGAAGCGACCAATTTGCTCACGCTCCTGACGCAGATCGGTATTCAGCAACGTCTCATAGCCTTCACGACCGCCCCACAGGACATAGTTTTCGCCACCTAACTTATGTGTGGCATCCATGGCCGTAACCACCTGCGTGGCGGCCCAGCTGAATACTTCCGGATCCGGATTCGTTGCCGCGCCCGCGCCGTAGCGTGGGTTGGTGAAGCAGTTTGCCGTTCCCCACAGCAGCTTCACGCCGTTCTGTTCCTGTTTTGCCGCCAGCACATCAACCATCTGCGCAAAGTTGTTTTTGTACTCTTTCAGTGAAGCCCCTTCAGGCGAGACATCCACGTCATGGAAGCAGTAGTAAGGCACATTCAACTTGTGAAAGAACTCAAATGCCACATCCGCTTTGCGTTTCGCCAGCGCCAGTGCTTCACCAGGCTGCTGCCACGGACGATCGAAAGCGCCCATGCCGAACATATCCGCACCGTTCCAGCAGAAGGTATGCCAGTAGCAGGCAGCAAAACGCAGATGATCTTCCATGCGTTTGCCCAACACGATTTCGTCAGGATTGTAATGGCGAAATGCGAGCGGGTTAGTAGATTTAGTCCCTTCGAAACGAACGCGATCGAGTTGGTCAAAATAAGCCGGCATAATAAGCTCCATAATCAGGTAATACGGTAAGTAAACTGCGATATGGCTATACTGGAATTTCCTGATTTATTGCTCAATTACGTTATTTCACACCGCTATTAAGAGAATACCCAAACGTGCGCTGGCTCCCAAAAAAACGCGATGAAAGAAGAAATAAAAAAGCGATCGCGATCGAAGGTTAGCCATTAAACAAAAAACCGTAATGCGTAGATTAAAAATGACAATTGCCTTCCCGCTGGCTGTATGTAAATTTTGCCTGGCCTCAGGCAATCAGGAAATTTGTCACGCTTCATCAAGCAGTCGTACCGGCGGTTTTGCTAGTATCGACAGGCCCACGTTAACCTTTCCAGGACAGGTTCTTATGTTTGATAAACGTCACCGCATCACTCTGTTATTTAATGCCAATAAAGCCTATGACCGCCAGGTGGTAGAAGGAGTGGGTGAATATTTACAGGCATCGCAATCCGAGTGGGATATATTCATTGAGGAAGATTTCCGCGCCCGTATTGATAATATTAAAGACTGGCTCGGCGATGGCGTTATTGCCGATTATGACGATGATGACATTGCACAATTACTTGCCGATGTCGATGTTCCAATCATCGGCGTTGGGGGTTCCTACCATCGGGAGCAAGATTATCCCCCGGTACATTACATTGCTACCGACAATCACGCGCTGGTAGAAAGTGCTTTCCTGCATCTGAAAGAAAAAGGGGTAAACCGCTTTGCGTTTTACGGCCTGCCTTCGTCAAGCGGTAAACGCTGGGCCGCGGAACGTGAATATGCGTTTTGCCAGTTGGTGGCAAAAGAAAAGTACCGCGGCGTCGTCTACCAGGGGCTGGAAACTGCGCCGGAAAACTGGCAGCACGCGCAAAATCGTCTGGCAGACTGGCTACAAACGTTGCCGCCTCAAACCGGCATTATCGCGGTCACCGACGCGCGGGCACGACACGTCCTGCAAGTCTGCGAGCACCTGCATATTCCGGTACCAGAAAAGCTGTGTGTGATAGGAATAGACAACGAAGAACTGACCCGTTACCTGTCGCGGGTAGCGCTGTCATCCGTGGCTCAGGGAGCCAGGCAGATGGGCTACCAGGCCGCAAAACTCCTGCACCGCTTGCTGGCGAATGAAGTGCTGCCGCTACAACGCATTCTGGTTCCTCCAGTGCGCGTGGTAGAGCGGCGCTCAACCGATTACCGCTCCTTGACCGATCCTGCCGTAATTCAGGCCATGCACTTTATTCGCAATCATGCCTGTAAAGGGATTAAGGTTGAACAAGTGCTGGATTCAGTGGGAATTTCACGTTCGAATCTGGAGAAGCGCTTTAAAGAAGAGGTCGGAGAGACCATCCACGCCGTGATTCATGCCGAAAAGCTGGAAAAAGCGCGCAGTCTGCTCGTTTCTACCACGCTTTCGATCAACGAAATTTCACAGATGTGCGGCTATCCGTCGCTGCAGTATTTCTATTCAGTCTTTAAGAAAGAGTACGATACGACGCCAAAAGAGTATCGCGATGTGAACAGTGAAGTGTTGCTATAGAGGGAATTGCCGGATGGCTACCTGGTCTGATCCGGCCTACAAGGTGATTTGTAGACCGGATTAGCACACGAAATTACATATGTGCGGCGATTAAGCGTTGGTTATCCTGATACATGGCGAACAGATAGTTGTTGTAGCTCTGTCCTTTCGTGGAATACCCCTTCAGCTTATGGATCATCGCGGTAGCGGTGACTTCCTGATCGGCCTTACGCAACTGCGCGCGTGACTTACGGAAAGAAGAGTAAGCCGGGTGCGTGTTCAGGTTAATGACGTAGGCATTTACCGACTCTTTCACCGATTCAAACTGTGAATAGCCTTTCACCTTACCCGGTGCGTTATTGCAACTACCTTTGCCACATTTCATGCCAAACAGGTTGTTGTTGCTACGCGCCAGCTTCGACGTCCCCCAGCCGCTTTCGGCCGCAGCCATGGTTGCAACCATGCTGGTCGGGATAATGTCTACGCGCTCAAGCAGCGTATTCCACGGAATTTTACGCGTGTTGCCAGACCAGCTCACCTTGTAGCGCTTCGCGATGTCTTTCATACGCGTGCGCTCAGTGGGTGACCAGCGGTTCTGGTACTGTTTTGAAATCAACCAGTTACGATCCGCCGCAATGGCAGCATTTTGGCTGGTAATATAAGGCATAACCGTCCGGAGAAACGCTTTTTTCCTTGGTGTTCCGGAAGGGTATTTTCGCAAATCAGGAAGTGAACTACTCTTTGCACTATTGCGAGAATACTCTTGTTTACTGCTTACCTGTTTATTACTTGCCTTGATTACCTGAGGCTTGTGACTCGTTGTCGCCGTGTGTGTCTTTGCCAGCGCCTCACCCGAAAATACCACGGTGAGTAACATAAGAATCATTGCCCCATATCGTCGAATGGGAGTCAATATCATTAGGTCTCCTGGTCGGATTTATGCATTCCAACACCTTATATTTTTCACAAAAATGAGAGATGAATCTCAAATCATATCAAAAATAGCCGTCAAGAGCACCCAAAGGAATAGTCCAATTCTGAAACTATGTCACGCATTAACGGTTCAGGGCGCCATTAATTCGAAGAAAATGTGGAGGTTATCGCAAAATCAGTTCATTTTTTGAACGCGTTAGCTCCCCCTCACTTCTCCTCCTGGCGGAATCGACTCAAAGGAGGAGTTTCCGGCCTGATTTCACTGGCAAACTGGCGAAAATCGCAGCATCAAGGACAGCATTATGAAACTTGCCGCCGTTGCGCTGGCGCTGATACCCGGCTTTGCCATCGCCTCATCATGGACTTCTCCAGAACTTCCCACCTTCGAAGCGGAAGGTACGGGTAAATTCGTCAGCCATGCAGCGTTGACGAAGGGTACTCGCCCTTTGATTCTGAATTTTGACCAACAGTGCTGGCAGCCTGCCGATGCGATAAAACTCAACCAGATGCTATCGCTAAAACCGTGTGAAGGCGCGCCGTCGCAGTGGCGTTTATTCAAAGACGGCGATTACACGCTGGAAGTCGATACCCGGTCCGGCACACCGACGCTAATGCTCTCGGTCAAAAACACCGTAGGGCCCGCCACCGTCCAGATTCGCCAGTGCCCAAAATGGGATGGTTCGCCGTTAACGCTGGACGTGAGCCAGACCTTCCCGGAAGGTGCCGTGGTGCGCGATTTCTACAGCCAGCAAACGGCAACAGTAAAAAACGGGTCGATTACCTTACAACCCGCCGCAACCAGTAACGGACTGTTGCTGCTGGAACGGGCAGAAACCGATGCCCCCGCCGCTTTCGACTGGCATAACGCCACGGTATATTTCGTCCTGACGGACCGCTTTGTGAATGGAGATCCGAGCAACGACCACAGCTACGGACGTCGCAACGACGGCATGCAGGAAATTGGCACTTTCCACGGTGGCGATTTGCGCGGCCTCACCAGTAAACTCGACTACCTGCAACAACTGGGCGTCAACGCCCTGTGGATCAGCGCACCGTTTGAGCAAATCCACGGCTGGGTTGGGGGCGGCGCCAAAGGAGATTTTCCCCACTACGCATACCACGGCTACTACACCCAGGACTGGACCACGCTTGACGCCAACATGGGTAATGAAGCGGATCTGCGTGCGCTGGTTGATGGCGCACACCAGCGCGGCATCCGTGTCCTGTTTGATGTGGTGATGAACCATACCGGCTACGCCACGTTGGCGGATATGCAGGAGTATCAGTTTGGGGCACTGTACCTATCGGGCGATGAGCTGAAAAAAACGCTCGGGGAACGCTGGACGGACTGGAAGCCCGCTGCCGGACAGAGCTGGCACAGTTTTAATGATTACATCAACTTCAGCAATAAAGCCGGCTGGGAAAAATGGTGGGGGAAAAACTGGATCCGCACCGATATTGGCGATTACGACAATCCTGGCTTTGATGACCTGACCATGTCGCTGGCGTTCCTGCCCGATCTGAAAACCGAATCCACCACACCTTCCGGGCTGCCAAACTTTTATCAGCACAAGCCGGATACGCGCGCCAAAGCCATTGCTGGTTACACCCCCCGGGATTATCTGACCCACTGGCTCAGCCAGTGGGTGCGAGATTATGGGATTGACGGCTTTCGGGTCGATACCGCCAAACACGTCGAGCTTCCCGCCTGGCAGCAGCTAAAAACACAGGCCAGCGCGGCACTGCTCGAATGGAAGAAAGCCAACCCGGACAAAGCGCTGGATGATAACCCCTTCTGGATGACCGGCGAAGCCTGGGGTCACGGCGTAATGCAGAGCGATTATTATCGTCACGGCTTCGATGCGATGATCAATTTTGACTATCAGGAACAGGCGGCAAAGGCCGTCGATTGTCTGGCAAACATGGATCTCATCTGGCAGCAGATGGCGGATAAACTGCAGGACTTCAACGTTCTGAGTTATCTCTCCTCGCACGATACGCGGTTGTTCCGCGAAGGTGGAGACAAAGCCGCCGAGCTATTGCTGCTGGCGCCGGGCGCGGTACAGCTCTTTTATGGCGACGAGTCGGCCCGACCTTTTGGCCCAACCGGCTCTGACCCATTACAGGGTACACGCTCAGAGATGAACTGGCAGGAGGTGACCGGCAAATCTGCCACCAGCGTCGCGCACTGGCAGCGTATCAGTCAGTTCAGGGCCAGACATTCCGCTATTGGCGCCGGTCAACAAACCACGCTGGCTTTGAAGCAGGGATACGGATTTATCCGCGAACATGGCGATGATAAAGTCATGGTGGTGTGGGCCGGCCAGCATTAACCAGGCTAGCGTCCGGTGTCGTCATCTGGCCGGACGCAGCTCAAAACAATTCACCAGCCTGATACGTTTAGGCAGCATAAAACATCAATCCAGCCTGATACCCCTGATTTGCACCCTGCTATGGGTAGCGCTATGGTTAGCCACTTTATTACTCAGTTCGACAGACCACCAGCTATGACATTCTCACTTTTTGGCGACAAATTTACCCGCCATTCAGGCATCACACGCCTGATGGAGGACCTCAACGACGGTTTACGCACCCCTGGCGCCATCATGCTCGGCGGCGGCAATCCAGCGCAAATTCCAGAGATGCAAAATTACTTTCATTCTCTGCTGGCAGATATGCTGGAAAACGGCAAAGCCACTGATGCGCTTTGTAATTATGACGGTCCACAAGGTAAAACCGAGCTACTGTCTGAGCTGGCGAAACTGCTACGTGAGAATCTGGGTTGGGATATTGAGCCACAAAATATTGCACTGACAAATGGCAGTCAGAGCGCGTTTTTCTACTTATTCAACCTCTTCGCCGGACGTCGCGCCGATGGAACCACCCGAAAAGTGTTGTTCCCATTGGCACCGGAATACATTGGCTATGCCGATTCCGGGCTGGAAGAAGATCTCTTTGTCTCCGCGCGTCCGAACATCGAACTGTTGCCGGAAGGTCAGTTTAAGTATCACGTTGATTTTGAACACCTGCACATCGGTGAAGAGACAGGCATGATCTGCGTGTCACGTCCGACCAATCCGACAGGTAACGTGATCACCGATGACGAGCTGATGAAGCTGGATCGGCTGGCCAACCAGCATGGGATCCCGTTGGTGATTGATAATGCCTATGGCGTACCGTTCCCTGGCATCATCTTTAGCGAAGCACGCCCGTTGTGGAACCC
This sequence comes from Citrobacter sp. Cu231, assembly GCF_030332265.1. Lineage (NCBI taxonomy): Bacteria > Pseudomonadati > Pseudomonadota > Gammaproteobacteria > Enterobacterales > Enterobacteriaceae > Citrobacter > Citrobacter sp. Cu231. Next base: position 205,931 of record NZ_JAOWIE010000034.1, on the reverse strand, counting down.
CAACATTGTGCTGTGCATGAGTCTTTCGAAGCTGGGTCTGCCGGGTTCCCGCTGTGGCATCATTATCGCCAATGAAAAAATCATCACAGCTATCACCAATATGAACGGCATCATCAGCCTTGCACCTGGCGGAATGGGTCCGGCAATGATGTGCGAAATGATTAAGCGCAACGACCTCTTGCGTCTGTCCGAGACGGTTATCAAACCGTTTTATTACCAGCGCGTACAGGAGACAATTGCGATCATTCGCCGCTATTTACCTGAAGATCGCTGCCTGATTCATAAACCAGAGGGCGCGATTTTCCTGTGGCTGTGGTTCAAAGATTTACCCATCACTACTGAACTGCTGTATCAGCGCCTGAAAGCGCGTGGCGTGCTGATGGTTCCCGGCGACTACTTCTTCCCAGGGCTGGATAAACCCTGGCCGCATACGCATCAGTGCATGCGGATGAACTACGTGCCAGAGCCGGAGAAAATCGAAGCGGGAGTGAAGATTCTGGCTGAAGAGATCGAACGCACCTGGCTGGAAGGCTGATGATAAACCCGACCCAGGCACGGGTCGGGCTACTTTCACAGCGGCTGGGAACGTAGACGCTGTTTCTGGACGCTGACCGCATCTATACACTGCAACGCGCTGGTCGGGCAGGCTTCGACACACGCGGGTCCCGCCTCACGGTGCCAGCACAAATCGCATTTTATCGCCTGCACCCGTGACGAGCGGGCGACGACATTCATTGCCCCAAACGGACAAGCCAGCATACAGCTTTTACAGCCAATACAACGCGCCTGTTCAACGAAGATATGTCCATGTTCACGACGAATAGCGTGCGTTGGGCAAACATTCGCGCAAGGAGCATCTTCACATTGATGACAAGCGACCGCCGTCGTAAAGGCGTCATCTTTAATCACGCGGATCCGCGGAGTAAACGCAGTGGAAGAGACCGACGCACAATCCTGGTTTTGCTGATGCGCGACGACACAGGCCACTTCGCAGGTACGACACCCAATACATTTTGCCGCATCCGCCATAATAAACGCGTTCATTTTCCCCTCCCTCTGCGTGAAAAACACAGAGTGCCAGAGAGGTCACCCTTGTCGCTTTGATCGGACAGGGGAAACGGTTAAATTTTGTCAGGTGCCTGAACGACGCCAGGCATGCGCCTAATCGCGAACGGTAAAGCCCAGCTCATTGGAAATGGCCTGCGCGGTTTCCCGCAGCGGCTTGAGTAAATTCTTTTCTCCGACCTGCTTCAGGCGCGAGGTAGAGAGTGAAATCGATACCGAGTACGGCACCCGCCCATGAATATCAAACACCGGCACGGCAATGCAGGAAACCCCCAGCTCGTTCTCTTCCCGATCCATTGCCATGCTGCTTTCGCGAATCTGTGCCAGCTCATCGTACATGGCCGGTAAACCAGTAATCGTATTGCGGGTCAGCGGCTGAATCAGATCCTGGTGGCTCTGCCAGTAAGATTCCACATAGTCCGGATGACCAAACGCCATATAAATTTTGCCCATCGCTGAGCAATACAGCGGCATATGCTGACCGATATAAGCGCGGGTACGCAGCATGCCCGTTGTCGGCTCCAGCTTATAAATCAAAATCGCATGGTCGTCTTCACGACTGGAGAAGTTGATGGTTTCACCGGTGGCGATATTCAGCGCTTCAAGGTGCGGCGCAGCAACATGGATGATATTCAGTGACGACAGCGCCTTCTGACCCACGGCAATAAATTTGGTGGTCAGGCGATAACTCCCCGCCGCTGGCGCGGGGGTGACATATCCGCAGGATTGCAGCCCTTGCAGCAGTCGATGCACGGTACTTTTGTTTAGCCCTGCCAGTTCAGACAAATGCGCCAACGGGCAACCATTCGGATAGTTGCTCAAAATCTCAATCAACATCAAACCACGGAACAGGCTCTGACTTCCGGCTGGCCTCTCTTTGTCTTGCGTCATTTCACTCTCTTTAGTGCCCATCGCTTCCGCTCCCCTTTTCGTCGCGCTCTGATGGTAGCGCAAAGTGTGTTTCAGTTCACGATCTGAACCAAAAAAACACAACTGTTTGATTTTGATGATTTTAAAAAACAAGCCGCCCCGTTGATCTGTCAAAATTTGATCGCTATATTTGAAATCAGATTTCGCATAGTGAAATTTAGAGATAAAAAAGCGATCAAATTTAAACAAGGAAACAGGAATGAAAGTCACTTTTGAGCAGTTGAAAGAAGCGTTCAATCGGGTACTGCTGGCACGCGGTATCGCCGTTGAAACCGCCGATGCCTGTGCCGAAATGTTTGCCCGTACCACCGAATCCGGCGTGTATTCGCACGGCGTGAACCGTTTTCCCCGTTTCATTCAGCAACTGGATAACGGTGACATCATTCCTGAAGCCAAACCGCAGCGCATTACCAGCCTGGGGGCGATTGAGCAGTGGGATGCCCAACGTTCGATCGGCAATTTGACGGCGAAAAAGATGATGGACCGAGCCATCGAACTGGCCTCCGATCACGGTATTGGCCTGGTCGCGCTACGTAACGCCAACCATTGGATGCGCGGCGGCAGCTATGGCTGGCAAGCAGCGGAGAAAGGCTACATTGGTATCTGCTGGACCAACTCCATTGCCGTGATGCCTGCATGGGGTTCTAAAGAGTGCTGCATAGGCACTAACCCGCTGATTGTTGCCATCCCCTCCACGCCGATCACCATGGTCGATATGTCGATGTCGATGTTCTCCTACGGCATGCTGGAAGTGAATCGCCTGGCCGGTCGTGAACTGCCGGTGGACGGCGGGTTCGACGATGAAGGTAACCTCACCAGAGAACCTGGCGTTATCGAGAAAAACCGCCGTATTTTACCAATGGGTTACTGGAAAGGTTCTGGCCTGTCGATTGTGCTGGATATGATCGCCACCCTGCTTTCAGACGGTTCTTCCGTGGCCGAAGTCACCCAGGACAACAGTGATGAATATGGCGTTTCACAGATTTTCATCGCCATCGAAGTAGACAAGCTGATCGATGGCGCATCCCGCGACGCCAAACTGCAGCGGATTATGGATTTCATCACCTCCGCCGAACGCGCCGATGAAAACACACCTGTTCGTCTACCAGGTCACGAGTTTACAAAGTTGCTGGATGAAAACCGCCGCAACGGTATCACCGTTGATGACAGCGTCTGGGCCAAAATTCAGGCGTTGTAAGGAGTCAGAGTATGATCTTTGGACATATCGCTCAGCCTAACCCGTGTCGTTTACCCGCGGCGATTGAAAGAGCGCTCGACTTTCTGCGCAGCACAGACTTCCGCAAACTGGAACCGGGCGTAGTGGAAATCGACGGTAAAAACATCTTTGCGCAAATTATCGATTTAACCACGCGTGATGTTGCCGAAAATCGCCCGGAAGTGCATCGCCGCTACCTGGATATTCAATTTCTGGCCTGGGGTGAAGAAAAAATCGGTATCGCGATTGATACCGGGAATAACCAAATCAGTGAATCGTTATTAGAACAGCGCGATATTATTTTTTATCACGCCAGCGAACATGAATCTTTCATCGAAATGATTCCGGGAAGCTATGCCATATTTTTCCCGCAGGATGTTCACCGTCCTGCATGTCATAAAACTGTCGCCACACCGATCCGCAAAATAGTTGTGAAGGTTGCTATTTCAGTTTTATAAAAGGAGCACAACATGAGCGTTAATAATGCCGGTTATATAATCGGTGCGTACCCCTGTGCACCCTCATTTCACCAAAAGAGTGAAGAGGAAGAGAAGGAATTCTGGCGACAGCTCGCCGATACCCCGGATATTCGAGGGCTGGAGCAGCCCTGCCTTGAACATCTTCACCCGTTAGGCGACGAATGGTTATTGCGCCATACGCCGGGCGACTGGCAAATCGTGGTCACCGCCATTATGGAAACCATGCGCCGTCGTGGCGCAAACAGCGGTTTCGGGTTGGCTTCCAGCGACGAAGATCAGCGTAAAGCCTGCGTGGCGTATTACCGTCATCTGCAGCAGAAAATCAACCATATCAATACGGCCCACGCCGGAAAAGTGATTGCGCTGGAACTACATGCCGCTCCCAATGCCAGCAATCCAAATGTTGCGCAGGCCACCAACGCACTCGCCCGTTCGCTTAAAGAGATAGCCAATTGGGACTGGTCATGCGATCTGGTGCTGGAACATTGTGATGCTATGACCGGCATTGCGCCGCGCAAAGGCTTTCTGCCGTTAGACAATGTGTTGGAGGTCATTGCCGGGTATGACATCAGCGTGTGCATTAACTGGGCGCGATCGGCCATTGAAGGGCAAAATCCCGCCCTGGCGTTGACCCACACGCAGCAGACCAAACAGGCTGGAAAATTGGGGGCGCTGATGTTCTCCGGCACCACAATAACGGGAGACTACGGCGAGTGGCAGGACTTGCACGCCCCGTTTGCTCCGTTCTGCTCACAAAGTCTGATGACCATCGACCATGCCCGCGAATTATTCGCCTGCGCAGAAGCCAAACCATTGCAATTTGCTGGTATTAAATTGCTGGAAATAAACGCCAATGCAGATGTGAACCATCGCGTAGCGATATTGCGTGACGGTATCACGACGTTAAATAAAGCAAAAATATAAAAATAAAATACTACTCTACGAGAATATTAATATGAACATGACCTCTCGCCCTACACTCAAAGATATACCCCGTCAGCGCTGGCTGCGAATTATCCCACCTATTTTAATCGCCTGTATTATTTCTTATATGGACCGCGTCAATATCGCCTTTGCGATGCCGGGGGGTATGGATGCCGAATTAGGTATTTCCGCCAGCATGGCAGGACTGGCTGGCGGTATTTTCTTTATCGGTTATCTGTTTTTACAGGTTCCCGGCGGAAAAATTGCCGTTCACGGTAGCGGCAAGAAATTTATCGGCTGGTCACTGGTTGCCTGGGCAGTGATATCCGTCCTTACGGGGTTGATCACTAATCAATATCAACTGCTGGTTTTGCGCTTTTTACTCGGTGTAGCCGAAGGCGGCATGCTGCCGGTGGTGCTGACGATGATCAGTAACTGGTTCCCCGACGCCGAGCGTGGTCGTGCCAATGCGATCGTGATTATGTTTGTGCCGATTGCCGGAATCATTACTGCCCCGCTCTCGGGTTGGATTATCACCATTCTCGACTGGCGCTGGCTGTTCATCATTGAAGGTTTGCTTTCCGTCGTTGTACTGGTGTTGTGGGCCTATACCGTTTACGACCGTCCGCAGGAGGCACGCTGGATCTCTGAGGCCGAGAAAAATTATCTGGTCGAAACACTGGCCGCCGAGCAAAAAGCCATTGCCGGAACGGAAGTCAAAAACGCCTCGCTGGGCGCGGTGCTTTCCGATAAAACCATGTGGCAGCTCATCGCACTGAACTTCTTCTATCAGACCGGGATTTACGGTTACACCCTGTGGCTGCCGACCATCCTCAAAGAGTTGACGCACAGCAGCATGGGACAGGTCGGTATGCTCGCCATTCTGCCGTACGTCGGGGCCATTGCCGGGATGTTCCTGTTCTCTTCTCTCTCTGACCGCACCGGTAAACGCAAGCTATTCGTCTGCCTGCCATTGATTGGCTTTGCCCTGTGCATGTTCCTTTCCGTCGCGCTGAAAAATAACGTCTGGCTGGCTTATGCCGCGCTGGTCGGCTGCGGCTTCTTCCTACAATCGGCAGCGGGCGTGTTCTGGACCATTCCGGCGCGTTTGTTCAGTGCGGAAATGGCCGGTGGCGCACGCGGGGTCATCAACGCGCTGGGCAATCTCGGCGGCTTCTGCGGTCCTTATGCGGTCGGCGTACTCATCACCCTGTATAGCAAAGATGCGGGGGTTTACTGCCTGGCTATCTCACTGGCTCTGGCCGCGCTGATGGCGCTGCTGCTGCCAGCCAAATGCGATGCCGGTGCCGCTCCGCTAAAGACACTGAATCCACATAAACGCACAGCGTAAAACAATGCCCGGTGGCGCTAGCACAGCGCCATCCGGCAAAAATGAGATAACAAGATGAGTGAGAAAAAGACCTTCTGGCTGGGTATTGATTGTGGCGGTACGTATCTGAAAGCCGGGTTGTATGACGCCAAAGGTCATGAGCATGGCATTAATCGGCAATCGTTACAGACCGCATCGCCATTGCCCGGTTACGCCGAACGCGATATGCACCAGTTGTGGCAACAGTGTGTAGCTACGATCGCCGGGCTGTTAGCGCGCACCGGCGTCTGCGGAGATCAAATCAAAGGTATCGGTATTTCCGCTCAGGGCAAAGGCCTGTTCCTCCTCGATAAGCAGGATAAACCGCTGGGCAATGCCATCCTCTCTTCCGACCGCCGGGCGATGGAAATCGTCCAGCGCTGGCAGCAGGATGGAATTCCCGAGCAGCTCTACCCGATCACCCGCCAGACGTTATGGACCGGGCATCCGGCATCATTGCTGCGCTGGGTGAAAGAGAATCAACCCCATCGTTACGCGCAAATTGGCTGCGTCATGATGGGCCATGACTATCTGCGCTGGTGCTTAACCGGCGTCAAAGGCTGCGAAGAGAGCAATATTTCCGAGTCGAACCTCTACAACATGACTTCGGGTCAGTACGACTCGCGCCTGACCCAGTGGCTGGGCATCAGCGAGATCGACAATGCACTACCGCCGATTGTCGGCTCAGCAGAAATATGCGGGGAAATCACCGCTCAGACAGCCGCCCTAACCGGTCTGGCGGCGGGCACACCCGTCGTCGGCGGACTGTTTGATGTGGTTTCCACCGCACTCTGCGCCGGTATCGAAGATGAACACACCCTCAACGCAGTGATGGGAACCTGGGCCGTCACCAGCGGGATCGCCCACGGCCTGCGCGACCACGAAGCTCATCCCTACGTTTATGGCCGCTATGTCAATGACGGGCAGTACATCGTTCACGAAGCCAGCCCGACCTCTTCCGGCAATCTGGAATGGTTTACCGCCCAGTGGGGCGAACTCTCTTTTGCTGAGATCAATCAGGCCGTTGCCAGCTTACCGAAAGCGGGTAGCGAGCTGTTCTTTCTCCCATTTTTGTACGGCAGCAACGCCGGGCTGGAGATGACCAGCGGCTTTTATGGCATGCAGGCGATACACACTCGCGCCCACTTATTGCAGGCCATCTACGAAGGCGTGGTTTTCAGCCACATGACCCACCTCAATCGCATGCGCGAACGCTTTACGAAGGCGCATACCCTGCGCGTCACCGGCGGTCCGGCGCACTCCGACATCTGGATGCAGATGCTGGCAGACGTCAGCGGTTTACGTATCGAATTGCCGCAGATTGAAGAGACCGGCTGCTTTGGCGCTGCGCTCGCCGCCCGCGTCGGCACCGGCGTTTATTCCAACTTCAGCGACGCCCAGCGCAGCCTGGAGCACCCGGTGCGCACGCTGTTGCCGGACGCCGCCGCACAGGCGAGCTACCAGCGTAAATACCGCCAATATCTGGATTTAATTACCGCACTACAGGGCTACCACGCCCGCATTAAGGAGCACGAATGATGAGTCGACCATTACTGCAACTGGCGCTCGACCACACCAGCCTTGAAGCCGCACAACGCGACGTCGCGCTGCTACAAGAGAGCGTCGATATCGTTGAGGCGGGGACGATTCTCTGCTTAACCGAAGGGCTGAGCGCCGTGAAAGCCCTGCGCGCCCAGTGCCCGAATAAAATCATCGTCGCCGACTGGAAAGTGGCCGATGCGGGCGAAACCCTCGCGCTCCAAGCCTTTGGAGCAGGCGCAAACTGGATGACCATCATCTGTGCCGCGCCGCTGGCGACGGTAGAGAAAGGTCATGACGTCGCGCAGTCCTGCGGCGGTGAAATTCAGATGGAGCTGTTCGGCAACTGGACGCTGGATGATGCCCGCGACTGGTATCGCGTTGGCGTTCGCCAGGCGATTTACCATCGCGGACGCGATGCTCAGGCCAGCGGACAACCGTGGGGAGAAGCAGACCTGGCACGCATGAAGGCGCTTTCTGATATCGGTCTGGAACTGTCGATTACCGGTGGGATCACGCCCGCCGATCTGCCGTTGTTCCGCGACATTAACGTCAAAGCCTTTATCGCCGGGCGCGCGCTGGCGGGGGCGCAAAACCCAGCGCAGGTTGCTGGCGAATTCCATGCGCAAATCGAGACCATCTGGGGAACACTGCATGCGTAACCATCCATTAGGTATCTATGAAAAAGCACTGGCCAAAGACCTTTCCTGGCCGGAACGGCTGGTGCTGGCAAAAAGCTGCGGTTTTGATTTCGTCGAGATGTCGGTGGATGAAACCGATGAACGTCTGTCGCGTCTCGACTGGAGTCCGGCTCAGCGCGCATCGCTGGTGAGCGCGATGCTGGAAACCGGCGTGGCGATCCCATCAATGTGCTTGTCCGCCCACCGTCGTTTTCCCTTTGGCAGCCGCGATGAAGCCGTGCGTGAGCGGGCACGAGAAATTATGAGCAAAGCCATTCGCCTGGCGCGCGATTTAGGCATTCGCACCATTCAACTGGCAGGCTACGACGTCTATTACGAAGAACATGACGCAGGCACGCAGCAGCGCTTTGCCGAAGGACTGGCATGGGCAGTGGAGCAGGCTGCCGCTGCGCAGGTGATGCTGGCGGTAGAAATCATGGATACCGCATTTATGAACTCGATCAGCAAGTGGAAAAAGTGGGATGAAATGCTGTCATCGCCGTGGTTCACCGTCTATCCAGACGTGGGCAACCTCAGCGCCTGGGGGAACGACGTCACTGCTGAATTGACGCTGGGCATTGACCGCATCGCTGCTATCCACCTGAAAGACACGCTGCCGGTAACCGAAACGCATCCAGGCCAGTTTCGCGATGTACCGTTTGGCGAAGGGTGCGTGGACTTTGTTGGTATCTTCAAAACGTTGCATCAACTGAACTATCGCGGGTCGTTTCTGATTGAAATGTGGACTGAAAAAGCGAAAGAGCCGGTACTGGAAATTATCCAGGCACGGCGCTGGATAGAAGCACGCATGCAGGAAGGAGGATTTCCATGTTAAAACAACTGAAAGCCGAGGTGCTGGCGGCAAACCTGGCGCTTCCGGCTCATGGCTTAGTTACCTTTACCTGGGGCAACGTCAGCGCAGTGGATGAAACACGTAAACTGATGGTGATTAAGCCATCCGGCGTGGAATATGACGTGATGACCGCCGACGACATGGTGGTGGTGGATATTGCCAGCGGCAACGTGGTGGAAGGCAACAAAAAACCGTCGTCCGACACGCCAACCCATCTGGCGCTGTATCGTCGTTATCCACAGATCGGCGGGATCGTCCATACCCATTCTCGCCACGCGACGATCTGGTCGCAGGCGGGTCTGGATCTCCCGGCATGGGGCACCACGCATGCCGATTATTTCTATGGTTCTATTCCATGTACGCGTCTGATGACCGCTGAAGAGATCAACGGCGAATATGAATATCAAACCGGAGAGGTGATCATTCAGACCTTCGAGCAACGCGATCTCAATCCGCTGCAGGTTCCGGCGGTATTGGTGCACTCCCACGGACCGTTCGCCTGGGGTAAAGACGCGGCAGACGCGGTGCATAACGCCGTGGTGCTCGAAGAGTGCGCATACATGGGGTTGTTCTCTCGCCAGTTAGCCCCGCAGTTGCCGGATATGCAGTCTGAGTTGCTGGATAAACATTATCTGCGCAAACACGGGGCAAATGCGTATTACGGGCAATAACGGGTCAGGCGCTATTGATATGTTCTTTGCAATAGCGCCGTTTCCACGCCGCGGGCGTCAGGCTGGTGTGTTTGCGGAAGATTTTGCGAAAATAGCCCACGTCATTAAACCCACATTTCATTGCCACTTCAGTAAGCGATAGCGAATCACTGATCAGCAGTTTTTCTGCCGCCCTCACCCGCTGGCGATGCAACGCTTCGGTTAACGTCAGACGAAAAGCGCCACGAAAAACGCGCCCCAGATAGTCCGCATTGCAATGCAGTTCTTTCGCCAACGTTGAGGCGGAAATCGGCAGGTGAAACCGGGTGTGAATAATTTGCTGTGCTTTCCAGGCCAGGGCATTCCCGGGGCTGTCGACGGGTTGCTCGCTGGCGGCTGCGGATATTTGCTGCAAAATCAGCAGTAGAATCAGTTCCAGCGCCATGCTGCGATGAATATTTTCCTGTTCACGTAAGAACTGGCGAAACAACGAAATAATATATTGTGGCTCACCCACCCGGGAATGCTGAGGTATAGCAAGTAACGATCCTGCTATTGATGCTTCATTTTCTGCTGTGACCTCAAAGTGCAACCAGTAAAATTTCAAATCAGCCGGAAATTGCCCAACGCCAATATGCGATCGCTGTGGCCACAGCAGCAAACTTTCTCCGGCATTCACGCAAAAAACTGTCTGGCCTTCGCGAATCGTTAATGTCCCTTTTTCAACAAAGATAATTTCCCAGGATTGCAATCGTCGCGCAGGATGACTGCCCACGCCCCGGGAAATAAATAGCCCACCATTTTGCACTTTAATCGGAAGAGACATGGATAATTCGAGCATATATATTCAAATTCCCGCTTTTTACATTATTTAAACTGCTATTTATCATTGATTATTCACGATAAATTAGCTTTCCGCTGGATCGAAATCACATTTTTATAATGAAGTCGGAATTGTCATCTTTTTATACTTTTCTCTTCCCTTGTTGACCCAAACATTTCGTGCAGAATAAATAACGTATTTTGCAAATTACAAACAAATAACCCGCAACGTAGCGGGAAACTTTCTGAACATCCTCTCCGGGAGTTATTTATGACTTCGGCTCCGATTACAACATCTGATTTGGCACAGCGTGCCCAGGACGACAAATTATCCCTGCGTGAAAAAATTGGTTATGGGCTAGGCGATGCTGGCGGGACGGTAATTACCTGCCTGATCATGAACTTCCTGACATTTTTCTACACCGATGTCTTCGGGTTAACGCCTGCGCTGGTCGGCACATTATTTATTGCCCTGCGTATATTTGACGCCATTTCCGATCCCGTCATGGGCGTGCTGGCCGACCGTACGCAAAGCCGCTGGGGGCGCTTTCGCCCGTGGCAACTGTGGGTTGCGATTCCGATTGGTATTATTGGCGTACTGACTTTTACCGTCCCGGACGCCAGCATGGGCGTCAAAATCGCCTGGGCGTTCGGCACCTATCTGCTACTCTCCGTCAGCTATACCGCCATCAACGTGCCGTACTGTGCGCTGATCAATACGATGACGACTCGCCACAATGAAGTGATCGCCTGCCAGTCCTGGCGCTTCGTGCTGTGCGGTGTAGCGGGATTCCTGGTCTCTGTTGGCCTGCCGTGGATGGTGGATGTCCTGGGTCAGGGCAATGCCGCGCAGGGTTATCAGTTTGGCGTGGGCATCCTGTGTGCCATTGCGGTGGTGATGTTCCTGTGCTGCTTCTTCTGGGTGCGCGAGCGTGTGCCGCTGGCAATGATGGGAAAATTTACCCTGCGTGAGCACATTGGCGGACTGCGCAAAAACGATCAGCTATTGTTGATGTTGGTAATGTCTTTCCTGCTGATCAACGTCTTTAATATTCGCGGCGGCGGGTACATGTATTTTATTACCTACGTGCTGGAAGGCAGCACCGCCTATACGTCGCTGTTTTTCACCATGGTCACCTTCGCGTCCATCATCGGGTCAGTGATCGTCAGCCCCCTGACCCGCCGCATTGATACCGTCAAACTCTATTACTACACCAACCTGGTGCTGACGGCCCTGGCGATACTGATGTGGTTCCTGCCAACCGGCCCGGCTCATCAGACACTGTGGCTGGCAGTCATCCTCGGTAACGGCATTATTTTAGGCTTCACGCTGCCGCTGCACTTCTCACTGATGGCCTTCGCCGACGATTACGGCGAGTGGAAAACCGGCGTGCGTTCCTCCGGCATGAATTTCGCCTTCAATCTGTTTTTCATCAAGCTGGCCTGGGCCTCAAGTGCAGGGATCATCAGCCTGCTATTTATTTTTGTCGCCTATCAGCCAGGCGCCGGTAACCAAACCGCCAGTTCGCTGCAAGGGATTACCGCAATGGAAACGCTGCTGCCCGCGCTGTTCCACCTGCTGCTGGCGCTGTCAATCCGCATCTGCAAACTCAATAACCCGATGATGTCGCGCATTGCCACCGATCTGCGTCAGCGTCATGTACAGCCTTAAGGAGCACGAAATGAACGTACTGGAAGTCGACCTGCATAAGCTCACAGTCAGCGATCCGTTCCTCGGACAATATCAGCAGTTGGTGCGCGACGTGGTGATCCCCTATCAGTGGGATGCGCTCAATGACCGCATTGCAGAGGCGGAACCCAGCCATGCGATAGAGAATTTCCGTATCGCCGCAGGTCTGCAGGATGGTGAGTTTTACGGGATGGTTTTTCAGGATAGCGACGTGGCGAAATGGCTGGAGGCCGTTGCCTGGTCGCTGTGTCAGAAACCCGATGCGGAACTTGAGAAAACGGCCGATGAAGTCATTGAACTGGTGGCCGCAGCGCAGTGTGAAGATGGCTATCTCAATACTTACTTCACGGTGAAAGCCCCGAATGAACGCTGGACCAACCTCGCCGAATGTCATGAGCTGTACTGTGCCGGTCATTTAATTGAAGCGGGTGTCGCGTTCTTCCAGGCAACGGGAAAGCGCCGTCTGTTAGAGGTGGTGTGTCGCCTGGCGGATCACATCGACAGCGTGTTTGGACTCGGGGAGAATCAACTGCACGGCTACCCCGGACACCCGGAAATCGAGCTGGCGCTGATGCGCTTGTTCGAAGTGACCCAGCAACCTCGCTATATGGCGCTGGTAAATTACTTTGTTGAACAGCGCGGCACACAGCCTCATTTCTATGACGAAGAGTACGAGAAACGCGGCCAAACCTCTTACTGGCACACCTACGGCCCGGCGTGGATGGTGAAAGATAAGCCCTATAGCCAGGCACACCAACCGATTTCAGAGCAGCAAAAGGCTATTGGTCACGCGGTACGCTTTGTCTACCTGATGACCGGCGTGGCGCATCTGGCACGCTTAAGCCAGGACGAAGGCAAGCGCCAGGATTGCCTGCGTCTGTGGAAAAACATGGCCCAGCGCCAGTTGTACATTACCGGCGGGATCGGCTCGCAAAGCAGTGGCGAAGCGTTTAGCAGCGATTACGATCTGCCTAACGACTCAGTGTACGCAGAAAGCTGCGCCTCAATAGGCCTGATGATGTTCGCCCGTAGAATGCTGGAAATGGAGGCCGACAGTCAGTATGCCGACGTGATGGAACGCGCCCTGTATAATACGGTGCTGGGAGGTATGGCGCTCGACGGCAAGCATTTCTTCTACGTTAACCCGCTGGAAGTACACCCTAAATCATTAAAATTCAATCATATTTATGACCACGTGAAGCCCGTTCGCCAGCGCTGGTTCGGCTGCGCCTGCTGTCCACCGAATATCGCCCGCGTGTTAACCTCAATTGGTCATTACCTCTACACGCCACGTCAGGATGCGCTGTATATCAATATGTACGTGGGCAATAGCATGGAGGTCCCTGTTGCAAATGGCTCGCTTAAGCTACGTATTAGCGGGGATTACCCATGGCATGAACAGGTAAAAATCGCCATCGAATCACCGCAATCGGTGTATCACACCCTCGCTCTGCGCCTGCCAGACTGGTGCTCCGCACCGCAGGTTTTGTTGAATGGTCAGCCGGTTGCGCAGGATATTCGCAAAGGCTATTTGCACATCAGCCGAACCTGGCAGGAAGGCGATACGCTCAGTTTGACCCTGCCGATGCCGGTACGTCGGGTGTACGGAAATCCACTGATGCGCCATGTGGCAGGGAAGGTCGCCATTCAACGTGGGCCGCTGGTGTATTGCCTGGAACAGGCCGACAACGGTGAGGAGCTACATAATTTGTGGCTGCCGAAAGAGAGTGAATTCCGGGTATTCGAAGGTAAAGGTTTATTCAGCCATAAGGTGCTAATTCAGGCTGAAGGTGTGAAGCAAAGTAGTGCCAACGCCTCACAGCAATCCTTGTGGCACTACGATGTTTCACCGGCTTTGCGTGAGGCGCATACGCTGACGTTTATTCCGTGGTTTAGCTGGGCGAATCGTGGTGAAGGCGAAATGCGTATTTGGGTGAATGAGCTGTAATTGAAAACGTGCCGGATAATGACGCTTCGCGCTTTATCCGGCCTGGCGCACTGAAAAGATTGCCCTCTTCCCTGAGGACAAACGGGTGAGAATCAGAAACGCCAGGTTAACCCGGTCAGGAATGTGAAGCTGTCGTCACGATCAACCATCGGGCTATTTTTGATGTCATCCGGCAACGCACTGTAGTTGGCGCTGGCCAGCAGCGTCAGGTTGCTGGTCAAAGCGTATTTCGCGGTCAGTGCAACATACGGTGTCCAGCTGTCGCCAGGGGAGTAGCTTGATAACCCACTACGGCGGGATTCATTGCCAGAGATACCGTAATAATATTGGTTGAAGTTTTCGTCATAGTAGAGCACGCCAATCGCCGGCGTCAGCGTCAGCTTGCCCATCGGCATTTGGCGGAACAGAGATAATTCCCCGACCCAACCGTTGCTGTTATCCAGCACATCCGCTGCGGCGGAGACTTTCACGCTGCCCCATCTTTCATGGTGATACCATGCTGCACCTGCCATCGCGGTAGCGTCACGCTTATCCAGCATTTTCATCGCATGGTCGTCGTTATCGCCTGGATCAAACTCAAGCGGCATATATGAGGCAGTAATACTAAATTCATTACTTTCGTTTTTTGAAAGAATATAACCTAACGTTGTTTGCCTAAAATAAAAGGATTCACTTTCATAACTGGCAAGCGGTGCAACGTGAACATTATCATTATATCCACGATAAGGTGATTCATTATATACAGCGCCACCGCCAAGAGAAAATTCTGCGGCTGATGCACTCGCCATAAAAGAAAAAGCAATTAGCGCCACAACATTGCGTTTAATTAACATGCCAACTTTCCATTTTAAAATAAGCTACAAAGCGCGTGCATAATAATGCTTACAATTTCATCGATGCAACATTCATATTTATATAGTAATATATAAAATCATATATATATTGGGCTTTGCGATGAATAAATTACAACTCAAACACCGGGAATTGAAGATTATCTCGGTAATCGCTGCCAGTGAGAACATCAGCCACGCAGCGACCATCCTCGGCATTGCGCAAGCCAACGTCAGCAAATATCTTGCTGATTTTGAATCAAAAGTAGGGTTAAAAGTTTTCGACAGAACCACCCGACAACTCACCCTTACTCCGTTTGGCAAGGCACTGCTTCCCTACATCAACGACATGCTGGACAGAACCGAACAGCTGAATAATTTCATTGCTGATTATAAGCATGAAAAAAGCGGGCGAGTCACAGTTTATGCGCCAACTGGGATAATTTCTTACTTATCACAAAAAGTTATTGCAGAAATAAAAAACATTGGCGGTATTTCTCTTACACTAAAAACATGTAATCTGGAACGTAAAGCATTTTATGAAGGCGTTGATTTTCCGGATGATTGTGATGTTTTAATTACCTACGCTCGTCCAAAAGATGAGTCATTGGTTGCGAGTTTCATAACGAAATATGCAGTGATGGCTTTTGCCAGTCCGGAGTATCTCAGAAACCATCCTATTAACTGCCCCGAAGACCTTGAACACCACTCCTGTATCTTGATTGATTCAATGATGATTGACGATGCAAATATTTGGCGATTCACCACTCTCGAAAGTAAGGAGATGCGCGACTATCGTGTGACAGGGAATTACGTTTGCGATAATACGCAGTCCGCACTGGCACTGGCACGTAACCATCTTGGTATTGTTTTTGCGCCAAATACCAGCGTACAGCAAGATATTGAAGCCGGACTGCTGGTTCCGTGCTTCACTGAACAATATGAATGGTGGCTGGATCTGGTGGCCATTTTCCGCAAACGCGAATACCAGCCCTGGCGAGTACAGTTTATTCTTGATGAGATGTTAGGGGAAATTCGCCGGCAGCTTACTCAGTCGCAGAAACAGCAGACTGAGTAAGCAAAATAGCCTGATTTTAATGATCGAGATACAGGTAATGCACCCAACTGGTCATGCGCAACAAGACCTTGCGCATGACTGACACATGTTCGAAGTGGTCTGAATAAACGGCGACCTGCGCGTAAATCCCATCAGGTAACGCGCTAACCTCCGCATTATCATTCAGCTCAATCGTGGCAATCACACCTTCCGAACCGGGCGTGGAATTTAAAGATTGCAGCGCCCCGTTCGACTGGTATGTGCCGCCCGGCACTGCCGGACTAATCGCAGCCAGTTTACCGCGAAATACCTTACCCGGCAGCGCGTTAAACACCACTTCAGCTTCATCACCTGGTTCCAGACGCAGCAGCGAGTTTTGACGGAACTGGGCGATAATTTGCCGTTTTTGATCCGGGATAAACACCATCACCGGACGCATCGGTAACGCAGCGGCATAGGTTCCGGGACGCATCAGCACCTGCGTAACGTAACCATCGCTGGGCGCACGAACCACGGTTTGATCCAGATTGAATTCCGCCTCAGCCAGTTGTGCCTTCAGGCTGGCAATTTGCGAATTCTCACCCATTATCAGGCTGTCTAACTGGCTTTGTATTTGCTGCTGCTCTGCGACAGAGGATTTCACCGACGCTTCCTGCGCCAGATAGTTTTGCCGCGCCGCATCGATATCGCGTTCAGAAAAAGGATTCACCTTCGCCTGACTCCCCTGCACATAACGCTGGTAATCTTTCGCCAGCTTGTCACGGGTAGCCTTAGCCCGCTGCGTGTTGGCTTTCATTTCGTCCAACTGCGCCACCAGCGCCTGCTCTTTATGTTGTGCTGTAACAATATCGGCTTTCAGGCGATCAACCCGTGCCTGATAACGCCCCGGATTAAGCTTGAACAGAACTTCGCCTTTTTTAATCAGCGTATTCTTCTTATCCGTCACTTCTGTTACTACACCCGTTACCTGCGGCACTACGGGAATAGAAATTACCGCCTTTTGCGCCTTATAGGTATACGGATGGTTATAATTCATCAGTAGTATCAGTCCACAAACAATGAATATACCGCCCAATACCGCAGTGGGCACGGTCCATTTGTTGACAGGTATTTTAAATATTTTAAATATTGACCACGCACACGCCACATAGGTCAAAACGATCAGTAAATCCATCGATATTACTCCGCCGGAGAGGTCTTAACCTCACCCAGTTTCTTTTCCAGATCAGCTACCCGTTCCTGCAGTTGAATAAGGGAAGAATCAGCGCTCTGCATCCCCCAGCCTCGCTCCGGGCGATACAGTGTTGCCCAGATCCACAAAAAAGGCCAAATAACATGTAAGGTGAACAAACTCACCCAGCCCGCAACATGTATTGCGTCGGCATGAGGATGGTTACGTTTTTTTGCAATCAGGTAGGGAATATCATGCAGAATAATAACCCCATAAAAAATGACCAGGAATACAAAAACAAGCACTCCTAATGCAAAATAATCAAGAAACATATTTGCCTCAGAGATTGAAATAACAAATAAGAATTCTATTTAGATTAACAAATAGATTGAATGATAGTAGATGAGTATGTATATGAAGTGCAATTATCTTATTTATATAACGACATATGGGTTTATATATAACTGAAGAATAAAGATATGCCCGGCGCAAAACCGGGCAATAAGTGATGAGAAATTAAAACAGCCCCAGCGGTTTATCCGAGTAGCTCACCAGCAGGCACTTGGTTTGCTGATAATGCTCAAGCATCATCTTATGCGTCTCGCGTCCGATGCCCGATTGCTTATAACCGCCGAACGCCGCATGTGCCGGGTAAGCGTGGTAGCAGTTGGTCCATACACGCCCCGCCTGAATCCCACGGCCCATCTTGTACGCCAAATTACCGTTACGGCTCCAGACGCCA
Source organism: Citrobacter sp. Cu231 (assembly GCF_030332265.1). Classification (NCBI taxonomy): domain Bacteria; kingdom Pseudomonadati; phylum Pseudomonadota; class Gammaproteobacteria; order Enterobacterales; family Enterobacteriaceae; genus Citrobacter; species Citrobacter sp. Cu231. The sequence goes on along the minus strand of NZ_JAOWIE010000034.1, from coordinate 187,966 downwards.
GCGCCTAGCCCATATTGAGTGTCATTGGCGATTTCCAGCGCCTCTTCCATGGTTTTGAAGGTCGTGACGGCCAGCACCGGTCCGAAGATCTCTTCCTGGAAAACTCGCATGTTATTCTTGCCAAACAGAATGGTCGGTTCGAGGTAGTAACCCTCTTTTAACTCGCCATCGAGGAGCTTGCGCCGCCCACCGGTGAGAACATCTGCCCCTTCTTTCTTACCAATGTCGATGTAATTCAGTATAGTTTCCAGTTGACCATGCGACACCTGCGCACCCATCTGCGTCACACTGTCTAACGGATTACCGCTACGAATACTCTCCACGCGGCGAATGGCTCTTTCCATAAAACGTTCGTAAATGGATTCCTGTACCAGCGCACGGCTCGGACAGGTACACACTTCGCCCTGGTTGAAGGCAAACAGCGCAAAACCTTCCAGCGCTTTGTCAAAAAACGCATCTTCTTCATCCATCACGTCAGCGAAGAAGATGTTGGGTGATTTCCCACCCAGCTCCAGCGTCACAGGGATAATGTTCTGCGTGGCGTACTGCATGATCTGCTGCCCAACTTCCGTTGAACCGGTAAACGCCACTTTCGCAATGCGTTTAGACGTCGCCAGATACTCACCAATTTCCCCACCCGCGCCGTTTACCACGTTCACCACGCCAGGTGGGAGCAGATCGCCGATAACGTCCATCAGCAGCAGTACGGACAGTGGCGTCAGGCGGGCAGGTTTAAGCACTACGCAGTTACCCGCTGCCAGCGCAGGCGCCATCTTCCAACTGGCCATCAGCAAGGGGAAGTTCCACGGAATAATTTGTCCTACCACACCGAGAGGTTCATGGAAGTGATAAGCCACGGTCTCGCTATCAACTTCGCTTATTCCCCCTTCCTGCGCACGAATACAGGAAGCGAAATAGCGGAAATGATCAATCGCCAGCGGCACGTCTGCCGCGCTGGTTTCACGGATGGGTTTACCGTTATCCCAGGTTTCTGCCGTCGCCAACAGTTCCAGGTTTTGCTCCATACGGTCGGCGATTTTGAACAGAATCGCCGCCCTGTCCTGCACGGATGTTTGCGCCCACTTGTCTTTTACTTTGTGCGCGGCATCCAGTGCCAGATCGATATCCTTTTTGCCGGAAGAGGCCACTTCGCACAGTAATTGCCCGGTTACCGGCGTCAGGTTTTGGTAATACTCGCCGTCCACAGGGGCGACCCAGTCACCACCGATAAAGTTATCGTATCGGGCTTTTAACTTCAGAGGGTAACCATACTCGCCGGGATAAATACGCGTTGAAGGGGGGTTGTTGGTCATGACCGTCTCCTTGCTGTAGGGGTACTACAAGGGTAGACGGGGCTGGCGAATTATTCGCCAGCCATTTACTGCTTTACGACAGGTATCACGAATTACATGGCAGCGCGATAAATCGCCATGATTTCTTCATGAGTCGCCTGAATCGGGTTAGTGAAGCCGCAGGCATCTTTCAGGGCATTGGTCGCCAGTACGGCAATATCCTCTTCCTTCACGTTCAGCTCACGCAAACCAGCCGGAATATTCACTTTCTGCGCCAGTTCGCGGATCGCCGTAATGCAGGCTTCTGCCCCTTGCTCTGCGCTCAAACCAGCAACGTTCACGCCCATTGCCCCTGCGCAATCGCGCAGGCGAGCGGCAGCTACTTTGCTGTTGAAGACCTGCACATGTGGCAGCAACACAGCATTACATACGCCGTGCGGCAGATCGTAGAAGCCACCCAACTGGTGCGCCATAGCGTGTACGTAACCCAGAGAGGCATTGTTAAAGGCCATGCCCGCGAGAAACTGCGCGTAAGCCATGGCTTCACGCGCCTGAGCATTGCTGCCCTCTTCAACGGCGACCGGCAGGTTTTGTGTAATCATGGTGACCGCTTTCAGCGCACACGCATCGGTAATTGGCGTGGCGGCAATTGACACGTAGGCTTCGATAGCGTGGGTCAACGCATCCATACCGGTAGCCGCCGTCAGAGACTTCGGCATGCCGACCATCAGCGAGGAGTCATTAACCGACAGCAGCGGCGTAACGTGCTTATCGACAATCGCCATTTTAATGTGGCGTACTTCATCCGTAATGATACAGAAACGGGTCATTTCTGATGCCGTGCCCGCGGTGGTGTTAATGGCGATCATCGGCAACTGCGGTTTTGCAGAACAGTCTACACCTTCGTAATCGCGAATATCGCCGCCGTTAGCGGCCACCAGAGCGATACCTTTCGCACAATCGTGCGGAGAACCGCCGCCGAGAGAAATAACGCTATCACATTCGTTTTCTGTCAACATTTGCAGGCCAGCGGCAACGTTGCTGGTCGTGGGATTAGGATGCGTACCGTCGTAAATTACGCTGAAAATATCACGTTCCTGTAATGCCTTTTGAATCTCGCCAGCCATACCTAATTTCGTCAGCATGGCATCCGTGACAATCAGCGTACGGCGAAAACCATATTCCGCCATTGTATTCATTGCGTCTTTTAATGAATCAGCGCCAATTACATTCACGGAAGGAATAAAAAATGTTGAAGCAGCCATTGTACGATCCTTAATTACTCTAAAGAGTCAGGAAGCATACGAGTGAAATATCCAACAAAATATGATCGTGGTTGTTATTTTAATAACACCCACAATTAAAAAGCACATTAGGTTCATAATCTAATGTGCTTATTTCTTTCAATATCTATTTTGTATTAATTCATTTAATTCCTGAATTAATTGTTTCATTACTTTTCAGGGAACAGTAATGCATCGCGTAATAAATGATCATTTCCCCGACGACGCGTAAAACCAATGCGGTCAAAATATTCCAGAATCTGAATAGCCAATTTTCGTCCAACGTTAAGCCTGTCGCGAAAATCGGCAGCACAGGTCGATCCTTTCTCCTGATCCAGCTCGCGGATCATATTGGCAAAGGCCACAATCCGATCGTTACGGTAATAGCGATCTTTAACGATCGCGGTGATGATGCCTTGCTGCGCCGCTTGCCGTAACGCCATACGCATTATCTGCTCATCCGTACCGGTCTGTTTTGCCAGATCGCGTACCCACCATGGCTCATCACCAAAAAGTGATTCTACTTTTTGCCAGATAGCCTGCTGCTCATCGCTAAAACCGGCCTTATGATCGGGCAAATGCAGCCAGCCATGATGACTATGGATGACGCCGCTCTCACGCATCTTTTCAATCAGCAGCAGCACCAGTGCTTCGTCTTCCATTGGTAAAGCCATCCGGCGCAGGCGTTCGCGCCCAGGTCCTGGCTCATCACGGTGCTGGTCGTGGTAAGTCGCCAGCGTATCGAGGATTTTGCGCTGCCAGCGTGCGGCAACGGTGGCATCCAACAGACTGTATCCCGCCTGAATAAAGCCATGCTGCTCAATCAACGGACGCATGCCGTTACCGTTGAGCTGACGCGCCCATGCGAAGTCGGGAATATTCACCGCTCCACGCGTCAGATGTAGAGCCAGGGCGTCACCGTCACTTTGCGACTTCTCCAGCGCCGCCAGCCATTGTAAATACTCCGGCTTACGCTTCCCGCGACGCGGCGGATTGAGCGTTACCACGCGGGCGCCAGCCAGCGTCGTGCGGGCCGAAATATCGCGCAGCACCAGACGATCGTTATCGGCGAGCCAGAGCGGCGTATCAAACACCAGTTCCGCCAGCGTCCCTTCAAGCAGCGAGATTCTCCCGGTAACGTGGCTGGCAGCGTGGTGAATATGCAGAGGTTGCCACTGCATCAGCGGTGCCGCATGTTCTAAAGAGACAATCACGCGGGTAAACGCCTCTGGCGGCGCATCAGAAAGCAGCCAGTCGCCGCGGTTAAGTTCTTCTTTTTGCGCATCACCGGCAATATTCAGCGCAATACGTTGCCCCGCCTGTGCGCGATCGGTGGCGTGATTTTGCGCATGCAGACTACGTACGCGCATCGGTTTGTTGACGCCGGTGAGCCACAACGTGTCACCGACATTCACTTCACCGCTAAGCGCCGTCCCGGTCACCACCAGCCCCGCACCTTTAACCGTAAAGGCACGGTCAATCGCCAGGCGAAAGCTGCGATCGCAGGCATGCTCACGCGACGTCAATTGCAGCAAATGATCGCGTAGTTCTTCGATTCCACGGCCTTCACTGGCGGCCGTCACAAACAGAACCGCATCCGCGAAGCCATAGTTCTCAAGTGTGGTGTGCACCTCGGCACGCACCGCCTTGATGCGAGCTTCATCCACGCGATCGGCCTTGGTGAGCGCCACGGTGATCTGAGGATTGCCCGTCAACTGCAGAATTTGCAAATGCTCACGCGTTTGCGCCATCACGCCGTCATCACACGCCACCACCAGCAGCGCATGGTCGATGCCGCCAACACCCGCCAGCATGTTAGACAGAAACTTTTCGTGTCCGGGCACATCGATAAATCCCAGTATCCGCCCGTCCGGCTGCGGCCAGTAGGCATAGCCGAGATCGATGGTCATGCCGCGTTTTTTTTCTTCCGGCAGACGGTCGGCGTTCACGCCGGTAATCGCCTGTAATAACGTTGTTTTTCCGTGGTCAACGTGTCCGGCGGTTGCAATAATCATTTCAGCATCATCTCCATAAACCGGGTCTCGTCTTCAAGGCAGCGCAGATCCAGCCACATACGGCCATCATAAATTCGGCCAATGATCGGCACGGGCAGCGCACGCCAGCGGGCGGCCAGTGCGTCGAGGCGGCTACCGCGCCCGTCATGGGGGGTAAAGGTTAATGCTGCGCTGGGCAGCCTATCAACCGGTAGCGAGCCGCTGCCAATTTGCGACAGGCAAGGCATGACGTTCAGGGCAAATTCATCGCCGTAATGCTCAGCAAGCCGCGCCTGTAATTGTTGTGCCTGCGCGTGGACAGCCTCCTGCGAGCGAGTGAGTTGGCGTAACGTCGGCAACTTCTGCGCCAGCGCTTCCGGGTGCAGGTAGAGCCGCAGCGTCGCTTCCAGCGCTGCCAGCGTCATTTTATCAGCCCGTAATGCGCGTTTCAGCGGATGACTCTGTAAACGAGCGATCATCTCTTTTTTACCGACGATAATCCCGGCCTGCGGCCCGCCCAGCAGTTTATCCCCAGAGAAGCTCACCAGACTCACTCCAGCGGCAATCAGCTGTTGCGGCATCGGTTCCTGTGGCAATCCATACTGGCTGAGATCGACCAGCGAGCCGCTGCCGAGATCCGCCACTACCGGCACATCCAGTTCCTGACCAATGGCGGCCAGCTCAGCCTCATCCACCGACTTCGTAAAGCCTTCTATGCTGTAATTACTGGTATGGACTTTCATCAGCAGACCGGTGTTTTCATTCACCGCCTGACGGTAATCTTTCTCATGGGTCCGGTTGGTAGTACCGACTTCGCGCAGAAAACATCCGGCCTGACACATCACATCCGGAATACGAAACGCGCCGCCAATTTCCACCAGCTCACCGCGCGAAACGACCACCTCTTTACCGTTAGCCGTGGCGGCCAGCATCAGTAAAACCGCTGCCGCATTGTTATTGACGATACAGGCATCCTCCGCCCCCGTCAGACGGCAGAGTAGATCCGCCAGCGCCCGATCCCGATGTCCACGTCCGGCATCATCCAGGCTATATTCCAGCGTCACCGGCGTGCGCATTGCTTGCACCACCGCCTCGATCGCATCTTCGGCCTGCGACGCGCGCCCAAGATTGGTATGCAGCACCGTTCCAGTGAGATTAATCACCGGACGCAACGCGCTTCGCGATTCTCGTTCCAGACGGGCGCTCGCTTCTTGCGCCCAGTCCTCACACCATGCCGGGAGCACGTGCGTGTCGCGAATCGCTTCTCGGGCTTCGTCGAGCATATGACGCAGCAGGTCAACCACCCGGGTATGACCGTGAGACTCACGTAAGGCTGGGAAGGCGCTATCGCGCAATAAACGATCGATAGCGGGAAGCTGGCTGTAGAGTGAACGCATGTCGGTTGTCATGAAAGGGCCTGGCTGTTGGTGGCCCTCTCCACCGTGGAGAGGGCTATCGATATAGGGAGGATTGTACCGTGACTTTGCTCAGGCGGACATACATGCACATCAAGCCTTTGGCGGTTCTGTGCGGGCAAAACTTTCGCGTTGAAAGAGCGTTTCCACCAGTTTGACCAGACGCGGGCGGTCCACACACCAGCCGGGTGCGACCCGACGGAAATTGAGATAACCGACGGCACAAGCAATCGCGATGGTAGCCAGGTTAACCGTATCCGTTTTCAGCGTACCGTCCGCCAGATAGCCTTCCAGCATATCCAGACTACGGGTAATTTTCTCTCGCTGGCGTAACAGTTCGGTTTCTGACTGCTGCGCGGCGGGGCGAGCCTGCTCGCGTACCGAGACTAATCCCGCATCCATAATACCGTCGGCCAGCGCTTCCAGTTGACGAACTTTGAGTGCCGCTAACGGTTCACGCGGCAGCATGGCTGGCGCAATATCCAGCAGCTCTATGTATTCTGCGATGATCGGAGAGTCAAACCAGTACTCACCCTCATCGGTGACTAACGCGGGCACTTTTCCTAGCGGGTTATAACGCGCCACGCCGCTATCCGCGTTATAAGGAAGTTCATTCACAAATTCGAAGGTGATACCCTTTTCCAGTAACAGAATAGAAATTTTACGCACAAAAGGGCTGGTATAGCTGCCAATGAGTTTCATGCCGGGTCCTTTTTGCCAACAAAAATATCAGTATGGCTCAGGTCGCCGTAAATGGCAGGTGATGACGATCTCAATGATCCAAATAAAGGTAATGCATCCAGCTGGTCATGCGCAGCAGCACTTTACGCATCACTGAAACGTGAGCGAAATGGTCGGAATAGACCGCCACCTGAGCATAGATACCGTCCGGCAGCGCATCCACATCGCCATTGGGATCCAGCTCAATCGTGGCCAGCACGCCATCGGTACCCGGCACCACAGTCAGAGACTGCAATGCTCCCTGGGCCTGATAAGAACCGCCCGGCACAACCGGCAGAATGCTGGTGAGCTTGCCGGAGAATACCTGGCCTGGCAGCGCGTTGAAGACCACTTCCGCTTCATCACCCGGTTTAAGACGCAACAACGAATTCTGACGGAATTGCGCCACGATTTGCCGCTTCTGTTCCGGAATAAACACCATCACCGGGCGCAGAGGCAGCGCGGCGGCGTAGGTCCCGGGCCGAATCAGCACCTGCGTAACATAGCCGTTGCTGGGGGCACGGACGATAGTCTGCTCAAGATTGTATTTGGCTTCAGCGAGCTGAGCGCGCAGAGACGCAACCTGAGATTGCTCCCCGTTGACCATACTGTCTAACTGGCTCTGAATCTGCGTCTGCTCGGCAACGGAGCCTTTTACCAGCGCATCCTGTGCCAGGTAGTTCTGCCGCGCGTTGTCGATATCGCTTTCAGAGAAGGGATTAACCTTCGCCTGGCTGCCCTTCAAATAGCGTTGATAATCTTTATACAGACGATCGCGTTCAGCGGAAACGCGGGTAGTATTGGCGACGGCTTCAGAAAGTTGGGCTTTCAAATTGTCGATGTTGTGCGTGGCGGTAACAAGATCAGCCTGCAGTCGATCCACTCGCGCTTGATAACGCACGGGATCGAGTTTAAATAACACCTCGCCTTTTTTAATTAGCTGATTATTTTTATCTGTCACCTCACTCACAATTCCAGTGACCTGCGGGGTTAGAGGAATTGAAATAACCGCCTTTTGCGCCGTAAAGGTATACGGATGGTTATAGTTCATTAATAAGATGAGTCCCGCCACAATAAACACTCCACCTAATGCGGCGGTGGCAAGCGTCCATTGGTTTACAGGAATACGGAATATTTTAAAGATGGCCCAGGCAAATGCCACGTAAGTCAGGACAATCAACAAATCCATGATCAAATCTCCGGAAAGGTGGAGTTATCGTCTTTTTTCTCCCCATCCAGTCTTTTTTCCAACTGGGTGATGCGCGTAGCCAGCGCGGCAACTTCAGGGTCAGGTTCCTTTCCGGTTGGCGTAATGTGTGACTGCATCCCCCAGCCTCGTTCTGGCTGATAGAGCGTGGCCCAAATCCACAGGAACGGCCAAATCACATGCAGTGTAAAAAGGCTCACCCAGCCCGCCGTATGAATGGCATCGGCATGGGGATGATTGCGCTTCTTAGCCATGTTATAGGGAATATCATGGATAGCGATGATTCCGTAAAACAGAACCAGAAAAACGAAGATCAGCACACCTAACGCGAAATAGTTTAGAAACATACCCGCCTCGTATTCACGCTAATCAGAGCTTTCAATTGCAGGCAGCCGAAAGGAGTCATGGCTGGTAATTTGAACATAATTGCAGTTAGTCATTTTCGCCATCCCATCAGGGTAAAAATTTGCAGGTTGACGGCTCGCGAGGTAGCAACAAGAAATGGATGATGAAACAGAATCCGCGCCAGATCACACCAGGAGAAATCCAGGCAAATATTTATTGCGAAGCAGATCACAAATACCCAACAAACAGCCAAAGCAAAAACGTGAACAAGTTCACATTTAAGTGTCTTTTTCAGCGCATTCTTGCGTAATGATGTTTTTTTATACTGACAATTTGTGATCAAAATCACATTAAGTAATACCGTAAACCCTATATTTACGTGACATTGATCACACTAAAAGTCGTCGACTGGACAGTTGAACGATTCAGTGCCAGATTTCGCAGTATCTACAGGGTCCGGCTACCTCCTGCCGCTACATTAACAAACCTCGGGCTTTTAGCCTGCGCGACAGCAAACATAAGAAGGGGTGTTTTTATGTCATCCGATATTAAGATCAAGGTGCAAAGCTTTGGTCGATTCCTCAGCAACATGGTGATGCCAAATATCGGCGCGTTTATCGCGTGGGGTATTATCACCGCATTATTCATTCCGACAGGGTGGTTGCCGAACGAAACGCTGGCGAAGCTGGTCGGCCCAATGATCACCTATCTGCTGCCGCTGTTGATCGGTTATACCGGTGGTAAGCTGGTTGGCGGCGAGCGTGGCGGTGTGGTCGGTGCTATCACCACCATGGGCGTTATCGTCGGTGCGGATATGCCGATGTTCCTCGGCGCGATGATCGCAGGTCCGCTGGGCGGCTGGGCTATCAAACATTTCGATGGCTGGGTAGACGGTAAGATCAAGTCCGGTTTCGAAATGCTGGTGAATAACTTCTCCGCTGGCATCATCGGGATGATCCTCGCCATTCTGGCATTCCTTGGCATTGGCCCATTGGTTGAAGCACTGTCCAAAATCCTGGCGGCAGGCGTTAACTTCATGGTTGTCCATGACATGCTGCCGCTGGCGTCAATCTTCGTTGAACCGGCGAAAATCCTGTTCCTCAACAACGCTATCAACCACGGTATTTTCTCACCGTTGGGTATTCAGCAGTCCCATGAGATGGGCAAATCCATCTTCTTCCTGATTGAAGCTAACCCGGGTCCGGGTATGGGCGTTCTGCTGGCATACATGTTCTTCGGTCGCGGCAGCGCTAAACAGTCTGCAGGCGGCGCGGCTATCATCCACTTCCTGGGTGGTATCCACGAAATTTACTTCCCGTACGTGCTGATGAACCCGCGTCTGATCCTGGCCGTTATTCTCGGCGGTATGACTGGCGTATTTACACTGACTATCCTGAACGGCGGTCTGGTATCTCCGGCCTCTCCGGGTTCTATTCTGGCTGTACTGGCAATGACGCCGAAGGGTGCTTACTTCGCTAACATCGCAGCTATCTGTGCTGCAATGGCGGTCTCCTTTGTGGTCTCAGCCATTCTGCTGAAAACCAGCAAAGTGAAAGAAGAAGATGACATTGAAGCCGCAACCCGTCGTATGAACGACATGAAAGCGGAATCCAAAGGCGCATCTCAGCTGGCAGCGGGTGACGTTACCAACGACCTGAGCCATGTGCGTAAAATCATTGTTGCCTGCGATGCCGGCATGGGTTCCAGCGCCATGGGTGCGGGCGTACTGCGTAAGAAAGTGCAGGATGCCGGTCTGTCTCAGATTTCTGTCACCAATAGCGCGATCAACAATCTGCCGCCGGATGTGGATCTGGTCATTACCCACCGTGACCTGACCGAACGCGCTATGCGCCAGGTTCCGCAGGCACAGCACATTTCGCTGACCAACTTCCTCGACAGCGGTCTGTACTCCAATCTGACCGAACGTTTGGTCGCTGCGCAGCGCCACAACGTGAACGAAGAGAAAGTCCGCGATCACCTGAAAGACAGCTTTGAAGAGGGTGATACCCACCTGTTCAAACTGGGTGCGGAGAATATCTTCCTTGGCCGTAAAGCCACCAACAAAGAAGAAGCGATTCGCTTTGCCGGTGAGCAATTGGTGAAAGGCGGCTACGTTGAGCCAGAGTACGTCGAGGCGATGCTGGACCGCGAAAAACTGACCCCAACTTACCTCGGCGAGTCCATCGCTGTACCGCACGGTACGGTTGAAGCCAAAGACCGCGTGCTGAAAACCGGCGTGGTATTCTGCCAGTATCCAGAAGGCGTACGTTTCGGTGAAGAAGAAGACGATATCGCCCGCCTGGTCATTGGTATCGCTGCACGTAACAACGAGCACATCCAGGTGATCACCAGTCTGACTAACGCGCTGGATGACGAATCCGTGATCGAACGTCTGGCCCATACCACCAGCGTGGATGAAGTTCTGGAGCTGCTGGCTGGTCGTAAGTAAACCCCGTTGCCCGATGGCGCTACGCTAATCGGGCCTACGGTTTCCTCTCCCGCAAGGGAGAGGGTTTGGGTGAGGGGAAATCTATGCAGTCCCTCACCCCAGCCCTCTTGGGTAAAAAACATTAATGAAGGTTAATACTATGAAAGCATTACATTTTGGCGCAGGTAATATCGGTCGTGGCTTTATCGGCAAACTGCTGGCGGACGCGGGGATACAGCTGACGTTCGCGGATGTAAACCAGGTCGTGCTCGATGCCCTGAATGCCCGTCATAGCTATCAGGTTCATGTGGTCGGTGAAAACGAGCAGGTTGATACCGTTTCCGGCGTCAACGCCGTAAGCAGTATCGGCGATGATGTCGTCGACCTGATTGCTCAGGTAGATTTAATCACCACCGCCGTCGGTCCGGTCGTGCTTGAGCGTATCGCTCCGGCCATCGCCAAAGGGCTGGTGAAACGCAAAGCGCAGGGTATCGTGGCTCCGCTGAATATCATCGCCTGTGAGAACATGGTGCGCGGAACAACCCAGTTGAAAGGCCACGTCATGAACGCGCTGGCAGATGAAGACAAAGCCTGGGTTGAAGAACATGTTGGCTTCGTCGATTCCGCCGTAGATCGCATCGTTCCCCCTTCAGCTTCTGCAACCAACGATCCGCTGGAAGTCACCGTCGAAACCTTCAGTGAGTGGATTGTCGACAAAACGCAATTCAAAGGCGAACTGCCAAACATCCCGGGAATGGAATTAACTGATAACCTGATGGCATTTGTCGAACGTAAACTCTTCACGCTGAACACCGGGCATGCTATAACCGCGTACCTCGGAAAATTGACCGGTCATCAGACCATCCGTGACGCGATTCTCGACGAGAAAATCCGTGCAGTGGTTAAAGGTGCGATGGAAGAGAGCGGCGCGGTACTGATCAAACGCTATGGCTTTGATGCGGCAAAACATGCAGCATATATTCAGAAAATCCTCGGTCGCTTTGAAAACCCGTATCTGAAAGATGACGTTGAGCGCGTTGGCCGTCAGCCACTGCGTAAACTGAGCGCGGGCGACCGTCTGATTAAACCGCTGCTGGGCACGCTGGAGTACGGCCTGCCGCACGCGAATCTGGTCACCGGTATTGCAGCAGCGATGCATTATCGCAGTGAAGAAGATCCGCAGGCACAGGAACTGGCCGCGCTGATTGACGAAAAAGGTCCGCAGGCCGCGCTGGCGCAGGTTTCCGGTCTGGATGCCAATAGTGATGTGGTGGCGGAGGCGGTTAACGCATATAACGCGACCAAATGATTGAGAATGTGGCGCAGGTCAGCCTGCGCCCAAATGACAGATTGTCAGATATGCAGGCAATAATGGAACAAACGCAGGCCTTTGAAAATCGTGTGCTTGAGCGTCTGAATGCTGGCAAAACCGTACGCAGCTTCCTCATCACCGCCGTAGAACTGCTCACCGAGGCGGTGAATATCCTTGTGCTTCAGGTATTTCGCAAAGATGACTATGCGGTAAAATATGCTGTAGAACCGTTGCTTGACGGCGATGGACCGCTGGGCGATCTTTCCGTTCGTCTGAAACTCATTTACGGTCTGGGCGTACTCAGCCGCCCGGAGTATGAAGATGCGGAACTGCTGATGGCGCTGCGGGAAGAGTTAAACCATGACGGCAATGAATACGCGTTCACCGACGACGAGATTCTTGGTCCGTTTGGCGAACTTCACTGCGTGGCGGCACTCCCGCCGCCGCCACAGTTTGATACCTCAGACTCAGGTTTGCACGCTATGCAGATCCAGCGCTACCAGCAAATGGTGCGCTCCACGATGGTACTTTCCCTGACCGAGCTGATTTCTAAAATCAGCTTAAAAAAAGCCTTTCAAAAATAAGAGCCTGCCGGCTTACTTCTCTTCCTGCTGCGGTCGATACAGCTGCCGATAGTACGCCAGACGTTGCAGATACAGCTGCGCGTTCTCCTGTGGTATTTCAGAAGGGACTACGTCGCGCGGCGGTGTTTTATTCAAATATTCGCGAAAAGCCTGGCTAGAAGCCATAAAATCGACCGTCTTATCAATTAAAGCCGAAACGTTCTCACCTATTTTCGCCATAATCTTCCCTCCTCCATGTATTAACCGCACCCAGCCTGTGCGGTTGCTCATTTAAGTTTAGGATCGGTTGGGCGATTATATTGAGGAAAACGTGCTTCGCTATAAACCTGCCAACAAAAAGCGCCATAGCCAATCTTATCGCTTAAAGTTCCTTATTAATCAAAAAAGTAGCATTACCATTAGCTGAATAATACTTACAGCATTTGATTATTTATCTTCGATGAGTTGTGAATAATCCCGCTCTGCGCGCATACTATAGGATATTCATCCTATTTTTATCAGAAGCTATCCTATGAAAGAAGTCGAAAAAAACGAAATTAAACGCCTGAGCGATCGTCTTGACGCAATCCGCCACCAGCAGGCTGACCTGTCCCTGGTTGAAGCCGCCGACAAATATGCCGAGCTTGAGCAAGAGAAAGAAACACTGGAAACTGAGATCGCACGACTGCGTGAAGTGCACGGCCAGAAGCTGAGCAAAGAAGCGCAGAAGCTCAGCAAACTCCCGTTCCGTCGTGCCATCACCAAAAAAGAACAGGCCGACATGGGCAAGCTGAAGAAGAGCGTGCGCGGCCTGATCGTCGTTCACCCGATGACCGAACTTGGCCGTGAAATGGGCCTGAAAGAGATGACGGGCTTCGCGAAAAACGAGTTCTAGTCTGCCACCGGGCAACACTCGCTTGCCCGGTTCTTCGCTTCCCCTCGCAATTGGCCCTACCAATTTCAGTCAGATCCTACCAACACCTCACATTTCATTAAAATGTGCGTACATTACCGTTGCCAACAAATAACATTTGATTAACCATTCATTGTCATTACCCCTACACAACAATATTGGCAGGGCCACTTTTACACATAATGTGACGAAGAGATGAGCACAGACTCATTGCATTATGTCAGCGGCCCCCAGGAGACCTGCAATGAATCTCTGGCAACAAAACTACGACCCGGCCGGTAACATCTGGCTTTCAAGCCTGATTGCCTCGCTACCTATTCTGTTCTTTTTCTTCGCGCTGATTAAGCTCAAGCTGAAAGGCTATGTTGCGGCATCGTGGACGGTGGTGATCGCATTGTCGGTCGCCTTATTGTTCTACAAAATGCCGGTCGATCACGCGCTGGCTTCTGTGGTGTACGGTTTCTTCTATGGTCTGTGGCCGATTGCCTGGATCATTATCGCCGCGGTATTCGTCTATAAAATCTCGGTAAAAACCGGGCAGTTCGACATTATCCGTTCGTCGATTCTCTCCATCACTCCTGACCAACGTCTGCAAATGATCATCGTGGGCTTCTGTTTTGGGGCGTTTCTGGAAGGTGCCGCTGGTTTTGGTGCGCCCGTCGCAATTACCGCTGCGTTGCTGGTTGGCCTCGGCTTTAACCCGCTGTATGCGGCAGGGTTATGCCTGATTGTGAACACTGCGCCGGTGGCGTTTGGTGCAATGGGTATTCCAATTCTGGTTGCCGGTCAGGTCACCGGGCTGGACAGCTTTGAAATCGGCCAGATGGTGGGTCGCCAGTTGCCGTTCCTGACGATTATCGTACTGTTCTGGATCATGGCGATTATGGACGGCTGGCGCGGCGTGAAAGAGACCTGGCCTGCGGTAATGGTCGCTGGTGGTTCGTTTGCTATCGCGCAGTACCTCAGCTCGAACTTTATCGGGCCGGAACTACCGGACATCATCTCTTCTCTGGTTTCTCTGGTCTGCCTGACGCTGTTCCTGAAACGCTGGCAGCCAGTGCGCATCTTCCGCTTTGGCGACATGGGCGCTTCCCAGGTTGATCAGACGCTGACTCGCACCCGTTATACCGTTGGACAGGTGGTTCGCGCCTGGTCTCCATTCCTGTTCCTGACCGCCACCGTCACACTGTGGAGCATCCCGCCGTTTAAAGCGCTGTTTGCCCCTGGCGGCACGATGTACCACTGGGTGGTCAATATTCCGGTCCCATTCCTCGACAAACTGGTAGCCCGCATGCCGCCGGTGGTACACGAAGCCACAGCCTACGCGGCGGTGTACAAGTTCGACTGGTTCTCGGCAACCGGTACCGCCATTCTGTTTGCCGCGCTGCTGTCAATCGTCTGGCTGAAAATGAAGCCGTCTGCCGCTCTGCAAACCTTTGGCAGCACGCTAAAAGAGCTGGCGCTGCCCATCTACTCCATCGGAATGGTACTGGCATTCGCGTTTATCTCTAACTACTCGGGGCTGTCTTCAACGCTGGCATTGGCGCTGGCGCACACCGGCCACGCCTTTACCTTCTTCTCGCCGTTCCTCGGCTGGCTGGGGGTATTCCTGACCGGTTCAGACACCTCATCAAACGCACTGTTCGCGGCTCTGCAGGCAACGGCAGCTCAGCAAATTGGCGTCTCTGATGTACTGCTGGTTGCGGCGAATACCACCGGTGGCGTGACCGGTAAGATGATCTCCCCGCAGTCAATCGCCATCGCCTGTGCGGCCGTGGGGCTGGTGGGTAAAGAATCTGACCTGTTCCGCTTTACCGTGAAACACAGCCTTATTTTCACCTGTATGGTGGGTGTGATCACCACGCTGCAGGCCTATGTCTTAACCTGGATGATTCCATGATAGTGATGCCCAGACGCCTGTCAGACGAGGTCGCATCTCGTGTGCGGGCGCTGATTAAAGAACAACAGCTGGAGGCGGGCATGAAATTGCCCGCTGAGCGCCAACTGGCCATACAGCTCGGCGTATCCCGTAACTCACTGCGCGAGGCGTTAGCCAAGCTGGTAAGTGAAGGCGTGCTGATTAGCCGTCGTGGCGGCGGGACGTTTATCCGTTGGCAGCATGAACCGTGGTCCGAACAAAACATTGTCCAGCCACTGAAAAGCCTGATGGCGGACGACCCTGATTACAGCTTCGATATTCTCGAAGCCCGCCACGCCATCGAGGCCAGCACCGCCTGGCACGCCGCCATGCGCGCCACGGCCGCCGACAAAGAGAAAATCAGGCTCTGTTTCGAGGCCACACAAAGTGAAGATCCGGATCTCGCTTCACAAGCAGACGTTCGCTTTCACCTTGCCATCGCTGAAGCCTCGCATAACGTGGTGTTGCTACAAACCATGCGTGGTTTCTTCGACGTATTGCAGTCTTCGGTAAAACAGAGTCGCCAACGTATGTATCTGGTGCCGCCGGTGTTTTCACAGCTCACAGAACAACACCTTGCTGTGCTGGACGCGATTGTCGCTGGGGACGCCGACGGCGCGCGAAAGGCAATGATGGCGCATCTCAGTTTTGTCCATACCACCATTAAACGCTTTGATGAAGACCAGGCCCGCCAGGCGCGTATCACCCGTCTGCCCGGTGACCATAATGAAATTAGCAGGGAGAACAACACATGATTATTTCAGCAGCCAGCGATTACCGCGCCGCAGCCCAGCGCATTCTACCTCCTTTCCTGTTCCACTACATTGACGGTGGGGCGTACGCGGAGCATACCCTGCGCCGTAACGTGGAAGATTTATCAGAGGTAGCACTACGCCAGCGCGTGCTGAAGAACATGTCAGATCTTAGTCTGGAAACCACCCTGTTTAACGAAAAACTGTCGATGCCAGTAGCCCTCGCGCCTGTCGGTTTGTGCGGCATGTACGCACGCAGGGGCGAAGTTCAGGCTGCCGCCGCCGCTGATGCCAAAGGCATACCATTTACGCTTTCGACGGTATCCGTCTGCCCAATTGAAGAAGTCGCCCCGACCATCAAGCGTCCGATGTGGTTCCAGCTTTACGTCCTGCGCGATCGCGGCTTTATGCGTAACGCCCTGGAACGCGCCAAAGCCGCAGGCTGCTCCACGCTGGTTTTTACCGTCGATATGCCCACGCCCGGCGCACGCTATCGTGACGCTCATTCAGGTATGAGCGGACCAAATGCGGCACTGCGTCGTTACTGGCAGGCAGTTACCCATCCACAATGGGCATGGGACGTTGGCCTGAACGGTCGGCCGCATGATTTAGGCAATATTTCGACGTATCTTGGCAAGCCCACCGGCCTTGAGGATTACATCGGTTGGCTGGCGAATAACTTCGATCCGTCCATCTCCTGGAAAGACCTCGAGTGGATCCGTGAGTTCTGGGATGGCCCGATGGTGATCAAAGGGATCCTCGATCCAGAAGATGCCCGCGACGCCGTGCGCTTTGGCGCCGACGGGATTGTGGTTTCCAACCACGGTGGGCGCCAGCTAGATGGCGTGCTTTCTTCCGCCCGCGCGCTGCCCGCCATTGCCGATGCGGTAAAAGGCGATATCGCGATTCTGGCCGACAGCGGGATCCGCAACGGTCTGGACGTGGTGCGCATGATTGCGCTGGGTGCGGATAGCGTGCTGCTGGGCCGTGCTTACCTGTACGCGCTGGCAACCCACGGCCAGGCCGGTGTGGCGAATCTGCTGAACCTGATCGAGAAAGAGATGAAGGTGGCAATGACCCTGACCGGTGCGAAAACCATTAGCGAAATCAGCCGCGATTCGCTGGTACAGGAACTGGGCAAGAGCCTGCCTGCCGCATTGGCTCCTCTGGTCCAGGGTGATGCCGCGTGAGGGTGAATTAAATATCTGTTATTCTGCCCCCCGTTATTAAGGGGGCAGTATGCTTAACATCGTTTTGTTCGAACCAGAAATCCCGCCAAATACCGGCAATATTATCCGTCTTTGCGCCAATACCGGCTTTCGTCTGCATATTATTGAGCCAATGGGCTTTACCTGGGACGACAAGCGCCTGCGTCGCGCAGGGCTGGATTACCATGAATTTACCGCCGTGCTGCGCCACCCTGATTATGCCACTTTCGTCGCCGCAGAAAATCCGCAACGTCTGTTTGCCCTGACCACCAAAGGTACGCCAGCGCATAGCGCAGTAAACTATCAGGATGGCGATTATCTGATGTTTGGCCCGGAAACACGCGGTCTGCCAGCCAGCATTCTCGACGCGTTACCAGCCGAACAAAAAATTCGTATTCCGATGATGCCGGACAGTCGCAGCATGAACCTGTCTAACGCGGTGTCGGTAGTGGTGTATGAAGCCTGGCGCCAGTTAGGTTATCCTGGCGCGGTATTGCGTAGTTGATTTGTGTCGGGTGCGGCTAACGCCTTATCCGACCTACGGCAGAATTTAACGTTTACTTTTCGAGCGTTATCGGCGCAGTCAGGTTGAACATGGACTGCGCGCAGTACGTGAGGATGGCGAGCACAGTCCTGGTTCAAGATGACAAGTAAGATAGCTCGAAATCAGATGCCATCGCCATACTCGAACGTATGATGTATCCCGTTGAAATGCTGATCCATATCCATAGACGGCTTATCGCTGTCAGGCTTGCCGACGATGCGCGCCGGAACGCCTGCGGCAGTCGTATGCGGGGGAACAGGCTGTAAAACGACGGAACCTGCGCCAATCTTTGCGCCACGCCCGACTTCAATATTGCCGAGAATTTTTGCTCCCGCACCAATCATCACACCTTCACGAATTTTAGGATGTCGGTCACCGCCGGATTTACCGGTCCCGCCAAGCGTGACGGATTGCAAAATAGAGACGTCGTTTTCAATCACCGCAGTTTCACCGACCACAATACCGGTGGCGTGATCGAGCATAATCCCCCGGCCAATTTTTGCCGCCGGGTGAATGTCTACCTGAAAGCTAACGGACACCTGATTTTGCAGAAAGATCGCCAGCGCCTGACGCCCCTGGTGCCACAGCCAGTGACCGATACGATAGGCCTGAAGCGCGTGAAAACCCTTCAGATAAAGAAGTGGGGTGGAATATTTATCGACGGCCGGGTCACGCGTGCGCACCGCCTGAATATCACAAGCCGCCGAAGCAATCATTTCAGGATCGGCCGCGTAGGCCTCTTCCACGACTTCTCGAATCGCAATGGCAGGCATGATCGGAGAAGCGAGTTTATTCGCCAGCATATAACTCAGCGCACTGCCGAGGTTTTCATGCTTGAGCAGCGTTGCGTGGTAAAAACTGGCTAGCATTGGCTCACATTCCGCCAGTGCCCGGGCTTCCGCTTTAATGTTTTTCCAGACGATATCCAGTTCTTCACACGGCATTGCATACTCCAGAAGGTAGCAAAACGACCAACCCGTTCTACGCGGGTCGGGTCGTTAGATTGAAACGGTTCCTTACGGCTAGTGGCTGCTTCGCTCGTCCTTGCGCGCACGACCTAATAACGTCAATGCTGCCTCGCGCGCATTTTTTCCGCAATACAATACTTGATAAATTTCCTCGGTTATTGGCATCTCAACACCAAAACGGTGCGCCAATTCACGAACTTCTTTCGTATTGCGGTAGCCTTCAACCACCTGACCAATCTTGTCCTGCGCACCCTGCACGTCCATACCCTGGCCGAGCATCATGCCAAAACGACGGTTACGCGACTGGTTGTCGGTACAGGTCAGCACCAAATCGCCTAAACCCGCCATCCCCATAAAGGTGGCAGGATCGGCACCCAGCGCCGCGCCAAGGCGAGACATTTCGGTCAGTCCACGGGTGATCAATGCGGTACGCGCATTCGCGCCAAAACCGATGCCGTCAGACATCCCCGCACCAATCGCAATGACGTTTTTCACCGCGCCGCCAAGCTGCACGCCAATGAAATCCGGGTTGCTGTAAACGCGAAAGCTTTTGCCGCAGTGCAGCAACTGCTGGAGATCGTCAGCAAAGGTGTCGTCCGTCGAGGCCAGAGAGATCGCCGTCGGCATACCTGCTGCCAGCTCTTTGGCGAACGTCGGACCGGAGATGACCGCCAGTGGAATAGCATCCCCCAGCGCTTCGCGTGCGACGTCCTGCAGCAGACGTCCCGTTTCCGCTTCCAGACCTTTTGTCGCCCAGACCAGCCTCGCGTCAGGACGCATCAGCGGTTTGATGTTACGCAGCACTTCGCCAAAGACGTGGCTCGGCACCACCACCAGAATATTACGACTGGCGGCCAGCGCAGTGGCTAAATCACTTTCCAGGCGCAGTGTGTCAGGAAAAGGCACATCAGGAAGGAACGCGACGTTGCAGCGATCGTGCTCAAGGGTCGCGATATGTTTCGGATCATGGCCCCACAGGACAACCTGATGGCCATTTCTTGCCAGGGTGATGGCAAGAGCGGTGCCGTACGAGCCGGCACCAATCACAGTCATTGAAGCATTACTTTGGTTCATCAGGCATCCTGATGTTCTTCAGTACCTTCGCCAGCCTGCTGCTGTAAATAGTTCATGAACAGCGCATCAAAGTTGACCGGCGCAAGGTTCAGTTGCGGGAATGTACCGCGTGAAACCAGGCTGGTGATGCATTCACGAGCATACGGGAACAGAATGTTCGGGCAGTATGCGCCAAGGCAATGCGCCATCTGAGTCCCTTCAATACCACTGATGGAGAAAATACCGCCCTGCTGAACTTCGCACAGGAACGCGGTTTCTTCACCCAGGGAAGCCGTTACGGTGACACGCAGCACTACTTCATACACATCATCTGCCAGTTGGGTAGAGGCGGTATCAAGATCAAGTTTAACCTCTGGCTGCCAATCTTTCTGGAAAACATGCGGTGCATTTGGCGCTTCGAAAGATACATCCTTGGTATAAATACGTTGGATCTGGAAAGCCATTTCAGTGTTATTTTGTTCTGACATGTTGAGAAAACCCTTTAGTGTTGTCCTTTAAATACTATCCGTACGCCTTAACGCAGCAGGGGATCAAGTCCACCACGAGCATCCAACGCATACAAGTCGTCACAACCACCAATGTGCTGTGCATCAATAAAAATCTGTGGAACCGTTGTACGGCCACTGCGCTTGATCATCTCTTCACGCTTCACGGCATCGCCGTCAATCGGAAGTTCCTGGAAACTCACCCCCTTGCTGTTCAACAGCGCTTTTGCACGATGGCAAAACGGGCAGGTTGCTTTGGTATAGATCTCAATATTGGCCATGACTTATCTCCAGTGTTCTTTTACCCTGCAGGATAAAAACGGCGGGTAAATTACTTGCCGCGAACCAGTGGCAGATTCTCACCACTCCAGCCCGCTACGCCGTCTTTCAGTACAGATACCTGCTCAAAACCGGCTTTAATCAGCGCAGTTGCTGAATCCTGGCACTGCATACCAGAGCCATCAACCACAATAACAGGTTTGTTTTTGTGTTTTTCCAGCTCGCCAAAATTGTTGGCTTTGATTTCGCTCGGCAGCAGGTTAGTAGAGCCTGCGATATGACCTTTGCGGAAGTCGTCGCGCTGACGTAAATCGACGATAACGGCGTCTTCTTTATTGATGAGACGTGTAGCTTCGCCGCGCGTAATCACCTTCACTTTTGAGGTCAGGCTCTTAAACGTGGTAAACAATACAGCCGCCAGTAACGCAATCCAGGCGATACTCAAGACAGGGTGGCGACTAACAAATTGCATAATTTCTTGCATGGGGGGTAACAACTCCCGACTCAGTGATTAAAAAAACCAGGAAAGGAGTATACCTGCGCGTTGGCGCAAATACAGCCAGAGCGTGCATTGGATTGCATTTTTGCGGGGCGCTACGGAAAAAAAAATGTAAATCAGTGTTCACCCTGGCACGCGATCCCCCATTATTTGATCTTCGGGGGCTACTTTATCGATTCAGCTGTAGTAAAATTATGCAATTATTTTTTATCTATTGAGTGTGAGGTTGTCGCAATGTCGGTTTCTAAAAAACCTATGGTACTGGTGATTCTGGATGGCTATGGCTATCGTGAAGACAGCCAGGATAACGCCATCTTTAATGCCAAAACCCCGGTAATGGATGCTCTGTGGGCAAAACGTCCGCATACCTTGATTGATGCGTCTGGTCTGGAAGTCGGTCTGCCCGATCGCCAGATGGGCAACTCCGAAGTGGGTCACGTCAACCTGGGCGCGGGCCGCATCGTTTATCAGGACCTGACCCGTCTGGATGTTGAAATCAAAGAACGTACATTCTTCGCCAACCCGGTGCTGACCGATGCGGTCGACCAGGCAAAAAATAGCGGTAAAGCGGTACACATCATGGGTCTGCTCTCTGCTGGCGGCGTTCACAGCCACGAAGATCACATCATGGCGATGGTAGAAATGGCCGCTGAACGCGGTGCTGAGAAAATCTATCTGCACGCTTTCCTTGATGGCCGTGATACCCCGCCGCGCAGCGCTGAACATTCCCTGCAGAAATTCGAAGAGAAATTTGCCGCACTGGGCAAAGGTCGCGTAGCGTCCATCATCGGTCGTTACTACGCTATGGACCGCGACAACCGTTGGGATCGCGTGGAGCAGGCTTATGACCTGATGACGCTGGCAAAAGGCGAATTCCAGTTCGCTACAGCTGTTGAAGGTCTGCAGGCGGCTTATGCCCGTGACGAAAACGACGAATTCGTTAAAGCCACCGTGATCCGTGCTGAAGGCCAGGCTGAAGCTGCCATGGAAGACGGTGATACGCTGATTTTCATGAACTTCCGTGCTGACCGTGCGCGTGAAATCACCCGTGCGTTTGTTAACGCTGACTTCGACGGTTTCGCCCGTAAGAAAGTCGTTAACCTCAACTTTGTGATGCTGACCGAATACGCGGCCGACATCAAAACTGCGGTTGCTTACCCACCAGCATCTCTGGCCAACACCCTTGGCGAGTGGATGGCGAAGAACGACAAAACGCAGTTGCGTATTTCCGAAACCGAAAAATACGCGCACGTGACCTTCTTCTTTAACGGCGGTGTAGAAGAGCCGTTCAAAGGCGAAGACCGTATTCTGATCAACTCACCGAAAGTCGCGACCTACGATCTGCAGCCGGAAATGAGCTCTGCTGAGCTGACCGAAAAACTGGTTGCTGCGATTGAGAGTGGGAAATACGACACTATCATTTGTAACTACCCGAACGGCGATATGGTGGGTCACACCGGGGTGATGGAAGCAGCGGTTAAAGCGGTTGAAGCGCTGGATCACTGCGTTGAGCAGGTGGCTAAAGCGGTTGAATCTGTTGGCGGCCAGTTGTTGATCACTGCAGACCATGGTAACGCAGAGCAAATGCGCGATCCGTCCACCGGTCAGGCGCATACTGCGCACACCAACCTGCCCGTTCCGCTGATTTATGTCGGTGGCAAAAACGTCAAAGCAGTTGAAGGCGGCAAACTTTCTGATATCGCCCCGACCATGCTGACGCTGATGGGTATGGAAATCCCGCAAGAGATGACTGGTAAGCCGCTGTTCATCGTGGAATAATCCCTCCCCATGAGGGGAAAGGCGATTAATACCATCACTCGGGCCGTGAAACTGCGTAAGTTTTCAGTCAGGCCCTTGTTCTACGCCAGCGCGCTTAGCGCTGGCGTATTGCTGTGCGCCTTTACCGCCCACGCGGACGAACGCGATCAGCTTAAATCTATTCAGGCTGATATCGCGGCAAAAGAACGCGCGGTACGCCAACAGCAACAACAACGCTCCACCCTCCTCGCTCAACTAAAAGCTCAGGAACAGGCTATCGCCGTGGCCGCAAGGCAACTGCGCGAAACACAAAACTCACTGGCGCAGTTGAATGCGCAAATCGCTGAGATGAACGCCGCACTCGCGAAGCTGGAAAAACAGCGGGCCGCACAAGAACGCAGCCTGGCAGCCCAGCTCGATGCAGCATTTCGTCAGGGCGAACACACCGGCATTCAGCTCATCCTAAGCGGTGAAGAGAGCCAGCGCGGGCAACGTCTACAGGCCTATTTCGGCTACCTGAACCAGGCGAGGCAAGAAACTATCGCGCAGCTGAAACAAACCCGCGAAGAGGTCGACTCGCAAAAAGCCGAGCTGGAAGATAAGCAAAGCGAACAGCAGACGTTACTGTACGAACAGCGCGCCCAGCAGGCTAAACTGGAGCAGGCGCGTAATGAACGCAAGAAAACGCTCTCGGGTCTGGAATCATCGATTCAACAAGGTCAGCAGCAACTGGGCGAAATGCGCGCCAACGAATCACGCCTGCGCAACAGCATTGCTCGCGCCGAAGCCGCAGCCAAAGCACGCGCAGAACGTGAAGCCCGCGAGGCGCAAGCCGTACGCGATAAGCAGCAGGATGCGTCACGAAAAGGCTCAACCTACAAGCCAACCGAAAGCGAAAAATCTCTGATGTCGCGTACCGGTGGTTTAGGTTCGCCGCGCGGCCAGGCATTCTGGCCCGTTCGTGGTCCAACGCTACATCGCTATGGCGAACAGCTGCAGGGTGAGCTACGTTGGAAGGGGATGGTTATTGGCGCATCCGAAGGCACCGAAGTTAAAGCTATTGCCGATGGTCGCGTCATTCTCGCGGACTGGCTGCAGGGCTATGGCCTGGTGGTGGTCGTTGAGCACGGTAAAGGCGATATGAGCCTGTACGGTTATAACCAGAGCGCGCTGGTCAGCGTCGGTACACAGGTTCGCGCCGGGCAACCTATTGCACTTGTGGGTAGCAGCGGCGGTCAGGGCAGGCCAGCACTCTATTTCGAAATTCGTCGCCAGGGTCAGGCGGTCAATCCACAGCCGTGGTTGGGAAGATAAGTTTTGCCTCATTTTCGTCGTCTGGTACTCTCTCTCGCCAGCCTGCTGGCCTTCGCAACACCTGTATTTGCTGGCAAACTCGCCATCGTCATTGATGATTTCGGCTACCGTCCGCACACTGAAAATCAGGTGCTGGCGATGCCTTCCACAGTCTCTGTTGCCGTTCTGCCAAACGCGCCACATGCGCGTGAAATGGCGACTAAAGCGCATAACAGCGGGCATGAAGTGTTGATCCACCTGCCGATGGCGCCACTGAGCAAGCAGCCATTAGAGAAAGATACTTTGCGCCCGGAAATGAGCAGCGAAGAGATTGAGCGAATTATTCGCGACGCGGTCAGCAAAGTACCGAATGCGGTCGGACTGAACAACCATATGGGCAGCGCGATGACCTCCAGCCTGTTCGGCATGCAGAAGGTGATGCAGGCACTGGAGCGCTACGATCTCTACTTTCTGGACAGCATGACCATCGGCAACAGTCAGGCAATGCGCGCAGCATCAGGAACTGGCGTGAAGGTCATCAAACGCAAAGTCTTCCTCGATGATACGCAAAACGAAGCCGACATTCGCCGTCAGTTCAATCGTGCCGTCGAGCTTGCGCGCCGCAACGGCTCAGCAATTGCCATTGGGCACCCACACCCTTCGACGGTTCGTGTTCTGCAGCAGATGCTTTATAACTTGCCAGCGGACATCACACTGGTTCGCCCAAGCAGCCTGCTCAATGAACCACAGGTGGATACGTCCAGACCAAACTTCACATCGCCGAAGAACGGTACGCCAGATACGCCGCGTAACCCTTTCCGCGGTGTAAATTTGTGCAAACCGAAGAAACCGATAGAGCCGGTTTACAACAGCCGCTTCTTCAGTGTGCTCGGTGAAAGCATCACCCAAAGCACGCTGGTGCAGTACATGCGCCTGCAGTGGCAGGGCTGGCAATAATTAGTCTTTAATATCCAGCGTTAAATGGGCCAGGCGGCGCGGCGTCAGTGATTTATCGCGCCACTGACTAAAGCGGATGGCCCACAATAGCACCTGATAACCCAGCTTAACGCTGCAAATATTGCTCACCATGCGCTTGAACATACCCGACACGAAAACCTCGGCAATCATACGCTGGCGGATTTTTTCATCCGGCTCTTTACGGATGCAATGACAAACGCGTAGCGCTTCATAAATCACCTGCTGTTTGAACTCGGGGTAAATGGGAATGCGTCCGGCGTAATCATGATTCATCTTATCCAGCAGACGGGTAATTTTGATGTAGTGGCGCTGGTAAGCCAGGTTCTTCTCTCCGGTACGCGGCAGACGACTGACGGACGCACCGTGCAGGAAGTATTTGTAAAGCGGGACTTCCGTGTAACGCGCACGTTTGGCGTTAAACATAAACTCCGTCGTCCAGATAATATCCTGGTGGTGCAGACCGGACAGGAAAGTCAGTCCGGCGTCGCGAATGGTCTGATGACGGTATACGCCCATCCAGACAACGTGCCGCCAACGGCGACTGGCTAACGCTTTGCGTAACCAGTCCGGCCCGGTCATCACGCCGGTAGAACGAATTCGATCGGTAGGAATAGATGCCCATGTGTGGCCGGTTTCCGCAATACACCAATCAGCATTGCACTGCGCAACGTCCAGATTATCTTTCAACGCCATATTCATCAGCGTTTCATACATTTCCGGATAGGCAATATCATCGCCGTCTACGTATGCGATGTACTCGCCCCTGGCGACTTCCATACCGGTATTACGCGCCGCAGATACCCCACCATTGCGCTGGTGCAACAGATGCACGTGCGGATAACGATCCGCATAAGACTGAGCAAGCTCCGCTGAGTTATCCGTAGAACCATCATTCACAATGATGATCTCGAGGTTCTTCCAGGTTTGCGCAATCAGCGAATCCATACACGCAATGAACGGTTCACCCGTGTTGTACAGGGGCATAATGACGCTCAGGAGACCAGGGGTATAGGTCATATCAAATCCAGCCAGACAATAGAGTAATCGGCACTTTTTAGCATATTAAGCGGCAGATTTTCAGAAAAAAATATTAATTCTTTAGCGAAAAATGCGCCGGGCGGGAAGGCTCATGCAAGCAAAAAAAGCCCCGGATGTTAATGATAATCAACATCCGGGGACAACACTCAGAATCCACTGACTGGATAGGGTTAATCCCAGCTCAGGATCACTTTCCCTGACTGGCCTGAACGCATAGCGTCAAAGCCCTGTTGGAATTCATCGATGGAGAATCGATGGGTGATGATCGGCGACAAATCCAGACCAGACTGGATCAATGCAGCCATTTTGTACCAGGTTTCAAACATCTCGCGACCGTAGATACCCTTAATAAACAAACCTTTAAAGATAACCTTTGTCCAGTCAATAGACATGTCGGATGGTGGAATGCCCAGCATAGCAATGCGGCCACCGTGGTTCATAGTGTCCAGCATGGAGCGAAACGCGGGCGGCGCACCGGACATCTCCAGGCCCACATCAAATCCTTCAGTCATACCCAGTTCAGCCATCACGTCGGTCAGATTCTCTTTCGATACGTTGACCGCACGAGTGATGCCCATTTTACGCGCCAGCTCAAGGCGATACTCATTAACATCGGTAATCACCACGTGACGCGCGCCAACGTGCTTCGCAACCGCCGCAGCCATAATACCGATTGGACCCGCGCCGGAAACCAGCACATCTTCCCCAACCAGATCGAATGACAGCGCCGTGTGTACCGCATTACCGAACGGATCGAAAATAGACGCCAGGTCGTCGGAGATGTTGTCCGGGATTTTAAACGCGTTAAACGCCGGGATCACCAGGTATTCCGCAAAGCAGCCAGGACGGTTTACGCCGACGCCGGTGGTATTGCGGCACAGGTGAGTCCGCCCACCGCGGCAGTTACGGCAATGTCCGCAGGTGATATGACCCTCACCGGAAACACGATCGCCGATTTTAAAGCCTTTAACTTCCTGACCGATGCCAACAACTTCGCCGACATATTCATGCCCAACGACCATAGGTACCGGGATGGTTTTTTGCGACCATTCATCCCAGTTATAAATGTGAACGTCAGTCCCGCAGATGGCTGTTTTACGGATTTTAATCAGCAAATCGTTATGGCCGACTTCCGGTTCAGGAACGTCGGTCATCCAAATGCCCTCTTCCGCTTTCAGTTTGGATAACGCTTTCATTTCACATCCTCAGGCAATAACGCCCAGTTGTTTACCAATGCGTGTGAACGCCTCAACAGCACGCGTAATCTGCTCAGGGGTATGCGCCGCAGACATCTGGGTACGGATACGCGCCTGACCTTTCGGAACCACCGGATAGAAGAACCCGGTAACGTAAATCCCCTCTTTTTGCAGTTCACGAGCAAAGTCCTGCGCGATCACCGCATCACCCAACATCACCGGGATAATCGCGTGATCGGCACCGGCCAGCGTAAAGCCAGCGGCGGACATTTGCTCACGGAACTGACGTGCGTTCGCTCACAGTCGGTCACGCAGTTCAGCTCCGGATTCCACCATCTCCAGTACCTTAATGGACGCAGCAACAATCGCCGGAGCCAGTGAGTTGGAAAACAGATACGGACGAGAACGCTGACGCAACCACTCAACCACTTCTTTGCGCGCTGCAGTGTAACCTCCGGATGCGCCACCGAGTGCTTTACCCAGTGTCCCGGTGATGATGTCCACACGGCCCATTACGTCACAATATTCATGGGAGCCACGACCATTCTCACCGACAAAACCGACGGCATGAGAGTCATCAACCATGACCAGCGCGTCGTATTTATCTGCCAGGTCACAAACGCCTTTCAGGTTAGCAATCACGCCGTCCATAGAGAACACGCCATCGGTGGCGATCAGGATATGACGAGCACCCGCTTCACGCGCTTCTTTCAGGCGCGCTTCCAGCTCGACCATATCGTTGTTGGCGTAACGGAAACGCTTTGCTTTACACAAACGAACGCCGTCAATGATAGAAGCATGGTTCAGGGCATCAGAGATAATGGCATCTTCCGCACCCAACAGCGTTTCAAACAGGCCGCCGTTGGCATCAAAACAGGAAGAGTAAAGGATGGCATCTTCCATACCGAGGAATGCCGCCAGTTTTTGCTCCAGTTGCTTATGGCTGTCCTGGGTACCGCAAATAAAGCGTACCGAAGCCATGCCAAATCCGTGAGAATCCATACCCACTTTTGCCGCCGCAATCAGCTCCGGGTGGTTAGCCAGCCCCAGATAGTTGTTTGCACAAAAGTTAATAACGTGGCTTCCGTCCGCCACGGTGATATCCGCCTGCTGGGCAGATGTAATAATGCGCTCTTCTTTAAACAATCCTTCCGCACGTGCGGTGTCGAGATCGTTCGTTAACTGTTTGTAAAAATCCCCACGCATTTCAATTCTCCAGACTGGGCAAATTTCAGCACATATTACCCAAAGCTATACGTTGATACGAGATGACGCATCACCACTTCTTCAAAATGAAGCATAAATCACGTGTACCCGCACGGCTTATCGGTGAATGGCTGAAGCCTGGGCCATGTAGTGATATGATAGAAAGTATTCGTGTCTGAGATTGTCTCTGACTCCATAATTCGAAGGTTACATTTATGATCATCGTTACCGGCGGCGCGGGCTTTATCGGCAGCAACATCGTTAAGTCCCTGAATGATAAAGGCATCACCGACATTCTGGTGGTGGACAACCTGAAAGACGGCACCAAGTTTGTTAACCTGGTGGATCTGAATATTGCTGACTACATGGACAAGGAAGACTTCCTGATCCAGATTATGGCCGGGGAAGATTTCGGCGATATCGAAGCGATTTTCCACGAAGGCGCATGCTCTTCCACCACCGAGTGGGACGGCAAGTATATGATGGATAACAACTATCAATACTCTAAAGAGCTGCTGCACTACTGCCTGGAGCGTGAAATCCCGTTCCTGTACGCATCCTCCGCCGCCACCTACGGCGGTCGCACTTCTGATTTCATCGAATCCCGTGAATACGAGAAACCACTGAACGTTTACGGCTACTCAAAATTCCTGTTCGACGAGTACGTTCGTCAGATCCTGCCGGAAGCCAATTCTCAGATTGTTGGCTTCCGCTATTTCAACGTCTACGGACCGCGTGAAGGCCATAAAGGCAGCATGGCGAGCGTCGCTTTCCACCTGAATACCCAGCTCAACAATGGCGAAACGCCAAAACTGTTCGAAGGCAGCGAAAACTTCAAACGTGATTTCGTTTACGTTGGCGATGTGGCTGCAGTGAACCTGTGGTTCCTGGAAAACGGGGTTTCCGGCATCTTTAACCTCGGTACCGGTCGTGCGGAATCTTTCCAGGCCGTTGCTGATGCTACGCTTGCGTACCACAAAAAAGGCAGCATTGAGTACATTCCATTCCCGGAAAAACTGAAAGGCCGCTACCAGGCGTTTACCCAGGCAGACCTGACTAACCTGCGCGCAGCGGGCTATGACAAGCCGTTTAAGACCGTTGCCGAAGGCGTAACGGAATATATGGCCTGGCTGAACCGCGACGCGTAAGAAGTTAGCATGAAAATACTGGTGATCGGCCCGTCATGGGTGGGCGACATGATGATGTCGCAAAGTCTCTATCGCACGCTTAAGGCGCGCTATCCCCAGGCGATAATCGACGTGATGGCACCGGCATGGTGCCGTCCGCTGCTGTCGCGTATGCCTGAAGTCAACGAAGCCATCGCCATGCCGCTGGGACACGGCGCGCTGGAGATTGGCGAACGCCGCAAACTCGGTCACAGCCTGCGTGAGAAACGCTATGACCGCGCTTATGTGCTGCCTAACTCGTTTAAATCCGCGCTGGTGCCTTTTTTTGCAGGCATCCCGCATCGCACCGGTTGGCGTGGCGAAATGCGCTACGGCCTGCTCAACGATGCGCGCGTGCTGGATAAAGACGCATGGCCGCTGATGGTCGAACGCTATGTAGCCCTGGCCTACGATAAAGGCGTGATGCTGTCGGCTAAAGATTTGCCGCAGCCTCTGCTATGGCCACAGTTGCAGGTCAGCGAAGGTGAAAAGCCTCTGACTTGTAGTCAGTTCTCCCTTTCTGCCGAACGCCCCATCATCGGTTTTTGCCCAGGTGCGGAATTTGGTCCGGCGAAACGCTGGCCACACTACCATTACGCAGAACTGGCTAAGCAACTGATCGACGAAGGTCATCAGATTGTGCTGTTTGGCTCAGCAAAAGACCATGAAGCCGGAAATGAAATCCTGGCAACGCTAAGCGTTGAGCAGCAGGCCTGGTGCCGTAATCTGGCGGGCGAAACGCAGCTTGAGCAGGCCGTCATTCTGCTCGCCGCCTGCAAAGCGGTCGTCACCAACGACTCTGGATTAATGCACGTTGCCGCAGCGTTGAATCGACCTCTGGTAGCGTTGTATGGCCCAAGTAGTCCGGACTTTACTCCGCCGTTGTCGCACAAAGCACGGGTTATTCGTCTGATTACGGGCTATCACAAAGTGCGCAAGGGCGATGCGGCAGAAGGCTATCACCAAAGTCTGATTGACATCACTCCCCAGCGCGTACTGGAAGAACTCAATGACCTGTTGTTACAAGAGGAAGCCTGACGGATGCGGGTTCTGATCGTTAAAACGTCTTCTATGGGCGATGTACTGCATACGTTGCCCGCATTAACCGATGCGCAACAGGCCATTGCGAATATTCAATTTGATTGGGTGGTCGAGGAAGGATTCGCCCAGATCCCTTCCTGGCATGCAGCCGTTGACCGGGTCATCCCCGTCGCGATTCGCCGCTGGCGTAAAGCCTGGTTTTCAGCGCCGATTAAAGCCGAGCGTGAAGCATTTCGCGACGCGGTACGTTTGCAGCAGTATGACGCGATAATTGATGCGCAGGGTCTGGTTAAAAGCGCTGCGTTGGTGACGCGTCTGGCGCGGGGCGTCAAGCATGGTATGGACTGGAGTACGGCCCGCGAGCCGTTGGCTAGCCTGTTTTATAATCGCAAACATCACATTGCCAAACAGCAGCACGCGGTAGAACGTACGCGTGAATTGTTCGCCAAAAGTCTGGGATATGCCAAACCGCAGTCGCAAGGTGATTACGCTATCGCTCAGCATTTTGTAAATGGATGCAATGCTGATACAGGCAAATATGCCGTATTTCTGCATGCCACAACGCGCGATGATAAGCACTGGCCGGAAGCCAACTGGCGGGAGCTAATTGGCCTGTTAAATAACGCAGGCATACGTATTAAACTGCCCTGGGGCTCCCCCCATGAAGAAGCACGGGCCCTTAGGCTGGCGGATGGTTTTTCTTATGTTGATGTTCTTCCACGGATGACTCTGGAAGAGGTCGCTCGCGTATTGGCAGGGGCAAAATTTGTGGTGTCGGTTGATACAGGTCTCAGCCATTTAACCGCCGCGCTGGATCGCCCCAATATCACGTTGTACGGCCCAACAGACCCAGGATTGATTGGTGGGTATGGAAAGAATCAATACACACAGCAGAGCCATTCCGGAAAATTGCAGGATCTGGACGCAAGCTTAGTCAACGTATCGCTAATTGATAATAATTTGCTTTAACTTTAAGAGACGATCTATGCTTCGCCAACATACGCTTTCTCGTTTTGCTTGTAGTATCAAAAATAATCCTTTCGATTTTATATACGTCTTATTTTATGCTGGGATCCTGGTAACTCTTGCGATGCTACTGGTCAATCCAGATGAAGCATTGAAGGTATTTATTTTCTCCACGGCTCTGTCTCTGCCGATTATAGGAAAAAATATAAAGTATGTGTGCAGTAGCAAACAAAACCTGGTTTTGCCTTTTATGTTGCTGCTCTTCGGTTTGCTCCAGATTATTTGGGTAGAAGTATTTAAACAACCAGGCTCAGCCTTTACCGGCGCCTATCGTTCATACCAGAACGGTGGAAAAGTGATGATTTTCACCGCACTGGTTATGACAGCTCTGACATCGCGAGAGCCGTGTGCCGATAAAACTCGCATTACCAGTATCTGGACGCTCCTCACAGCAATCGGTTTGTATCTTTTCGCGGGCTACCAACTTGCTGGAGCAGCTGAACCTTTAAATTACCGTGTTGCACTGGGTTTTGAGCATCAAACCGGCACAGCCTATGCGCTTACGTTAATTGCGTTACTGGCGTCACAAGCCATTATTAATCTACGTCTGAAACGCACCGTTTTATTCTATCTGTTACATTTTTTGATATCGCTGGCGGTGATCATCACAACGCAGACCCGAGCAGCGATATTAGTGTATCCGATCCTGAGTATCGGATTATTTTTCATGCACTACCGCCATAACCGCACTATGTTATTAAAAGCATTACTGGCCTTTGTGGTGCTGGTCGGGCTGGCGGCAATTCCGTTAAAACCAGTCATTGAAAGTCGCTATCAGAACTTCCTGGTCGATCTGCACTCTTATAATCAAAACAATAGCAACACCTCTATTGGCGCGAGACTTGCGATGCAACGGGCAGGTATTGAATCCGGGAAAGGTCATGACTGGGGACAATCACTTGAACAACGCGGCGCAGAAATTCAACGACTTGCGGTGCAAGATACTTCCCTACAAGGAGCTCTTGAGTTCATTAACGTCCATCTGCATAACGAAATCATTGACACCTTTTCGCTAAAGGGCATCCCTGGGGTTGTTGTGCTACTCTTGCTCTATATCGCCATGTTTTTAACAGCTTACTGGCAACGTAGTCCCTTGTTGTTCGTTATCTCAGGCGCAATCGCTATCTATGGCTTGAGTGATTTATTATTATATGCCAAAGGTGAAGCTCTGAGCAGCGTACTGGCTTTATGTATAGCAGCAGTGCTGAGCTCGAATCCAACGAGAGAATCATGCTATGATTAGCGCTTCAGGTTATTTACTGAGCATTATAATACCTACATACAACAATGCTGAACTCATCACAGCGACGTTGGCGTCGATCCATCAGAGTATTACTGATGATGTTGAGCTAATTATTGTTAACGATGGCTCAACAGATTTAACTGAAGAGCGTATCAAGGCATTTTATCGCGAGCAAAAATGTCACAACGTCAAGTATATAAGCCAAAAAAATCAAGGTGTTGCTATCACCCGTAACGTTGGCCTTGCCCATGCGACAGGGAAATATATTGGCTTTGTTGACAGTGACGATATTGTCTGCACAGATTATTTCACTATTCTTCTTCCTAAATTAAGAGAAGAAAAATACGACATTCTCGAATTTAATTTAACCCGGGATATAAAAAATCTGTATCAGAACTCATCTGGTATAGAAAACGGAATTAACCAGCACGAAATTATATTATCGGATGATAATTATACTCCTCTGATGCCAATATTCCGGGCAGGACAATGGCATCTCATGACAAAAATCTTCCATCGTGACGTTATTGGCAACGATCAATTCGAAGAACATCGTCGGTATGAAGACATGATTTTCTGCCCTTTCCAATACTTTAAATGCCATAAAATATTAAAGATTGACAATAAACTGTATTTTTACCGGAGAAATGAGAAGAGTATTACCGAGAATATTATTGATAGTGATGCGGATAGTATCTTTTTCGCTATGCGTAAAATGTATAACTATATAAATAGTAATAGCGCAAAGCGTACTGTTGCCACACTTATGATCATCAACTGTTTTCTGGAAGGACGGAAACTGTTACGCAAGAAAAAAGGTTATTATCGCTACAGCGAAAGCATGCTGAATGACATTCAGAATGCACTAGCATGCTGTGACACAAAAATCGTTAAGAAAAAAATAATTCTTAAAATGAAATACCCCCATATTGATCGTTCTATTTCTGAAATAAGATATAAAACAATATCTGGTTTTAAGAACTTATTTTTTCGAAAGGGATTTTAACATGTTTGAAAAAATTGACCGAGTTCTTATTTGCAAGCTCAAATTTTATGGAGATGTTCTGTTAACAACGCCGGTCATTGCCAGCATTCGGGCTCGTTATCCACATGCCAAGATCGATCTGCTCCTTTATAAAGATACCAAAGCAATCTTAGCAGCCCACAAAGACATCAATGCATTTTATCTCATTGAGAAAAAACAGGGCCTGCTGGCAACAGCAAAAAATTATCTCTCAGTACGTCAGCAACTGAAGAAAAATCACTATGACCTGATTGTTAACCTTACCGAGCAATGGCCAATTGGTGCACTTATCGCCTCTTTACGCCGTCCTTCAATTGCCTTCCAGCGCGAGAAAGATCACTGGAACCGACTTTTTACGCGAGTAACCCCCTCAATTGGGACACATATTGTTGAACAAAACCTATCGATTCTAAAAGGCATTGGTTTTAGCGAAGCAGAATTGAAGAAAGAGATGTCACTGAGTTATCGGCAGGACGATTATCAACATCTGGTATCCCTGTTACCCACGTTGCCTGCGCAGAAATATGTCGTTATTCAGCCCACTGCCAGGCAAGAGTTTAAATGCTGGGATGATGAGAAGTTCGCGCATGTTATAGACCACCTGCATCAGCGTGGTTTACATGTTTATCTTACCTGTGGGCCAGCATTAAGTGAGCAGCAACAGGTTCAGCGCATTGCTGAACTGTGCCAATCTCCCCCCGACCTGACGCTGGCAGGTAAAACGACCTTCCTGCAACTGGCTGCGTTGATCGACCATGCTGTTTTGTACATTGGTGTCGATTCTGCACCGATGCATATGGCAGCAGCGCTAAAGACACCGCAAGTTTGCCTGTTTGGTGCCACCAATTTTCAACAATGGAAGCCGTGGTCTGATAAAGCCATTTTGATATGGGCTGGCGAATACCATCCGATGCCTTCGCGGGATGAACTTGACCGGTCAAAAAAATATCTGACATGGATACCGGAACAGGCCGTGGTTGACGCTATCGATACGGTACTTCATGATAATGACAATGTTCAAGGTAATGAGAAAGCATAAATGGACAACAAAAATAACATTATTAATATTGCTTACTGTACAGATGCTAATTATCTGGAATATGTAGCAGTGTCCATTATGTCTGTCATAATGAACAACCCGGAACAGGACCTGTCATTTTTTGTCTTTGTGTATGACGTTACTGACGAAGAAATCAATAAACTGCGTTCTACCAGTGATAAAATTCAGGTTATCAATATCGATAAAGAAGAGATTGAAAAGTATAATAATGACTTTGCAATCAAACACTTGAACCGTTCGACCTATATGCGTCTGGCCGTACCGCGCTTACTAAAAGATACAGTTGAGCATTTTATCTACTTAGATGCCGATACCCTGTGTTTTGATAAGCTCAATGACATTAACAGCATTGATATCAGCAAGGTTATTTGTGCAGTCAGCCACGACTCTCTCGATACTCATGATACAAAAAATGCCAAACGCCTGGGTTTGAGTACTGGTCATTATTTCAACGCTGGTTTTTTGTATATTAATATTGAAAATTGGATCAAGTTTGATATTGAAAATAAAGCAAACACCGTGTTATTTGAACAAGGTAAATCCTTACCTTACTTTGACCAGGATGCATTGAATATCGCAATGGACGGTAACGTTAAGTTTATTGATAACCGATGGAATTTTTTGTTCAACTGGTTTACCGATCAACAAAAAGAGATATTCTTTTACCAAAAAGATACTCTGCCAAGAATTATCCACTTCACTGGTGGAAGGAAGCCCTGGTATAAAGAACATACCGGGCTTTCACAACAACTTTATCTCTTCTACCATCATTTCACGCCATGGCGAGATACTGCATTGCGCTCCTATGCTCCACGTATGAGGCCTACTGATTATCGGGTTTACTCGCGCCAGGAAGCCAAAAAGGGGAATTACTGCGCGTCTGTCAAATGGTATATAAAATACCTTAAGACTAAATTACGTTAATAAAAAACTCCCGTAAGGGAGTTTTTTTACTTACTTTTAATTTTTTCCCGCAAATAGCCAATATAGCTAATTACCGAAGTGAAATACTTCCCTTGTAATCTCTCATGGCGTGATTTCTTTTTATATTGTTTTGGTGTTCTGGCGGGTAACAATGGAACATCAGCCCAAGGTGAAGCCTTCCAGGCATCAACAAAAAACTGTGCTGAAGGATAATTTGCCCATGAATTCCAGGGTTTAGTTACGCCTATATAATGGATAAGGATAGTATCATCTGTTATATATTTTTTATAACTTGAGGTATCCTTACTTTTGAGCTCTTGTTTAATTCCGTAAATTGCGTCATAAATTCTTGGTAAAAAAATCGTTTTACCAAAAAACATTATATTTAAGACATCCTGATCCAGAAAAGCGAATTTTCTGGTCTTATCCAGGAGAATCGAAAATGCTTCAGAAAAGAATTTTTGCTTTTTCCATTCTTTTAAATTTGCAAATATAACACCGGCATTGAAGTATTGTTCGTTAAATTCCGGAGTATCAAGTCGCTGCGCAGCATACTCCCGACTCTCTTCAACATCCTGAATAACCGCTGCAACATGATGTTCCAGAGTGATTTGTGTTAACTCAATAAGCGACCCTTTACATACAACGTCAGCGTCAATATAGAGAAGATTATCGATATTTTCGCTAAGATACTCAAATGCGATAAATCTGAAGTAGGTCGCATGTGACCATGCATTTCCACACGGAAGGATCTTTAATCCTTCAGCATCCATCACATATACAGTGATATTGGTAGAAAACTGCTTTGCTAGTTTTTCTAATCTTTTACGGTAATCTGAGCCAAGATAATCAGTAAAAAGATGAAAATGTATGCTGATATCTTTGTTATGTAGTAAAACGGACGACATCGAAACTGCCGCCCCAAACATAAAGTTTTGATCAACCCCCCATGCAATATTGAGCTGTGGAGTTTGAGTCTCTGGAGCCCCAAAAACCTCAATAGTGTCTTTAATAGACTGATGACAATCAAAATTCATGTACTACACCTTTCTATATGCTATCTGAAAATTATCTGCACATCTAAATACTAATGAGACCGTGCACTATGTAGTTTGTTTTTTATATACATTACATGACTAAGTATCGAGCGGATATATTTCCGCTGCACTCTCTCATGCCGTGACTTTCGTTTATACAATTTTGCTGTATTTGCATTTAATAAGGATTTTTCCGCCCATGCGGATTTTTTATATGCATCGATGAAAAATTTAGCCACTGGATATTTTGCCCATGTATGCCATGGTTTAGTGACACCGACATAATGTATTAAAACAGTATCATCTGTAATATAATTCTGGTAAATTTTATCGTTTTTATTTTTTAGTTCCTGATCTACACCATAAATGCAGTTAAAATCTCGTCTCAGGAAAATCACATTACCAACGAATAATATATTCAGAACATCCTGGTCAAAATAAAGCAGCTCTTTTTGGCGTTCATCTAAGATAGAAAATGCCTTTGTCAATAACTGCTGCTCACGCCAAACTTCAAGATTCGCAAACACCACTCCGGAGTTAAAGTATCCATTACTCAGTTCAGGAATACCGAGCCTGTTGCCTGATTTAGTACGTACTTCATCAACATCATTGATAACAGCAGCATATTCCCCACAGAAGTTAATCTCGGTAAGTTCTCGTAGAGAACCTTTGCAAATGACATCGGCATCAAGATACAGTACCGAACTTAACTCAGTACTTAAATATTCAAATGCGAAATAACGATAGTACATTGCATAAGTCCATGCTTTCGTACTCGGCAACTCACGAAATGCCGCGTTATCGAACACAAGGACAGTGACTGTCGTACTGTACATTTGCGTCAGGCGTTTTACGCTCTCCAGATAATCATCATCGATATAGTCTGTTGCTATATAAAAGTGAATATCAATATCAGGATTATTCACTAATACTGAGGTCATAGAAATGCCGGAACCAAACAAAAAATTACGATCGACACCATACGCAACACTTAATTTTTTACTCTTATCATGCGAGGAGCTGTCGATAACATGTTTTTGAATGATTAGCTTCTGGAAATCAATGTTCATAATAAAATGGCCTCAAACTTCATGTGTTATTTATAGCGCTTTTCTAATTGTTCTTTGTCTTATTTTTTGCGCTTTTGTGACAGCCTGTTCAAACAACCTGACTTCCTGACGAAAGATTTCACGTAGTGGCATCGAAAAATAGACACGTAAAAAACGATAGATATCTCTGGGCGTCAACCCGATCTCAAGTGAAGAGAAATAGAGTCCAATCAGATCCTTATCCCGCCAGCGACGTGGTACATGCTGGCGTATTTGTGCACGATGCAAATCAATTACGGAAAGTTTGATGTTCGCAACGTCTGCCGGCATCGGCTGCTGTAGCAGGAAATGGCAGATATAGCAATCCCGGTGATTTACCCCGCCCCGATGCATTTTACCCACCATTTCTGCCACGCGGGTAATAATTGTCCGTTTTAATACAAAATCAGGGCGCTCAACTTTCCACCTTGCACAAAAATCTTCAAGGCTTATGGCAGGAGAGAGATCTTCAGTGATGATAAATGAGGTTCGCTCTAAAGGATTCAGTCCTTTCTGCCCAAATGCAACACCGGTCATTGTGTCAACATTCAGTTCCTGTAAGCGATGAATTGCCAACCACTCACGGTCTGCGCCAAGTACAGGCATACGTAAAGAAATAAGGTTCTTAACCACTTCTTTAAGCGTGGTTCCATGATGATATTTAAGGAAATACCCTTTACCCATCATCTCAAAACGCAGGGTTCGCCGTGTTTCCAGAGCGCGAAAAACTTCACCATCCAACTTAGTGACTTCCGTAAACGGGTCTTTTCCTTGCCATTGCGTGGCAAATGGTTCTTTTAACTCAATCATTATCAAGACCTAAAATGATATCCGCAGCCTTATCTGCCAGGCTGTAGAGATCTTCTGTATCAGCAAAATGCCGCGCGTTCCTGACCCAATAACTTCTCTGCTCATTATTTTGCAGCGCATCGAAAAGTGCTGTATTCAGATTTTCCTGTTCAAAAGGTTCAGGAATCACCACCCCACACTGGGCGGCATTAATATAACCCGCATAGCCGCATACTTCAGTGGTTAATACTGGCAGCCCGGCAACTACAGCCTCCAACAAGACAATACCAGCAGCTTCCTGAACAGCCGGGTGAAGCAATAAATCGGCCGCAGACATCAATTCAGCGACATCATCCCGCCCCGAGAAGAACTGCACTTGTTCTTCAATACCCAATTGACGAGCCTGAGTGCGGTAACGATCGGCCTTATCCTGACCAACAACCATCAATCGCGTACGGTGACGTATAGCCTCAGGTAAAGAAGCCAACGCCTGCAATGTTCTTGGCACGCCTTTGCGTTTGAAATCAGAACCTACCTGCAGGAGTAGAAACTGATCGAGACCAATACCGTTTTTTTCTCTGACAATCTGCCTGCTGTTTTCAGGTTGCTGGCTGTACTTTCTGTCAGGGTATATTCCTGGTGGCAGAATACGAAAACGCTGGCTCTCAGTTTGGTAATGATGTTTGAAATCACCAATTTGTTTATCAGTTAACATCAATAGCGTGGTACCAGCACCTTGCTGAAATGCCGCTTTTTCAAAAGCGGAGTAATGCCGGTACCGACGCGTCAACTTGTAGAAAAAGCCTTTCTCACGGGCGACTTTCTCCGCGTAGCAAACGTCGGCTGCGTAATACACATCCAAGCCAGGCATTTTGTTAAACCCGACGACACGATCGACGGGATGCTGACGTAAATAATCCTGAACCCACTGATAATATTGCTCATTTTTCCCGTGATTGGTTCTGGATGAGACGGGGACAAGTATAATTTCCAGTTCATCCGGACGCTCGCCCTGCCATGACTGGGTAAACACCTGAACATGATGACCACGCGCAGCAACCGTAAGTGCTACCCGCAAGAAATCACGCTGTAGCCCACCATAGGGAAAATATTTGTACAAACAAAAAGCAATATTCATGCATCAATATCCGCATCGCGTCGCCAGACATACCGAGTCGGAAACATCAGAGTCGTGTAATCCAAGCCTGAACCATTAAAAGATTACCTCTCATGTTTTCGAAACGCCCCTGCCCGCTAGCTACCTGAAATTGTGCAGTAGTATATCATTTATTGCCACGCATTCCGAAATGAATATTTTTTGAACAAAAAACAAAATAATCTATTAAAAACATAAAGATATAAATTAAAATAGCTCACCAGAAAACCCACGCCGCACAAGACGTTAAGTCATGTAAATGCGGTCCTATGCATTTTTGAAATAACCACCTGTTAAAATAATGCTTCACCAATTCCATCGTTTTGAGACAACCTGGATAAAAATGATGGTAAAGCCATAGTTAAATACATAGAATCCCCAGCACATTCATAAGTCAGCTACCATTATGCTCGAATTGCTTTACACCGCCCTTTTCTACCTTATTCAGCCTTTGATCTGGATACGGCTTTGGGTGCGCGGACGTAAGGCTCCGGCCTACCGTAAACGCTGGGGTGAACGCTACGGCTTTTACCGCCGTCCGCTAAAGCCAGGCGGCATCATGCTTCATTCGGTATCTGTGGGTGAGACGCTGGCAGCGATCCCTTTGGTCCGCGCTCTGCGACATCGTTACCCTGACTTGCCAATCACGGTTACCACCATGACGCCAACTGGCTCAGAGCGTGTCCAGTCTGCGTTTGGTGCTGACGTTCAGCACGTCTATTTACCTTACGATTTACCTGACGCACTCAATCGTTTCCTGAATAAAGTTGACCCCAAGCTGGTGTTAATTATGGAAACTGAGCTATGGCCAAATCTCATTGCAGCACTGCACAAACGCCATATTCCTCTGGTTATCGCCAACGCCCGGCTTTCAGCTCGCTCGGCTGCTGGCTACGGGAAATTGGGTAAATTTGTTGGCAGATTGCTACGTCGCATTACGCTCATTGCTGCGCAAAATGAAGAAGATGGCGCGCGTTTTATTGCGCTTGGCGCCAGAAGCAATCAGGTCACCGTTACTGGTAGCCTGAAGTTTGATATTTCCGTCACGCCACAACTGGCTGCAAAAGCGGTTACATTGCGTCGGCAATGGGCGCCTCACCGCCCGGTATGGATCGCAACAAGCACCCACGACGGTGAAGAAAGCATTATCATTGCCGCCCATCAGGCGTTATTAAACCAGTTCCCTAATCTATTACTGATTCTGGTACCCAGACATCCTGAACGATTCCCGGATGCCATCAACCTCGTACGCCAGGCTGGACTAAGCTATACGACACGCTCTTCGGGCGAAGTTCCGTCATCAGGTACTCAGGTCGTGATTGGCGACACCATGGGCGAGCTGATGTTGTTGTACGGTATTGCCGATCTTGCTTTTGTCGGCGGTTCACTGGTCGAACGTGGTGGGCACAACCCACTTGAAGCGGCAGCGCATGCCATTCCGGTACTGATGGGGCCACATACGTTTAATTTTAAAGATATTTGCGCCCGCCTTGAACAGGCAAGCGGACTGATCACCGTCACCGACGCAAGCACGCTGGCGAAAGAAGTCTCTTCTTTACTGACCGATGCAGATTATCGTAATTTTTATGGCCGTCATGCAGTTGAAGTTCTGTATCAAAATCAGGGCGCGCTTCAGCGTCTGCTGCAGCTGCTGGAACCTTATCTGCCACCCAAAACGCATTGAGGCAAGTCATGCAAAAACGGGCGATTTATCCAGGAACCTTTGATCCCATAACTAACGGCCATCTTGATATCGTGACGCGTGCGACCAGCATGTTCGATCACGTAATCCTGGCAATTGCCGCAAGTCCCAGTAAAAAACCGATGTTTACCCTTGAAGAGCGCGTTGAGCTGGCACAACAGGCAACGGCGCATCTCGGCAATGTGGAAGTTCTGGGCTTCAGCGATCTGATGGCAAACTTTGCCCGCGATAATCAGGCTAACATTCTGATCCGTGGTCTACGTGCGGTGGCTGATTTTGAGTATGAAATGCAGCTGGCCCATATGAACCGTCATCTCATGCCGCAACTGGAAAGCGTCTTTCTGATGCCGTCTAAAGAGTGGTCATTTATCTCATCGTCACTGGTGAAAGAAGTCGCCCGCCACCAGGGTGACGTGACGCATTTTCTGCCGGAAAACGTCCATCAGGCATTATTGAGTAAACTGAAGTAATTCGTCT
Source organism: Citrobacter sp. Cu231 (assembly GCF_030332265.1). Taxonomy (NCBI): domain Bacteria; kingdom Pseudomonadati; phylum Pseudomonadota; class Gammaproteobacteria; order Enterobacterales; family Enterobacteriaceae; genus Citrobacter; species Citrobacter sp. Cu231. Next base: position 145,565 of record NZ_JAOWIE010000034.1, on the reverse strand, counting down.
GGCCGGATGAGCGTCCGGCCGATAGGGTGTTATTTCTGACAGCACCTGCAGTAGAACGTTGTGCGCTGGGCGTGTTTTGTCGCAATGACTGGCGCGCCGCATACGCGACAGGGTTCGCCTTCTCTCCCATAGACCTGCAGCTCCTGAGCAAAATAGCCCGGCTTACCGTCACTTTGCAGAAAATCCTTCAGCGTCGTCCCGCCCTGCTCGATAGAACGCAGCAAAACCGCCTTGATAACGCGCACCAGCAGTTCACACTCATCCTGCGACAGCGATGACGCCAGACGGTCAGGATGGATACCCGCCGCAAACAGCGACTCGCTGGCATAGATGTTTCCCACCCCCACCACCAGCTTGTTATCCATCAGCCAGGGTTTAATCGCGGTTTTCTTCTTCGCACATTTCTGCTGCAGGTAACCGGCATTGAAATCGTCGCTCAGCGGCTCAGGGCCAAGATGGGCGAAGACATTATGCCCATCCAGTTCTTTAGTCCACAGCCAGGCACCAAAACGACGCGGATCGGTATAACGCAGGACTTTGCCGTTACTCATCACCAAGTCGACGTGGTCATGCTTTTCTGCCGGAAGCTCTTCAGGAAGGATACGCAAACTACCCGACATCCCCAGATGAATGATTACCCAGCCATCCGGCAGCTCCAGAAGCAGGTATTTCGCGCGCCGCTGTACGCTCAGAACAGGCTTATCACTCAGACGATAGATTTCCTCTGATACCGGCCAACGCAAACGACCGTTACGTACAGTCGCGTGCATAATCGTTGCTCCCACCAGATGCGGCTCAATCCCGCGACGACTGGTTTCGACTTCAGGTAATTCAGGCATAGTATCTCCGGCGGTGTATCAGGTCTCATTAATATGGGGACGGCCAGAAAACAAAAAACCCCGCCGAGGCGAGGTTTTTTGCTACATCGAAACTAAAATTATTTGATTTTAGCTTCTTTGTACAGTACGTGCTGGCGTACAACTGGATCGAATTTTTTCAGTTCCAGTTTTTCCGGCTTAGTACGTTTGTTCTTCGTGGTGGTGTAGAAGTGACCTGTACCAGCAGAAGAAACCAGCTTGATTTTCTCGCGAATACCTTTAGCCATGATTTATTTCCTCTTTAAGTACTTAGTACTTTTCGCCACGGGCACGCAGTTCAGACAGAACTGTATCGATGCCTTTCTTATCGATTACACGCATACCTTTAGCAGATACGCGCAGGGTGACAAAACGCTTCTCGCTCTCAACCCAGAAACGGTGAGAGTGCAGGTTCGGCAGGAAACGGCGTTTAGTCGCGTTCAGTGCGTGGGAACGGTTGTTACCGGTCACCGGACGCTTGCCAGTAACTTGGCAGACTCGGGACATGTCTATTCTCCAAAAATCAAATTAGCTCGAGCTTCGTATGGGGTATCGGCGCCTCGTCAGGCTTTACAGCCCGGTCATCGCATAGTTCTAAGTGAACTCTCGATTGCCAGGCCCAAATGCCAAACCCGAGATTCTCAAAGGTGGCGTAGTATACGCTGACCCGGCGTTATGCTCAAGTCCCGAACAGACAAAGATCCCGATGGATCGCGTAAAGTGCATTAAATCCAACCCCGTTCCGCAAAAGAAACGCACTCTCCGCGCCCAATGACCAGATGATCAAGCACCCGGATATCCATGAACTGACAGCATTTCACAACACGCTCGGTGATGAGTTTATCTGCTTTGCTCGGCTCTGCACACCCTGAAGGGTGATTATGCGCAAGGATCACTGCGGAAGCATTCATTTTTATCGCTTCGCGGACAATTTCTCGCGGATGTACCTCGACGTGGCTAATCGTACCGGAAAAAAGTTTACTGTGTTTAATCACGCGATGTTGAGAATCCATAAAGATCACAAAAAAGATCTCGCGTTCCTCTTGTGAGAGCTGACTTTGCAGAAATTCACGCGCCATTTCCGGGCTAAGTATTGCGCGCTCCTCAATCACCCGTACGTTGTAGTAACGCCTTGCCAGCTCCGCTATTCCCTTCAGCTGCGCATACTTCGCGATACCGATGCCCTGAACATAGCTGAAATCCATGTAATCAGCAGACAACAGGCCATACAGCGAATCAAAATGCTGAAGCATCTCTTTCGCCAGCGTAAGCACATCTTTACCCAGCATCCCGGTGCGTAAAAAAAGAGCCAGTAGCTCAACGTCGCTCAGCGAGCTAGCGCCCTGCGCCAACAGCTTTTCCCGAGGCATTATACGTCCTGTATTTTCCATGCTTTTCCCCTCATTTCGCATCCGCATAGTGGCATAACGCCAGCGGAGAATCGACGCGCTGTTATCACTTCTTCGTAGCGCCTCGCAAACTGGATCGCGGGCAAAAGCACGACACATTGCGGATTGTGATAAAATATCCGCCTTCTGGTGAAACCCAACAGGAAAGATCATGATGAGCCTGGCCGGTAAAAAAATCGTACTTGGCGTCAGTGGCGGTATTGCTGCGTACAAAACCCCTGAGCTGGTGCGTCGTTTACGGGAACGCGGCGCTGACGTCCGCGTGGCGATGACCGAAGCGGCAAAAGCGTTTATTACTCCTCTGAGCTTACAGGCAGTTTCGGGTTATCCCGTTTCCGACAGCCTGCTTGACCCCGCAGCCGAAGCTGCGATGGGCCACATTGAGCTGGGGAAATGGGCCGATTTGGTTATCCTGGCCCCTGCGACGGCAGACCTGATTGCCCGCGTTGCCGCCGGTATGGCCAACGATCTGGTGTCTACGATTTGTCTGGCAACTCCAGCGCCTGTTGCCGTGCTGCCGGCCATGAACCAGCAGATGTACCGCGCTGCCGCTACCCAGCACAATCTGGGCGTTCTTGCCTCACGCGGTTTGCTCATTTGGGGCCCTGACAGCGGTAGCCAGGCATGTGGCGATGTCGGTCCTGGACGTATGCTGGATCCATTAATGATTGTGGATATGGCGGCAGAACATTTTTCACCTGTCAAAGATCTGCAACATCTCAACATCATGATTACAGCGGGTCCGACGCGTGAACCGCTTGATCCCGTAAGGTATATTTCCAACCACAGTTCCGGGAAGATGGGATTTGCTATCGCAGCCGCTGCAGCAAAACGCGGGGCAAACGTCACGCTGGTATCAGGTCCGGTTTCGTTAACCACACCGCAATTTGTCCAGCGCGTTGATGTAATGACCGCGCTGGAAATGGAAGCCGCCGTGCAATCTGCGGTGCAACAACAGCATATTTTTATCGGCTGCGCCGCAGTCGCTGATTACCGCGCTGAAACTGTCGCCCACGAAAAAATCAAAAAGCAGGCGACGCAGGGTGATGAATTAACAGTAAAAATGGTCAAAAATCCGGACATCATCGCCGGTGTTGCCGCACTGGATGCTAACCGACCTTTTGTCGTTGGGTTTGCCGCCGAAACAAATAATGTGGAAGAATATGCCCGGCAAAAACGCATCCGCAAAAACCTTGATGTGATCTGTGCGAACGACGTTTCGCTGTCAACTCAAGGGTTTAACAGCGATAGCAACGCATTACACCTTTTTTGGCAGGATGGAGACAAAGTCTTACCGCTTGAGCGTAAAGAACTCCTGGGCCAATTATTACTCGACGAGATCGTGACCCGTTATGATGAAAAAAATCGACGTTAAGATTCTGGACCCGCGCGTAGGGCAACAATTTCCGCTCCCGACGTACGCCACTTCTGGTTCTGCCGGACTTGACCTGCGTGCTTGTCTTGATGACGCCGTAGAACTGGCACCGGGCGCAACAACGCTGGTGCCAACCGGGTTAGCTATCCACATTGCCGATCCTTCTCTGGCAGCGGTGATGCTCCCGCGCTCCGGGTTGGGCCATAAGCACGGTATCGTACTGGGCAATCTGGTCGGTTTGATTGATTCCGACTACCAGGGCCAACTGATGGTATCCATCTGGAACCGTGGTCAGGACAGCTTCACGATTGAACCGGGCGAACGCATCGCGCAGATGGTATTTGTACCGGTCGTACAGGCTGAATTTAATCTGGTGGAAGAGTTTGAAGCCACCGATCGTGGCGAAGGTGGCTTCGGCCATTCCGGGCGCAAGTAACCCGCAGAAAAGTATCCCACAGCGTAATAACGCAATAACATACCGCAAAAAACCGTTTGCGGTCGCTGTGTGGATGCCTGCCTGGCAAGAGCTTATTTTCAGGGGTATTTTGTAACATGGTAGAAAAGCAAACTGCGAAAAGGAATCGTCGCGAAGAAATACTTCAGTCTCTGGCGCTGATGCTTGAGTCCAGCGATGGTAGCCAACGCATCACCACAGCAAAGCTGGCAGCCTCAGTTGGCGTATCCGAAGCGGCATTGTATCGCCATTTTCCCAGCAAGACTCGCATGTTCGATAGCCTGATTGAGTTTATCGAAGACAGTCTGATTACCCGTATCAATCTGATTCTGAAAGATGAAAAGGATACTAACGCGCGCTTGCGTCTAATCGTCCTGCTGATTTTAGGGTTCGGTGAACGTAATCCCGGCCTGACGCGCATTCTGACCGGACACGCGTTGATGTTCGAGCAAGACCGTCTGCAAGGCCGCATTAACCAGCTGTTTGAGCGAATTGAGTCGCAGCTACGCCAGGTTCTGCGAGAAAAAAGAATGCGTGAAGGTGAAGGCTACACCGTGGATGAAACGCTGCTGGCCAGCCAGTTACTGGCTTTCTGCGAAGGTATGCTGTCTCGGTTTGTACGTAGCGAATTTAAATATCGTCCAACGGATGATTTCGACACCCGCTGGCCGTTAGTTGCCGCTCAATTGCAGTAACACAGTTGCCCGGTAAGCTTAACGCTACCGGGCGATGACTTACACCCCAAACTCTTCGCGATACGCCCGGACTGCGGCCAGGTGCTCTGCCATTTCAGGTTTTTCTTCCAGATAGGCAATCAGATCTTTCAGGGTAATGATAGAAATCACCTTGCACCCATAATCGCGTTCCACTTCCTGAATCGCTGAAATCTCGCCGCGACCGCGTTCCTGACGATCGAGAGAAATCAGTACCCCTGCCAACGTCGCACCATTTGCCTGGATTATCTCCATGGATTCACGAATCGCAGTACCGGCAGTGATCACGTCATCCACCAGCATCACGCGCCCCTTTAGTGCGCTACCGACCAGATTACCGCCTTCACCGTGGGTCTTCGCCTCTTTACGGTTAAAGCAGTACGGCAAATCTTTATCGTGGTGTTCAGCCAGCGCAACGGCCGTTGTAGTCGCAATCGGAATACCTTTGTACGCTGGGCCAAACAGCAAATCGAACTCAATACCGGAATCCACCAGCGCTTCGGCGTAAAAACGGCCTAACAGAGCCAGGTCGCGCCCGGTATTAAACAGTCCGGCGTTGAAGAAATAGGGGCTTTTACGCCCGGATTTCAGCGTAAACTCGCCAAACTTTAGTACCTGCTTGCTAAGCGCAAACTCAATAAACTGGCGCTGATACGGTTTCATGGATTCGCTCCTCATCTCACTTTATTACAGACAAAAAAAAAGGCGACTCATCAGTCGCCTTTAAAATCAATTTTCTAACGCCGCCTTCTGCGTCGCTACAATGGATTCGATTCCCCCTCGGGCCAACGCCAGTAGGGTGAGAAGTTCTTCATGGCTGAATGGCTCACCTTCCGCCGTGCCCTGTACTTCAATAATACGGCCATCTTCAGTCATCACCACGTTCATGTCGGTTTCTGCTGCTGAATCCTCAACGTACTCGAGGTCACAGAGCGCTTCACCGTTAACAATACCCACGGAAACCGCCGCGACCATCCCTTTCATCGGGTTAGTTTTCAGTTTACCGCTCGCGACCAGCTTGTTCAGCGCATCAGCTAACGCAACACATGCACCGGTAATGGATGCGGTGCGCGTACCACCATCTGCCTGGATAACATCGCAGTCCAGCGTAATGGTGAACTCGCCTAGCGTCTTCAGATCAACGGCGGCGCGCAACGCGCGAGCGATCAGACGCTGGATTTCCATGGTACGACCGCCCTGCTTACCTTTTGCCGCTTCACGGGCGTTACGGGTGTGCGTAGCGCGTGGCAGCATGCCATATTCTGCGGTGATCCAACCCTGGCCCTGACCTTTCAGAAAACGCGGTACGCCTTCATCAATAGAAGCGGTACATAGCACTTTGGTATCACCAAATTCGACCAGCACGGAGCCTTCAGCGTGTTTTGTATAATTACGGGTCAGGGTGACGGGACGCACCTGATTGGCACTACGACCTGCTGGACGCATGATAAAATCTCCGGCTTGAAACGAATGTGGCTGCGCATTATACGGACTTCCGACTGTTATTCCTATCCTGACAAGACGTGGATGGCTATAATCCTCCCATCTCATCTTTAAAAACAGGAACGTCTATGATCCGCAGCATGACCGCTTACGCCCGGCGTGAAATCAAGGGTGAATGGGGTAGCGCTACCTGGGAAATGCGCTCGGTAAACCAGCGTTATCTGGAAACTTATTTTCGCCTGCCGGAGCAGTTCCGTAGTCTTGAACCCGTTGTTCGCGAGCGTATTCGCACGCGTCTGACGCGCGGTAAAGTAGAATGTACGCTGCGTTTTGAGCCTGATGCCAGTGCACAAGGCGAGCTGATTCTGAATGAAAAACTCGCTAAACAGCTCGTTAGCGCTGCTAACTGGGTCAAAATGCAGAGTGATGAAGGTGAAATTAACCCGGTTGATATCCTGCGTTGGCCAGGTGTAATGGCAGCCCAGGAGCAAGATCTGGACGCCATTGCCGCCGAAATCCTCGCCGCGCTTGACGGTACGCTGGATGACTTTATCGTTGCGCGTGAAACCGAAGGTCAGGCACTGAAGGCGTTGATTGAGCAGCGTCTGGAAGGCGTCAGCGCCGAAGTAACGAAGGTACGTGCGCATATGCCGGAAATCCTGCAATGGCAGCGCGAGCGTCTGGTAGCCAAACTGGAAGATGCTCAGGTGCAGCTGGAAAATAACCGCCTTGAGCAAGAACTGGTGCTGATGGCACAGCGTATCGACGTGGCTGAAGAACTGGATCGCCTGGAAGCTCACGTCAAAGAAACCTACAACATTCTGAAGAAAAAAGAGGCGGTTGGCCGTCGTCTGGACTTCATGATGCAGGAATTCAACCGTGAGTCGAATACTCTGGCATCGAAGTCTATCAATGCCGAAGTGACTAACTCCGCAATTGAACTGAAGGTATTGATCGAGCAAATGCGCGAGCAAATTCAGAATATCGAGTAAATACTTAAGAGCTATCACAAAGACGCACAAAACTAGAAAAGCCCGCATTTAGCCGGGCTTTTTTGTTATCATGGGCTATCATAAAGACGCAACAAAGCGCATAGTTAAGGTGTACCCAAAGGTGTACCCAATGAGTTTTGTGTACATCACTTTGGGTACACCCTCTATTCAAAGTTTGGATATTCGCAAAATGCCAAAACTGACAGACATGCAGATCCGTGCGTGGATAAAAGCCGGAGAACGCTTCGAAGGACGCGCAGATGGTGGCGGGCTATACCTCCGATACCGACAGGTAGACCAATCCCCAAGCTGGCGATTCCGCTATAAGTTCTCTGGTAAGCAACGAGCTATGGTTATTGGCTCCTATGCCGAGCTATCACTATCTAAAGCCAGAGAGACCGCCAAAGAACTAGCCGCCCGCGTTGCGCTTGGTTATGACGTGGCAGGAGAAAAACAGGAACGGAAAGCCAAGGCCCTGGCGAAGATGGAAGCAGAAAAAAACGCCATGCGCGTTTCAGATCTTGCCGCCGAATACTTTGAACGCCAAATACTGCCTCGCTGGAAGCATCCAGACATACTACGCCGCCGGATCGACAAGGATATTAATCCCCATACCCTGGTCACTGTGGAACATCACTCCGGCTGGTTTACCGCGAACTTCCCACGCCATTTCCAGCGCTTTGATGGTCAGCTTGCTGTCCGGTGAGAATGACATTGCCCAACCCACCGGTTTCCTTGCGAACAGATCGAGAACAACAGCAAGGTAAGCCCAACGTTTGCCTGCCCAGATAGCCACGCTGTTTTGTCGCCACCAGATGCTGCTACAGACCCATTAAACGCATCCACCAATTCAGCCGGGACGCGGAACGCTACAAGATTGGATTTGCTCATGATGGCAACCGTATCAGTGTTTTATATCTATACAGTATACCACTGTATAACAATGTTATACGGATGGGGTTGAAGTTAACTGTCTGATTTGTCTGATACCGTCAATTTTGGAATGTGATGCTGGCGGTGCTTAAACAGAACAGAGTGACTTTCAGTTACTCTGTTGCCCTGCCAAAGGGCAGAATTTTGCCTCTTTAATGCTGAGAGAGCAGCTAGATGTGTCAACCAACCCGCACACACTCACCTGATATGGAGTTATCAGGGCCGCCAGTATCACGCAGTACAGAACATTGCCCCGGCAGGCCGTAGCGCACCACCGTAGCATTAGTTTGGCCTCCGGCCCTTATCTCCCGTGCTTCATACACCGTCAATCGCTCCAGCAGCCCTCCAGAGACCATACTTTCGAGCGTGCGGCGAGTAGATTCGAGTTGGTGACGCTTGTCGAACGATTCCATGCCGTGAAGAAGGTAGGCTACACCGGACACATCAAGCGGCGGCGCACCAATCTCACTCGTCACCCATTCTAGGCTATCCGGTTCGAAGTAGCTGAGTATCTCTTTTTTACGGCTGGTCATTCTCATGGCTGGCTAATTCCTTATTGTGGGATAGATCTATCATACAATAAGACGTGAGACGGCAAGATTGTGGCAAGGCCAAAAACCGACCAAAAGGCCGAGCACCACAAAAACCCGTGTACACAGGGGTGTACACAATCAAAAACATCATTAAACGAAACCCAGCGAAGGTGCGGCATTGAATGGCACACTCAACAAACAAATTCAATATCGAGTAATTTTGAATATCATCCCTATGCTATCGTAACGTACTAGATAGCCTGCTCAATGCAGGCTATCCGTACCGCCAGTAAGTGCTGACTTATATAAAATTGAATACTTATTTATCTGGCATATATTTGTCGTTATAAATACTCTTCAGAATATCAATCCGAACAGCATTACTGCTGTTCATATTCACGACTGTCAGTACTTCATCGGATCCCCTGAGACGCCAGCATTCTGCCTCAACATCACATTTTACCTGTTTTTCATAGCCCGCCATTGAGAGATATTTACTAATCCTCCCCGTATCCCTGGTATCATGGAACGTAACACTCCATACATCAGCCTTAGGACCAGAAATGTTCGTATAATTAAAGTCATACACTTGGGATATTCTCGGCATTTTTTTTAAAACTTGAGGAGTGTAATAATCATATTTGGCTTTATCAAACTCTGTATATTGTGCGTTACCTGCAAGTCTCATTTTAATATTAGGCCAGAAATAAGAGCTGCATATAGCTATTATCATCAGCACTATTATGACTGCCTGTTTCATATGTTTCCCTTTTTTACCAGTTAACGACCGTTCCATCTCTTGAAACTATTTTAACGTTACCAGAACTAAAGTCGCTGTAAGGTATCACTGTTCTCATGAATGAGGGTAAAACACCTTTTACAGGAAGAGCTAAAGCTGATTTCATCGGATCGGGAAATAATATCGGTTGGAATGAGGTGTTTTTAAAAGAGCCGATTGGACCATAATAATCCCAACGCCTGAGGGCTTCCTCTTTGCTGACGGGCTGCAATAGCGGGAATGGGTTACTATATGAGACTACGCGGTAGAACCCCAGCAAATCGGATACTAAATCCTCACCACTGAAACCGCAGTCGGTGTAAAGATAAAAGGGGAAATTTGACTGTAAACCTTCAAAACGATGAGCAAGCGCCATCATCATGGAAAGTGCTATACTATATCGTTCAAATAAACTTCGCCCTTTTCTAATTCTCCATCTGATGAACTTCCCAATTGTGAGCCCTCCTCTTCCCATACTTTGAGTGTATTTTACATCGTAATAATCCTTTCCTGAATGCTCGCCTTGGTGCATATCCGAGAGTAACTTTCTGACATCATCTCCTCGAGCATGTCCCATATCTATCCACCCCAAAACTTCGGTGTAGATTATCCCACTTCTTAAATGTCCAGCCTCTCTGCCATCCTGAATTTCCTCTCTTACGCTCATGTCTATCACTCCGACTGACTAAATGCTGAAGATTTTGCTGTATATGTGTCTACACGCATAGAAGCGATAGCTGAGGGGGGCATTTTTCAGAATAGAGGCCGCTGAATATCAGAGTTTACTTAGGATGACTTCTCTAATGGCTTCTGGAGTGTCAACTTGTCCAATGGTCGGGGGGATAGTTTTGTTGAAATATCATACGTGGCTCGCCAGTAAACGGCGGCGCTACGTGCTTTTCCGATGGGCATGTTTATAACCTCTCACTACGCATTATATTTTCTCATCACTTATCACCATAACTAATATCGTTATGCGCACAACATATGGCATTTTCTTCAAACAAGCATTAGCTGTAGTTATTGTAATCACTTCACCTTAGAAAATCTCAATCGTGACAGTGCGCACAAATCGTTAAGCTTAGCCCCCAGCAAATCAGGGGGAATACATGCTGTTACACGTTTTATACTTAATTGGTATTACTGCCGAAGCCATGACCGGTGCGCTTGCGGCTGGGCGTCGTCGTATGGATACATTTGGCGTCATTATCATTGCCACCGCGACAGCCATTGGCGGTGGTTCAGTACGCGATATTCTTCTCGGCCATTATCCGCTCGGCTGGGTAAAGCACCCTGAATACGTCATTATCGTGGCGACCGCTGCGGTACTCACGACCATTATTGCTCCCGTCATGCCCTACCTGCGTAAAATATTCCTCGTACTGGATGCGCTGGGCCTGGTAGTGTTTTCTATCATTGGCGCTCAGGTGGCGCTGGATATGGGCCATGGACCGATTATCGCCGTGGTCGCTGCGGTCACGACCGGGGTTTTCGGCGGCGTATTACGTGATATGTTCTGTAAACGCATCCCACTGGTGTTCCAGAAAGAACTGTATGCCGGCGTATCATTTGCCGCTGCCGTGCTGTACATCGTGCTGCAGCATTATGTCTCCAGCCACGATGTGGTGGTTATCTCCACCCTACTTTTCGGCTTTACCGCCCGACTACTGGCGCTGCGCCTGAAGTTAGGTCTGCCTGTATTTTACTATCGCCATGAAGGCCATTAAGGCATAAAGCCCGCGATCCGCTGAGCAGCTAACCAGTTGCTCAGCGCTGTGACCTCTCGATCCTCCAGCCACTGGATCACCTGCCGAGCCCGCCGCTCCCCCATAAAAGGAAGCTGCCGCCAGCTTTGTTCACTACGCTCGTGTAACTGCGACCATGAACCATCCCGACTGGCATTCAGCGTAGCCTGTGTTATCGGTATTCCCATAGCAATCAGCCAGCGCGTGAACGGAAGATCGCGCGACAAGTTGAACTGATGCCATAACTTCTTCCCTTTGCTTACACCAAATGTGGACTGTAGTTGTTCCTGAGTTAGCCCAAGCCAGGAAAAGATATGCTCAAAACGATATGCCTGATTGAGCTCCCGCCATCCCGCCTCGCCGATACCTTCCAGCCCCAATACCTCTTTAGTACCCAGCCAGACCAGCCTGGCAACAAACTGCTCATAACACCCCGGGGTAGCATAAAAACAGGTTAATGAATTAAAGCGACCCTCAGGTGGAGCTGGTTTAGTACGCTGAGTACTCCGCCAGACGACTTCGTCTATACGGGGGATCCCCTGCCCGGCAAGGCTTATCAGAATCTGATCGCCAGGCGCAATATCCCATTCATTCCAGCGTCGGACAGAGCCAATATTGACGCGCTGCACTCGTTTATCATCCAACATGACGGGGGCCAGCGATGCCACCACCGCAATTTTCCCGCTTTTGCCAACAGAGAACTGAATACCCGTTACCTCAGACACCCTGGCCACGGGAGGATATTTCCACGCTGCCAGCCAGTCTCCCTGTCCGGGTAGCCAGTATCGCGCCTGCGGCTCTTTTCCCGTTCGCACAACTACGCCATCCGTCACAAAAGGTAATGCTGAAGTCCACCAACTGGCGCGTGCCTGCTCGACATCATCTGCACTCTTCACGGCCCTGGTAAAATGTTGCGTGAAACTGAACCCGGCAGCAGTGAGTTGTTCCAGTCTTTCAGACATGACCGCAGGACCATCGGGCCAGGCCCAGATAAAAATAGCCAGCGAGCCTAATAATTCCGGATTGCTCTGGCGCATCATCAATCCAGCAACCTTCGAGCGGGCGTTCATTCCCCCTCTCTGCTTCTGAATATGCCCCTCTTGCTGCAAAAAAATCTCACCCTGCAACGTACTGTTAGCGAGATTCCCCTTGGTGGAATGTGGTACGGAAGGAATCTGAAGAACCTTTTGCGTCCAGTCTTCGCCTTTCAGGCCATTACCACGGCTAATCGCCCGTACCAGATTGCCATTGCGATAGACTAACGTCACTGCCACGCCATCCACCTTCGGTTGCACCCAGAGATCGCTGCGAGCCTGCATCCATTGCTGAAGCGCTTGCTTATCGGCAAGTTTTCGAACTCCCGTATGGGGAACAGGATGCGAGACAGTGCCACTTATTGGGGGTGCAGACAGATCTGGTGGAACTTCATCACCAAAACAGCGCTGCCATTGAATTAGTTGCGCATTGAGCTGGTCATAAACGCCGTCATCTACAGCACTTTCACCCTGTTTCCAGTAACTGTCATTCCACTGTGTTATCTGCTGCTGTAGTCGTGAAATTTCCTCATTTGCCCGGGCAGGCGACCAGACGGGGCAAACCGCCCATACAGGTAAATTCCAGACCAGTAGAACCAGCCCTATGCATTTGCATAATCCCATGCTACCTCCGCTGAACACTGCAATTCCAGGCAGATATAGCGCGAAATAATAGGGAAACAGAGTGGCAAAAAAGCATCCTGCGAGCACCGTTCCTGACATTTGCACGTATTGCTGCAAATCATCGATAAAACAGGAAACTGATACGCAAAACGCAATAAACATGCGCAAAAAGTGTGACAAGGGCTACGTCACATAGCGGCTACGTGTATAATAAGCCCGTATGTAGGCTCTCTTTCGACAATCACATACATTAAGATACTCATGGCTCAAGGCACGCTTTATATTGTTTCTGCCCCCAGTGGCGCGGGTAAATCCAGCCTGATTCAGGCTTTATTAAAGACCCAACCGTTGTATGACACCCAGGTTTCTGTTTCGCACACCACGCGCGCACCGCGCCCGGGGGAAGTGCACGGTGAACATTATTTCTTTGTGAACCATGATGAATTCAGAGCCATGATTGGCAGAGACGCGTTCCTGGAACACGCTGAGGTATTCGGTAATTATTACGGCACTTCGCGTGAGACCATTGAGCAAGTACTGGCATCCGGCGTAGACGTCTTTTTAGATATCGATTGGCAAGGTGCGCAGCAAATTCGTGAAAAAATGCCGCATGCGCGCAGTATTTTTATTTTGCCGCCATCTAAGATTGAGCTGGACCGACGTCTTCGTGGCCGCGGTCAAGATAGCGAAGACGTGATCGCAAAACGTATGGCGCAAGCTGTTGCAGAAATGAGCCATTACGCCGAATATGATTATCTTATTGTGAATGATGATTTCGATACCGCCCTGGGCGATTTGAAAACCATCATTCGCGCCGAACGTCTGCGCATGAGCCGCCAAAAGCAGCGTCATGACGCTTTAATCAGCAAACTGTTGGCAGACTGAACCCACATTCAGTATCATGCCCAGTCATTTCTTCACCTGTGGAGCATTTTAAGTATGGCACGCGTAACTGTTCAGGACGCTGTAGAGAAAATTGGTAACCGTTTTGACCTGGTACTGGTCGCCGCGCGTCGCGCTCGTCAGATGCAGGTAGGCGGAAAGGATCCGCTCGTACCGGAAGAAAACGATAAAACTACCGTTATCGCGCTGCGCGAAATCGAAGAAGGTCTGATCAACAACCAGATCCTCGACGTGCGTGAGCGCCAGGAACAGCAAGAGCAGGAAGCCGCTGAATTACAAGCCGTTACCGCTATTGCTGAAGGTCGTCGTTAATCACAAAGCGGGTCGCCCTTGTATCTGTTTGAAAGCCTGAATCAACTGATTCAAAACTACCTGCCGGAAGACCAGATTAAGCGTCTTCGGCAGGCGTATCTCGTTGCACGTGACGCTCACGAGGGCCAGACACGTTCAAGCGGTGAACCCTATATCACGCACCCGGTAGCGGTAGCCTGCATTCTGGCCGAGATGAAACTCGACTATGAAACGCTGATGGCTGCGCTACTGCATGACGTGATTGAAGATACCCCAGCCACCTACCAGGACATGGAGCAGCTTTTTGGTAAAAGCGTTGCAGAGCTGGTAGAAGGGGTATCAAAGCTTGATAAGCTTAAGTTTCGCGATAAGAAAGAGGCGCAAGCTGAAAACTTTCGCAAGATGATTATGGCGATGGTGCAGGATATCCGCGTCATTCTCATCAAACTTGCTGACCGTACCCACAATATGCGCACGCTGGGCTCATTACGCCCGGACAAGCGTCGCCGCATCGCCCGTGAAACCCTCGAAATTTATAGTCCGCTGGCACACCGTTTAGGTATTCATCACATTAAAACCGAGCTGGAAGAGCTGGGTTTTGAAGCGCTGTACCCGAACCGCTATCGCGTGATTAAAGAAGTGGTTAAAGCCGCTCGCGGCAACCGCAAAGAGATGATCCAAAAAATCCTCTCAGAAATCGAAGGGCGTTTGCAGGAGGCAGGTATTCCGTGTCGCGTGAGCGGGCGCGAGAAGCACCTGTACTCTATCTACTGCAAAATGGTGCTCAAAGAGCAGCGTTTTCACTCCATCATGGATATCTACGCTTTTCGCGTTATCGTTCATGATTCCGATACCTGCTATCGCGTACTCGGCCAGATGCATAGCCTGTACAAACCACGTCCTGGTCGCGTGAAAGACTATATCGCCATTCCAAAAGCGAACGGATATCAGTCTTTGCATACCTCAATGATCGGCCCTCACGGCGTTCCGGTTGAAGTACAAATTCGTACTGAAGACATGGATCAGATGGCGGAAATGGGTGTGGCAGCGCACTGGGCTTACAAAGAGCACGGTGGCGAAAGCAGCACCACCGCACAAATCCGCGCTCAGCGCTGGATGCAAAGCCTGCTGGAACTGCAGCAGAGCGCCGGTAGCTCGTTTGAATTTATTGAAAGCGTCAAATCTGATCTCTTCCCGGATGAGATTTATGTTTTCACACCGGAAGGGCGTATTGTTGAACTGCCTGCCGGTGCTACACCTGTCGACTTCGCCTACGCCGTACATACCGATATCGGTCACGCCTGCGTCGGCGCACGTGTCGACAGACAGCCTTACCCGCTTTCACAACCACTGTTTAGCGGTCAGACCGTTGAGATTATTACCGCGCCGGGCGCACGTCCGAATGCAGCATGGCTCAACTTCGTCGTTAGTTCGAAAGCACGAGCAAAAATTCGCCAGTTGCTGAAAAACCTCAAGCGCGATGATTCCGTCAGCCTGGGGCGTCGACTGCTCAACCATGCCCTGGGCGGTAGCCGTAAACTGGCTGAGATCCCACCAGAAAGCATCCAGCGTGAGCTTGAGCGCATGAAGCTCGCCACGCTTGACGATCTGCTCGCAGAAATTGGTTTGGGTAACGCCATGAGTGTGGTGGTTGCGAAAAACCTCCAGCAGGGCGAAGCAACGGCAAACGTCCCAGCGCAATCTGGTCACGGTCATCTGCCGATTAAAGGCGCAGACGGCGTGCTGATCACCTTCGCGAAATGCTGTCGTCCGATTCCAGGCGATCCCATCATTGCCCACGTCAGCCCGGGTAAAGGTCTGGTGATTCACCATGAATCCTGCCGTAACATTCGTGGCTACCAGAAAGAGCCTGAGAAGTTTATGGCGGTGGAATGGGATAAGGAGACGGAGCAGGAGTTCATCACTGAGATTAAGGTGGATATGTTTAACCACCAGGGTGCTCTGGCGAACCTGACGGCGGCAATTAACACGACCACCTCCAATATTCAAAGTCTGAATACGGAAGAGAAAGATGGCCGCGTCTATAGCGCCTTTATTCGCCTGACCGCCCGCGACCGTGTGCACCTGGCGAATATCATGCGCAAAATCCGCGTCATGCCGGACGTGATTAAAGTCACCCGTAACCGTAACTAGAACACGTTTTATGAATGAACAGCGCTATGCACGTATCCGCGAGATGCTCGCACGTCGTCAGCCCGATCTGACCGTCTGCATGGAAGAGGTCCACAAGCCTCATAACGTTTCCGCTATCATTCGTACTGCAGATGCGGTCGGCGTGCATGAAGTCCACGCCGTCTGGCCGGGTAGCCGCATGCGTACCATGGCCTCTTCTGCCGCAGGCAGCAATAGTTGGGTACAGGTTAAAACGCACCGCACCATTAGCGATGCGGTCACACATTTAAAAAACCGGGGTATGCAGGTTCTGGCAACCCATCTGTCAGATAAAGCTGTGGATTTTCGCGAGATTGATTACACACGCCCCACCTGCATCCTGATGGGCCAGGAAAAAACCGGCATTACTCAGGAAGCGTTGGATCTGGCGGATCAGGATATCATCATTCCCATGACTGGCATGGTGCAGTCGCTGAACGTCTCAGTCGCCTCCGCGCTGATTCTGTACGAAGCACAGCGTCAGCGGCAAAACGCCGGTATGTACCGCCGAGAAAACAGTATGCTGCCGCAAGATGAGCAGCAGCGTTTGCTGTTTGAAGGCGGTTATCCTGTGCTGGCGAATGTCGCTAAGCGCAAAGGCCTTCCCTACCCTCACGTAAACACGCAGGGCGAAATTGAAGCCGATGCAACGTGGTGGGCCACTATGCAGTCTGCGAGATAAACGCGATGAAAGGCCGTTTACTGGATGCCATCCCACTCAACTCTCTGACCGGCGTTGGCGCAGCGCAAAGCAGTAAACTGGCGAAAATTGGCCTGCACACCGTGCAGGACCTCCTGCTACACCTCCCCCTGCGTTACGAAGACCGCACGCATCTGTACCCTATTGGCGAACTGCTGCCGGGCGTCTATGCCACCGTTGAAGGCGAAGTGCTGAACTGCAATATCACCTTTGGCGGTCGCCGGATGATGACCTGTCAGATCAGCGATGGCTCGGGCATTCTCACCATGCGCTTTTTCAACTTCAGCGCAGCAATGAAAAACAGTCTCGCCACCGGGCGTCGGGTACTGGCCTATGGCGAAGCCAAACGCGGGAAATACGGCGCTGAGATGATCCACCCGGAATACCGCGTGCAGGGCGATCTCAGCACGCCGGAATTACAGGAAACGCTCACGCCGGTGTATCCAACTACCGAAGGTGTTAAACAGGCTACGCTGCGTAAACTGACCGATCAGGCGCTGGATTTGCTTGATACTTGTGCCATTGCCGAACTGCTACCACCGGAATTACTGCAAGGCATGATGAGCCTGCCAGAAGCCCTGCGCACTTTGCACCGTCCACCGCCGTCACTGCAGTTGAGCGATCTGGAAACCGGTCAGCATCCGGCGCAGCGACGTCTCATTCTGGAAGAGCTGCTGGCGCATAACCTCAGTATGCTGGCATTACGCGCCGGGGCGCAGCGTTTTCATGCCCAGCCGCTGAGCGTAAACAACGCGCTGAAAGATAAGCTGCTGGCAGCGCTACCGTTTAAACCGACGGGCGCACAGGCCCGCGTTACCGCTGAGATCGAACGTGATATGGCACTGGATGTCCCGATGATGCGCCTGGTACAGGGCGATGTCGGCTCCGGTAAGACCCTGGTCGCGGCGTTAGCCGCCCTGCGCGCTATCGCACATGGTAAGCAGGTTGCGCTGATGGCACCCACCGAACTGCTTGCTGAACAGCATGCGAATAACTTCCGTAACTGGTTTGCGCCGCTGGGCGTTGAAGTGGGCTGGCTGGCAGGTAAACAGAAAGGTAAAGCGCGCCAGGCGCAGCAGGAAGCTATCGCCAGCGGTCAGGTGCAGATGATTGTCGGCACGCACGCGATTTTCCAGGAACAGGTGCAGTTCAACGGACTGGCGCTGGTTATCATCGATGAACAGCATCGTTTTGGCGTGCATCAGCGTCTGGCGCTGTGGGAAAAAGGTCAGCAGCAGGGTTTCCACCCGCACCAGCTAATCATGACTGCCACGCCCATCCCGCGCACGCTGGCGATGACCGCTTATGCCGATCTCGACACATCGGTCATTGATGAGCTCCCACCAGGACGTACGCCCGTCACTACGGTGGCGATTCCGGACACCCGCCGCAGCGACATCATTGATCGCGTACGCAACGCCTGTACCCACGAGGGGCGCCAGGCATACTGGGTCTGTACGCTGATTGAAGAGTCTGATCTGTTAGAAGCTCAGGCAGCAGAAGCGACGTGGGAAGAGCTTAAAATTGCGCTGCCAGAACTCCATATTGGCCTGGTACACGGCCGAATGAAGCCCGCCGAGAAACAGTCGGTAATGGCGGGATTTAAGCAGGGTGAACTGCATCTGCTGGTTGCTACCACGGTGATTGAAGTGGGTGTGGACGTGCCCAACGCCAGCCTGATGATAATTGAAAACCCGGAGCGCCTGGGCCTGGCCCAGTTGCATCAGCTACGTGGCCGTGTAGGTCGTGGCGCGGTGGCCTCCCACTGCGTCCTGCTCTACAAATCACCGCTGTCAAAAACCGCGCAAAAACGCCTGCAGGTTCTGCGCGACAGCAACGACGGGTTCGTTATTGCGCAAAAAGATTTGGAGATTCGCGGTCCCGGTGAGCTCTTGGGTACTCGCCAGACTGGAACGGCAGAATTTAAAGTCGCGGATTTACTGCGCGATCAGGCTATTATCCCGGAAGTTCAGCGCATTGCTCGCCATATTCACGAACGATATCCGCGACAGGCCGTAGCGCTAATAGAGCGCTGGATGCCGGAAACCGAACGCTACTCCAACGCATAGTCAATTCGGAGTGTCGGCGGATGTTACTCCGCCGCACAACCATTATTGCGCAAAAATCGGCAACAACAGATACAGCTTAATCACCAGCGCATTGACGATATCGATGAAGAACGCGCCCACCATCGGCACCACCAGAAACGCCATATGGGATGGCCCAAAACGTTCGGTAATTGCCTGCATGTTGGCAATCGCCGTTGGTGTCGCGCCGAGGCCAAAACCGCAGTGCCCGGCTGCCAGCACAGCGGCATCGTAGTTCTTACCCATCATGCGCCAGGTGACGAATATTGCGTACAGCGCCATGAAAATGGCCTGAACAACCAGAATTGCAAGCATCGGCAGGGCCAGAGAAGCCAGTTCCCACAGCTTCAGACTCATCAGCGCCATCGCCAGGAACAATGACAAACTTACGTTACCCAGCACCGAAACCGCACGCTCGAACACCCGATAAAAGCCCAGTAATGCCAGACCGTTACTGAGGATCACCCCAACAAACAGCACGCAGACAAAGGTCGGCAGTTCCAACACCGTTCCGACCAGCATTTGCGCAACGATTTTTCCCACCGTCAAACAGATAGCGATCAGCGCGATGGTTTCAATCAACACCAGCGAAGTGATCATGCGCCCGACATCCGGCTTTTCAAACGCGGTCGGCACGGCCTGATCATCCGGTATGCCATCTGGCGTAGTGGAGTGTTTGACCAGATAGCGCGCCACCGGACCGCCAATCAGTCCACCTAGCACCAGGCCGAACGTTGCGCAAGCCATCGCCACTTCAGTCGCATTGGCGAAACCATAGCGCTCAATAAACAGTTTGCTCCACGCGGCTCCGGTTCCGTGTCCGCCTGAGAGGGTTATCGAACCGGCGATCAGACCCATCAGCGGATCCAAACCCAGCAGGGTCGCCATACCAATACCGATAGCGTTTTGCATCAGCAGCAGGCCAACAACCACAATCAGAAAGATACCCACCACGCGGCCACCTGCGCGCAGGCTGGCGATATTGGCGTTCAAGCCGATGGTAGCGAAGAACGCCAGCATCAACGGATCGCGCAGGGTCATGTCGAAGTTCACTTCCCAGCCCATGCTTTTTTTCAACACCAGCAGCGCAATCGCCACCAGCAACCCACCAGCGACAGGTTCAGGAATAGTGTATTTTTTCAGAAATGAGACAGACTGGACGAGCTTACGTCCGAGCAGCAACACAAGGGTTGCCGCAACCAGTGTTGATAACGTATCGAGATAAAACATTTACAGCTCCATTAGTGCGTTTAGCACAATCACGCACGATGCATTTCAGACCGATTTTTAGCTCTTATTGAGTTTTCGGGGTGGATTTTAAGCAGAAAATGATGAAAAGTTATATAAAAATGTTTGTTTATCCGTTTTAAATATTAAGAATACTCACTAGCAAACGTTTGCTTTTCAGCCCTGGTCAGATAAAATCACCGCTTTTCCACCATGGGATTGCCTCTGATGTCCGTTAACGCCGTAGAGTCAACAAATGCGCAACCGGTTGCGCAGACTCACAACAGTGAACTGATTTACCGTCTTGAAGATCGCCCCCCGCTAGCCCAGACCCTGTTTGCCGCCTGTCAGCATCTGCTGGCCATGTTCGTCGCGGTGATCACCCCTGCTCTGTTAATTTGCCAGGCGCTCGGTTTACCGGCTCAGGATACTCAACACATTATCAGTATGTCGCTGTTCGCTTCCGGCGTAGCCTCTATCATTCAGATCAAAGCCTGGGGGCCGGTCGGCTCGGGACTGTTATCCATTCAGGGCACCAGCTTTAACTTTGTTGCTCCACTGATTATGGGGGGTACGGCGCTAAAAACCGGTGGCGCAGATGTTCCAACCATGATGGCGGCGCTGTTCGGTACGCTGATGCTGGCAAGTTGCACTGAGATGGTTATCTCACGCGTACTGCATCTGGCACGTCGTATTATTACTCCGCTGGTCTCAGGCGTGGTGGTGATGATTATCGGCCTGTCGCTGATTCAGGTAGGTTTGACGTCGATTGGCGGCGGCTATGCCGCAATGAGCGACAACACCTTTGGCGCACCGAAGAATTTACTGCTGGCTGGCGTGGTGCTGGCACTAATCATCCTGCTTAACCGTCAACGCAACCCTTACCTGCGTGTTGCGTCATTGGTGATTGCGATGGCGGCAGGGTATCTGCTGGCCTGGTTTATGGACATGCTGCCGCAAAATACCGCGCCGGTAAGTCAGGACCTGCTGATGGTGCCAACACCGCTGTATTACGGCCTGGGCATTGACTGGAGCTTACTGCTGCCGCTGATGCTGGTCTTTATGATTACCTCGCTGGAAACCATCGGTGATATTACGGCTACCTCCGATGTCTCCGAGCAGCCGGTTTCTGGTCCGCTATACATGAAACGCCTGAAAGGCGGCGTACTAGCGAACGGTCTGAACTCATTTGTTTCCGCCGTGTTCAATACCTTCCCAAACTCCTGTTTTGGTCAGAACAACGGGGTTATTCAGTTAACGGGCGTTGCCAGCCGCTATGTTGGTTTTGTGGTGGCGCTGATGCTGATCGCGCTGGGTCTGTTCCCGGCGGTCAGCGGTTTTGTACAGCATATTCCTGAGCCAGTACTGGGCGGGGCAACGCTGGTAATGTTCGGTACTATCGCCGCATCCGGCGTGCGTATTGTGTCCCGCGAACCGCTAAACCGTCGTGCGATTCTGATTATCGCGCTGTCGCTGGCCGTCGGTCTGGGCGTTTCCCAGCAGCCGTTGATCCTGCAGTTCGCCCCGGACTGGGTGAAAAACTTGCTCTCTTCCGGCATTGCTGCAGGCGGTATTACCGCTATCGTTCTGAACCTGATATTCCCTCCAGAGAAGCAATAAGCAAAATGCGGCGTTGATTCTGAATCGACGCCGCTGTAACGCTCTTTCACCATTCCCGCCTTGAGCATTCCATCTAAATCGTGCATAACTTGATTATGTGCACTTCGCAGGATGGAAGACCATGAAATTTATTGGAAAGCTGCTTCTTTACGTGCTGATCGCCCTTGCAGTGGCGATCCTCGGCCTTTATTTTCTACTGCAAACACGCTGGGGCGCAGAGCGCGTCAGCGCCTGGGTTTCACAGAACAGCAGCTACCATCTGGTATTTGATGCCATCGATCACCGGTTTTCTTCCCCTTCCCATATTCTGCTGGAAAACGTCACCTTTGGCCGGGATGGTCAGCCCGCCACGCTGGTCGCCAAAACGGTCGATATCGGACTGAGCAGCCGCCAAATCACCGACCCGCTGCATGTCGACACCATTTTGTTGCAAAACGGCACGCTGAATTTGTCCCAACAAACCGCACCGATGCCGTTCCAGGCCGATCGCCTGCAGTTACAGGATATGGCGCTTAACAGCCCCGGCAGCGAATGGACCCTGAGCGCACAGCGCGTTAACGGCGGCGTCATGCCCTGGAGCCCTGAGGCGGGTAAAATTCTCGGCAGCAAAGCGCAAATTCAGCTTAGCGCCAGTTCATTGACGCTGAACGACGTCCCGACGACCAACGTATTGATTGAAGGCAGCATCGACAATGACCGGGTGACGCTAAGCAATATTGGCGCGGACGTGGCGCGTGGGGCATTAACCGGTGTAGCGCAGCGCAATGCCGACGGTAGCTGGGTAGTGGAGAATCTGCGTCTGAACGATATTCGGTTGCAAAGCGACAAATCGTTGGCCGATTTTTTTGCCCCGTTAAGCACCATTCCTTCCCTGCAAATTGGTCGTCTGGAAGTGACGGATGCCCGTCTGCAAGGCCCTGACTGGGCGGTTACGGATCTCGACCTGAGCTTGCGCAACATGACCTTCAGCAAGGACGACTGGCAAACTCAGGAAGGAAAATTGTCAATGAACGCCAGTGAGTTTATCTACGGCTCGTTGCACTTCTTCGATCCGATTCTGAACGCTGAGTTCTCGCCGCAAGGTATTGCGCTGCGCCAGTTCACTACCCGCTGGGAAGGCGGTATGGTCAGAACGTCGGGTAACTGGCTGCGCAACAACAAAGCGCTGATCCTCAATGATGCCGCCATCGCCGGTCTGGAATACACGCTGCCGGAAAACTGGAAACAGCTGTGGATGAAACCCCTACCCGCTTGGCTAAATAGCCTGACGCTGAAGAAATTCAGCGCCAGCCGTAATCTGGTGATTGATATCGATCCGGACTTCCCATGGCAGCTCACCGCGCTGGACGGCTATGGTGCCAACCTCGGGCTGGTACAAAACAATCAGTGGGGGATCTGGAGCGGCAGCGCCACCCTCAACGCCGCGGCCGCCACGTTCAACCGCACCGACGTGCGTCGTCCTTCGCTGGCGCTGACGGCGAACAATAGCACCATCAATATCAGCGAACTGAGTGCCTATACCGAAAAAGGGCTGCTGGAGGCCACCGCCAGCATTTCGCAGTTGCCTCAGCGCCAGGCTCAGATCAGCCTGAACGGGCGCGGCGTGCCAATGACGATTCTGCAACAATGGGGATGGCCCGCACTGCCCCTTTCCGGCGACGGTAATATTCAGCTTACCGCCAGCGGCAATATTCAGGCCGATGCGCCACTCAAGCCAACGGTCAACGGCCAACTGCATGCAGTGAACGTGGAGAAACAGGAAGTAACGCAGCAGATGCAGGGTGGTGTGACGAAGTAACCAGGGCGAGGCGTTTACGCCGCCCTCGGGGTTGGCTCGGAGCCGCCCCGGCGCCGCCGCGCCTGGCCGAGCGACATACCAAATAGAGATAACCGAGCACGGAGCTCGCACAATCAATCCCCTCCGAAACCTGTTTTCATTTCCTGCCAGTTTGTGCCTATTCTTCGCAACAGGTTCCGCCCTTCAGCCATCCTTGCTATAACTCACTTACTGGAAGTGCATATCTATAATTAAAAACGCCCTACATTTAAG
Organism: Citrobacter sp. Cu231; assembly: GCF_030332265.1. Classification (NCBI taxonomy): domain Bacteria; kingdom Pseudomonadati; phylum Pseudomonadota; class Gammaproteobacteria; order Enterobacterales; family Enterobacteriaceae; genus Citrobacter; species Citrobacter sp. Cu231. The sequence continues at coordinate 121,625 of NZ_JAOWIE010000034.1, read as the reverse complement.
GAACCTCTATTATGTCTGGAATACGCCAACGTATTCTGGAGAATATGCAAACATTCTCCAGAGCGATGATAGGAGCAGTATTGTTTCTTCCTGTTATCGGTTTGATTCTGGCTTTAAGTTCAGTTCTTACTAATCCGACTTTGTTTTCCGAAACCGGTTTTTTTCACCAAATTGGTCAGCTATTAGGGGATACATTCTGGCCCTTATTTGGCAATTTGGGTTTGTTATTCTGCGTAGGAATTAGCTACGGCTTGGCAAAAGATAAAAAAACTGAAGTCGCCCTGGTTTCAGTAATGTGCTTCATTATGTTCCTCGGTGCCAACCACTCGTGGCTGGAGTTTACCGGTGGCATTGCCGAAAAAATTAACGGTGAATATTACGGCACCGGGCAAACGCAACTTCTGGGCTTTGTTGTTGTTGATATGGGGATATTTTTAGGAATTATTCTCGGCTGCACCATTGCCTGGGTACACAACAAGGTATCAGCCATTGAACTGCCCGGAGCCCTCTCAATGTACGGTGGTGCAAAACTGACACTTGTCACGATGACCCCCATCATTATTGCTTACGCGGTTGCTTTTACCTGGTTCTGGCCGTTCATGACGCATGGTATCGCCGCTCTCACCGGTTTTATGAAAAATGCAGGTGTTGCCGGAGTCTTTGTGTACGGCTTCTTTGAGAAATTCCTGATTCCAACCGGTCTGCACCACTTCGTCTGGTCGCCGTTCCAGTTGACGCAGATTGGCGGTACGCTGAGCGTCGATGGGCAAACGGTTTCCGGCACTCAGGCCATTTTCCTCGCCTATATGCGGCATCCGGATCTCACCCCAGTAATGAACGATGCGCTGCGTTTTTCACAACAGGGAATGACCACCATCTTTGGTCTTGCGGGCGCCTCACTGGCCTTCTATCACACGGCAAAGCCAGAAAAAAAAGTACTGGCGAAAGCCATTCTGCTGCCTGCGATCATTACCTCTATGCTCACCGGGATCACGGAGCCGATTGAGTTCACCTTCTTATTTGTATCACCGCTACTGTGGGTGATTCACGCCGCGCTAACTGCCGCCTCGCAGGCTATCTGCGATGTATTCACCGTCAGACCGTGGGGAGCATCAGGGCTGATTGAATTTATTATCTATAACCTGCCGCTGCCGGTGTCGTTAACGCGCTAGCCGGGTTACATCCTGATTGGCTGTGGTCAGTTCGCGGTTTATTACCTGATATTCCGTACTCTGGTTCTGAAGCTGAATCTTAAAACGCCGGGGCGTGAAGACGATGATGATGTCAAACTTTATAGTAAAGCAGAGTATCGAGAAAAAATAAAAGCCACAACCAAGATGGGAAATAGTACCACTGACGATATTATTCAGGGCCTTGGTGGTAAAGAAAATATTATTTCAGTAGATAACTGTTTTACCCGGCTTCGCGCGGCAATTCATGATCTAAATAAAATAGACGAGGCTCTATTAAGAACCACGGGGGCCAATGGAATAGTAAGAAATAAAAATGAAGTACAGGTTATATACGGTGTCAAAGTAGGACAAATTCGGACGCACGTTGATAACTGGCTCACTACGCATTAATTGAGGAAAATAAGATGAAATTAACCGTTTTAGGTGGCGGCGGCGTCCGCTCGGCTTTTCTGGCAAAATCTCTGGCCTGGAATGCACATCGTATTGGTTTAAAGGAGGTCGTTTTTCTCGATAATTCAACGGAAAATTTGGCCATCTTTGGTGAAATTGCACGCTATGTTTTTAATACGCTGCGTCCGGATATTCACTTCTCACTGACCACCGATCCCGTTGAGGCGCTGACCGGCGCCAACTACGTGATTACCACGCTACGCGTGGGTGGCGATGACAGCCGAATTCGCGATGAACGTATCGCGTTACAGCACAACACGCTAGGGCAAGAGACCACCGGCGCTGGCGGCTTTGCCATGGCTATGCGCTCTATTCCGGCTATCCTCAGCTATTGTCGGTTGATCGAAGAACATGCCGCACCGGACGCCATCCTGTTTAACTTCACCAACCCGTCGGGTCTGGTGACCGAAGCCATCATCAAATCAGGCTTTAAGCGCCAGGTTTACGGCATATGTGATGCACCATCAGAACTGATCCGCGAGCTGCCGACCATTCTTAACTGTGATGAAGAAGATCTGAAAGTAGAGTGCTACGGGCTCAATCACTTCTCCTGGTTCACCCACTTCACGGTCAAAGGCGAAGATGTCACAGAGCGGCTGGTGAACCTTCCTGCGCTCTATGAGCACACGGCGATGCAATACTTCTCTCCTGAATTAGTGCGCCTGTGTGATAACCAGCTGCTGAATGAATACCTCTACTACTACTACTACCGTGAAGTGGCGTTGGCTGCGATCCAAAACGCACCGGAAACACGCGGCGAGCAGATTGCCCGCATTAACCGCGATATGCGCGATGAGCTGGCTGCTGTAAACGTTAAAACCAACCCAGGCCAGGCTTTTGATATCTGGATGAAACACTATCTGCGCCGTGAAAACAGCTATATGCAAAGCGAATCGCAGCAGGAGAAATTCAACACGCGCGATGCGCTGACGTTACAGCAGTTTATTGATGAGCCTGATAGCGGCGGCTATGCAGGCGTCGCGCTGGATATTCTGGATGCAGTCAACAGCACCACGACCAAGCGCATCGTGGTGTCAATGTCTAACAACGGTACTCTGGATTTCCTGAAGTCAGACGATGTTATTGAAATCAGCTGCGATCTGAGCAAGAACGGGCTGCAGCCGGTCACACCGCATCACGTGCCGAACGCGCAAAAGAATATGATTTCTTGCGTCAAAGAGTACGAGCGACTTGCCGTCGCGGCGATCCTTAATCGCGACAGAGATTTAGCCGTCCGCGCTCTGATGGCACATCCACTGGTGGGGTCATGGTCACTGGCCACCGCGCTGGTAAACGACTACCTCAGCGACAGCTTATGTGAAGGCTGGCAGTAATCATGCTCAGGTAAGGGAACGACTTGTTCCCTTATCCTGTTCCTGATCGAACCACAGCTTAAGCAGACGTTCAAAACCCAAAATACAATAACCGAAAAACGGGTTACTCCAGTAAATATCATCATCATATTTCTGAGGGTCATGAATGATAAAAGATGTATTTGCTGCCTGCGATAATGGGCTCTGATAATCACCGGTAAAACAGACGAGATCGATATCCTTGCCTTCTAATGCTTTCATCCAACTTAAAGATGAACTGCTGCGGCCAGATTTAGAAATAATCCAGATAGCATCAAATTTCGTCGCCGCTTTTTGTTCCAGAATTTCATAATCTGGCCACAGCGCCAGGCTGGCATTCACTCCCGTTACCAGGAATTTATTATAGATATACTGAGCAATTAGCTGTGAAAAACCACTACCATGAATAAGAATGCGCTGCTGGCGAAGATTCTGCAATAACTGCGGCAACCGCTCTGTTGGCTGAATGTGCATAAAATCAATGTCGTTGGTGACATCCAATCGTGGCAAGGTGATATTAAATTTAATGAAATACACCATTTCAAGCCAACCACTGAAATTAAGTTTCTTTGATAACCTGACTAATGAAGATGGATTACTGTAGCAACGTGCCGCCACTGAACGAATGCCTTCTCGCAAACACTGTTCGGGATCGTTTTGAATATAACGTAGCACCGTTAATTCTGTTTTATTGAAGGAGACATCACGGAATATATTTTCCAGCTCCATACCTACTCCGACGTTAAATAAAAATAGCATAGCTGATATAACGCTTACAGTCTGTGTATCAGGTCACTCATTCGGAATGATATAAATATGAACAGGCATTTTACCCTACTGGCGATGGTCTTTTTTCTATGGGGGATAATTACCTCGATAAATAGCACCATTATTCTTTTCTTTAGCCAATACTTTGCCGTTAGCTGGCAGCAGGCAATACTGGTGACAGTGATTTTTTACGTTGCACCGTTCATGGTGTGCTTGCCATGCGCGCAACTGATAACCCGATTGGGCTATCGCCGGGTCTTGCAGGGAGCCCTGCTGCTGAGCGCTACCGGGTCGCTAATTCTGGCGCAGATGGTGATGAAATCCACTTTTTTGGGCGCGCTATTCGGCATGTTTGTGATTGCTTCCGGGGTATCGGTGCTCCAGGTGGTCGTCAATCCTTACCTGACAGCACTCAGCACACCCGCACGTCAGGTTGGCAACCTCAGTCTGGCCTCAGCGGTAAACTCACTGGGTACCACGCTGGCACCGGCAGGAATCGCGCTACTATTTCGCTTATCGCCAGCGCAACAACCTGTGAGCGGGCTGTTTATCGGACTGGCGATGGTTGCGCTGACGCTGATGGCATGCACCACGCTGTTTCGCCTGCCGGACGTTCGCATCACAACCCACACGCCATCGGTCGCCAGCCTATGGCGGGTTCGGGAAATTTGGCTCACTATCCTGGCGATTTTTCTATATGTCGGAATAGAAGTATCGCTGGCCGCGAACCTGACGCCCTATCTTATTGCCTCAGGCGCCTGGAGCGCAGACACCGCGCTGTCGCTGCTCTCCTTCTACTGGGGAGGGGCGCTGGTAGGGCGTCTGCTGTTTGGCTTTATTGCTCATCCATCTCGTCATTCCGCCATCTTTCGCACCGTCACCCTGTCCGGCTTTGCACTAATACTTTTTGCCGTGGTGCTGAATAACGCCGCAGGTGGTATTGCTTTGCTAATGGTAGGGCTGGCAAATTCGGTGATGTACCCGATGATTTTTGGCCACGCATTGATCCGTTGGCCTACTCTCGCAAGTCTGCTGGCGGGCGCTATGGTAATGGCGGGAATTGGCGGCGCTGCGCTGCCGTTGGCGCAGGCATGGCTTGTCGAAGCGACCAGCTTACGACTGAGTTTTTTGCTGCCGATGAGCCTGTATCTTTTGTTGATGCTATGGGGGGAATATGTGATGAAACCAGAAAAACTCACCCTCTCTGCATTGGGAAAGGGTGAGTGTGAAACGTGAGTTAACGTTTAGAGGCTAATCACTAGTTCATTATCCTGCGCCGTAACCACCACGCCGAGTTCGCTAGCTGCTGGTACCCCGCCCAGCACGCTAGCCACCTGCTGAATATTACGCAGGCACAGCGTCCAGTTACGTGCCTCACCATTCCCTTGCACGGTGACGGTATTACCTACACGCTTTGCCTTCAGCGTGAAGATAACCGAGCCGTCCATCGCAGGCACTTCACACACCGCTTCCCGGCCCTCCTGCAGATGGAACAGCTGGAACGCGGTTCCTTCGTGCCAGGCGTAATCCGGCTTCTGGTTATTGCTGCCCAGCGCCAGCAGAGTGTTCTCGCGCACGTAGACTGGCAGACTCAGGAAGTCATGCTGTTGCTTATGCCAGCGGCTGCCAGACACCTCATCGTTATGCCACAGATGCGTCCAGCGTCCTTCCGGCAGGTAAAACTGCACATCGCCCGCCTCGCTAAACACCGGCGCAACCATTACGCTATCGCCCAGCATGTACTGCCGGTCGAGGTAATCGCACGCCGGATCGTCGGGGAACTCCAGCATCATCGCACGCATCATCGGCGTGCCTTGCTCGTTGGCGCGCGCCGCTTCGCGATAAAGATACGGCATCATGCGGCATTTCTGTTCAGTGAAATAGCGCACCACATCGCAGGATTCATCATCGTACGCCCACGGCACACGGTAGGATTTACTACCGTGCAGGCGACTATGGCTGGAGAGCAGCCCAAATGCACACCAGCGCTTATACACATGCGCAGGGGCGGTATTCTCAAAGCCGCCGATATCGTGGCTCCAGAAACCAAAACCAGAGAGACCAATGGATAAACCACCGCGGAGGCTTTCCGCCATCGATTCATAGTTGGCGTAGCAGTCACCGCCCCAGTGTACCGGAAACTGCTGTGCGCCCACCGAAGCTGAACGAGCAAACAGGACAGCCTCTTCTTCACCGACGGTGTCTTTCAGCACGTTCCACACCAGTTCATTGTAGATGTACGCATAATGGTTGTGCATTTTCTGTGGATCAGAACCGTCAAACCACTGCACATCCGTGGGAATGCGTTCGCCAAAGTCGGTTTTGAAGCAATCCACACCGATATCCACCAGACCTTTCAGTTTGTTGGCATACCACTCACAGGCTTGAGGATTGGTGAAGTCATAAATCGCCAGGCCCGGCTGCCATTTATCCCATTGCCACAGGGAACCATCCGGCCGCTTGAGCAGGTACCCCTTCTCTTTCAGTTCGTTGAAAATCGGTGATTTTTGCCCGATGTACGGGTTGATCCACACGCACACCTTCAGCCCTTTCTCTTTCAGGCGGCGGATCATACCTTCCGGATCCGGGAAGGTCACAGAATCCCACTCAAAATCGCACCACTGGAAGGCTTTCATCCAGAAGCAGTCAAAGTGAAAAACGTGCAGCGGCAAGTTGCGCTCGGCCATGCCGTCGATAAAGCTGTTGACCGTCGCTTCGTCATAATTGGTGGTGAACGACGTGGTCAGCCACAGGCCGAACGACCAGGCTGGCGGCAGCGCGGGACGGCCAGTGAATTGGGTATAACGGTTCAACACGTCCTTCGGCGTTGGGCCGTCAATAACGAAGTATTCCAGATACTCGCTTTCCACGCTGAACTGCACTTTCGACACTTTCTCAGAGCCGATTTCAAACGACACACACTGCGGATGGTTCACCAGTACGCCGTAACCGCGGTTGGTGAGATAAAACGGGATGTTCTTGTAAGACTGCTCGGTACTAGTGCCACCATCGCGGTTCCAGGTTTCTACCGTCTGGCCGTTGCGCACCAGCGCGGTAAAGCGTTCACCCAGGCCATATACCGTTTCCCCGACACCGAGATCCAGGCGCTCAAACATATAGTTACGCCCGCTGTGGGCATCCTGCACGTAGCCGTTATTTTTCAGCTGACTGCCGGTAATACGCTCGCCATTACGCAGGAAATCCAGCGACCAGAACTCCCCTTTGGTGACGCGCACGCTTAAGTTGCCGCTCTTCAGCTCGGCAAACTCAACGGTGTTCTGCATCTCAACGTTAACGTCTTTCAGCACGTTCAGTGGGTAATGCGGGCCGGTATCCAGCGCACCCTGGAAGTGTTCCATACGTACGCCCACCACCCCTTCCTGCGGAGAGAAAAAACGCAGGGTAAACAATGGGATATCCAGTTGCCAGGTACGTTCACGCACGTCGCGCGGCGCAACGTAGACAATCATCTCATTGCCCTGCTGTTCAACCTCGAACACCTGAATCGGGTTAATCACGTTCAGACCGGGTTGAATCAGCCAGTTTCCATCGCTTATTTTCATTGCTGGTTCCTTAGTTCTGTAATTCTTTCGTCGTGAAATCCTGCTGATTACGACGCGTCCCCTGAGACAGTTGACTCATGATTTCAGTCAGATACGGGGTTTTCAGGGTGTAGAAGCGCTTGGCAATCACGGCACTCAGCAGGTAGCAAATAGCCGGGACAATGGTGAACAGTGCGATGATGATACTAATGGTGGCGCTGTTCTGGGTTTTCGCTGCGGCGTCGTAGCCCCCACCTGCCAGCATCCAGCCAATCAGTGCCCCACCGAACGCCAGGCCCAGCTTGAGCACAAACAATGTGCCCGCAAAGCTGATCCCCGTCAGGCGTTTACCGTTGCACCATTCGCCGTAATCAACGGTGTCGGACATCATCACCCACTGGATTGGCGTTACGAGCTGGTGCAGTACGCCAATCACGAAGATAAAGGCGAACATGGTGATGCTGGCGTGCATCGGCACAAAGAACATCGTCAGGCTCGCCACCGCCAGCGCGGCGTTGGTCCACCAGAAGACGCTGACTTTGCATTTCCAGTCGGTGAGCGGCTTCGCCAGCGCAGAGCCGATCAGGTTACCAACGCAATAGGTGGTGAGGAAGGCGACAAACACCTCCGGCGTACCCAAAATCCAGGTGACGTAATACATCATCGCCCCGCCGCGAACACAGACGGCCAGGATGTTGAGGATGGTCAGTAGGCCAACGATGCGCCATTGATCGTTTTGCCAGATGTCGCGCAGGTCTTCACGCATCGAGGTGGTGCTCGGCGGCGCTTCCACGCGTTCTTTGGTGGTGAAAAAACAAAATGCCAGCATCAGGAAGGCCACCACCGAGAGCACGGCAATCCCGCCCTGAAAGCCGAACGCTTTATCCTCGCCGCCAATCAGATTCACCAGCGGCATCATCAGCACGGTGGAGAGCATGCCGCCCGCCGTCGCCAGCACGAAGCGCCATGATTGCAGGGAGATACGCTGCGTTGGGTCATTGGTGATGACACCGCCCAACGCACAGTAGGGGATGTTCACTACGGTGTAGAGCAGAGTCAGCAGGGTGTAAGTGATGGCAGCATAAATCATTTTACCGTTCAGGCTGAGATCTGGCGTACTGTAGGCCAGCACGCAAACCAGGCCAAACGGCAGTGCGCCAAACAGTACCCACGGACGAAATTTCCCCCAGCGCGACCGTGTACGGTCGGCAAGCAGCCCCATGCAAGGGTCTGAGATGGCGTCCAGCGCGCGCGCCAGCAAAAACATGGTGCCGACAAATCCGGCCGGAATACCAAAAATATCGGTGTAGAAGAACATCATATATAACATGACGTTATCGAAGATAATGTGGCTCGCCGCATCCCCCATCCCGTAGCCAATCTTCTCTTTAACAGACAGAATCTCACTTTTCATTACGCATCCTTGTTAGCACTTTCACACGCCCTGATACCGGTTACAGTTCTTGTAAACCATCCCTGTGAGCGCGGGTATTCCGATTTCTCGTTATCAAATTATGATTCTTGTTTTCTGTGATCAGGGTAGCGTCGAAAAATATGATGAAATGTAACTAACGGATTTATTGAGGATTTATATGAAATCGATCATAGCAAGACAAAAGGGAAGTTAAAAAAGTGAGTGAGGGGGTGTGGAAACCCCAGGAAGTAGCTATAATGCGCCCCGCCTCCATGTAGCAATCGAGGCGCGGAAGATCGTCATCTCCGGTGAGGTGGCTGGACTTCAAATCCAGTTGGGGACGCCAGCGTTCCCGGGCAGGTTCGACTCCTGTGATCTTCCGCCAAAATTACTCTTCTGAACTCTCCCGGCGTCAACAAATCCCTTCTAATCCCTTATATATCTGGCATTCCTTGTATCCCGAGAGCAATCGACTTCAACCAGTTTCAAACGGTTTTTGGGGTATAAACTTGAAAAGTTCATATTTTTCAATTTATTGATGTATTTGTTCTAATCCCTTCGCCCTCCACGACCTATTTCTTATTGACTCTCATGATTCAATTATTCTTCGTAATTTCAATGTGTTTCTTTGTTTAACGGTCACTTACTGCACGAAGATAAAGGCTAAACCGATTGTGGGAGACGATCGGCGGATTTCGATACCACTTTCGGGAGATACCTCATATGAAACTAACAATCTACAGGAGCCAAAAAGATATCTTTGACGCACTCGGATAGTACGGTCTTGTAAAGGCTGGTTAATCCTTCCAATTCGCGATACCGGTGTCCTAAATATCACTTTTGTATCCGTCTGGTACAAAAAATTAATGTTCAATAAATTGGATTTATTTAATAAATTGCAAGGGATATGTTAGAGTGCTTGTCTGAAAATATATCAGTAAAAATAAAAGTCACGTAATTAATTTTTAGAATATAATTCCATAGTTATCTTTTTTTGAATACAATATAAGATTTTTCATCCTGCATAAATAAAGTAGTCTTTTTACAAGTCAATTTTCTCTTATAGGCAGTAACATCTTTTAAATAATTTAGACTTGGTCTGATTTAAAAAAGGTACTTATTTATTTTGTTAAAAATATCTTAAGGAGCTTGATCATTATCGATAATTTATTAAGGTGACTAGTTTTAGTCTCATTATCCGATCAAAACTTATGTAGATACAAAAAACATATGAATTAGTTTAGTATTTATACCATTTTTAATACTTGCTATGCTGAGTAGTTCGTGAGCCTTATGTATATTATGTCACGCTTGCTGAAAAACATGAAAAATATAGTTAGATAGACTTGAGTCGTACTGATTAAAATATAACACGAGATAGCTAAGAATTTAAACGTAAAGACACGGGTGACAATTCAGCCAAGGTACCTTTAACCTCGGTATGTATGCTGTAAGTTTGTAAGAAAATGTTTCTGTGTGTTTTGAGAATTTTCTCATTTTGAATAAAAGATGAAAGTGCGTTTTCACAAGTAGCGCTAAAAATACACCAATAATCGCATTAAAATTCCTATATTCATTAGTAATTCAAATCTAAGAATGAATGATTGATAGTTTTTAGCTATGAATGGCGAGGGGTTGATATCACATCCTTGTTGTGTAAAAGTTCATCTCATGCATTTAACAATATTAATAAAATCAATTACTCGATTGTTAGGTATTTTTTAGAGGGTAGATGTGCTTAAAAGTACACACTTACCTTTCCATAGATGAAATAGAGTTGTTCGAGGTTATGGAGGCTTCATGAAGTATCAACATTTCTGGCCACTAAATGATATTTACTTTGGAGTTGGTGTCGCTAGTGTTATTGATGAAATGTCACTGATTACAAACGAAAGAAATTATTTATTTGTGAATCTTAATCAATACAGCTTACATAGCACCTTGGTTTTTTTCTCACGGAATAAAAATATCTAAAAATATCAATAAAATCATAATCATCATTTCAAGTTCACGGTTGATGCCTTTGGCTCTTTTTTGGCTGGATAATATCAAAAATGTTATTGCTGTTTTCGATACCTCAACACCTGTGTCGGAGATGATTAAGAAAATAAGCCTATATCGAAATGGTGACAAGATAACGGCAGGGCGAAGGGAATGTAACTTTAAGATTAGCAACAAAGATATCATGAAGATGAAGTACTTCTTAACCGAAAGCGGTATGGAGGAGCTTCAGGATAGATTCATGAACTCGCCGTCAACATTGTATCGTTGGAGAAAAGAAATCGCCCATAAATTCGGCGTGCGGGACCCTCGATATCTTCTATTGCCAGAATAAGCAGATATGCGTTATCTCAATAAGAATTACAATTAAAGCTCCGATCTTTAATTGTTGTTTTAGAACTGATACTGCATACGACCTCCATTTAACTAAAATTAGAAAATATAACATTTCTAGCCTTCCTTAGACTAGAAACTGTCGTAATTTCGATAAGAATAGATACGCTGGCTAAGATCGTCAGGGGCGGTAGCGTTCCAGAAAATATCTGGAATTTATTTAAAGTGAATAATTATTAAATAAGGGATTTATCAGTAATGATCAGCAAAGATGATGTGAAAATTGCCATTATTGGACTCGGGTATGTTGGTTTGCCATTAGCTGCTGAATTTGGGAAAATTCGTCAGGTGGTTGGTTTTGATGTTAATCAGAAACGTATACTTGAGCTAAAAGAAGGGATCGATGTCAATCTCGAAACCACAGAAGAAGAGCTACGTGATGCTCGCCATCTGACGTTTACCTCATCAATTGATGAAATCAGAGAATGCAATTTTTACATCATTACCGTCCCGACACCGATCAACGATTATAAGCAGCCAGATCTCACCCCTTTGATTATGGCAAGTGAAACTGTTGGTAAAGTACTGAGACCAGGCGATATTGTGGTCTATGAATCTACGGTATATCCAGGATGTACTGAAGAAGAATGCGTGCCGATCCTTGAGCGTATGTCCGCAATGACGTTTAACAAAGATTTCTTCGTCGGATATAGCCCAGAGCGTATCAATCCCGGCGATAAAAAATACCGTCTGACAACTATTAAGAAAATTACCTCTGGCTCAACTGCAGAAACGGCCTGTCTGGTTGATGAGATCTATCAACAGATCATCACGGCAGGAACGTACAAAACGGAAAGCATTAAGATCGCGGAAGCGGCAAAGGTGATTGAAAATACCCAACGCGATCTCAATATCGCGCTGGTAAATGAATTGGCGATAATCTTTAACCGATTAGAGATTGACACTGAAGCCGTGCTGCGAGCCGCGGGAAGCAAGTGGAACTTCCTGCCATTCCGTCCGGGACTGGTTGGTGGTCACTGCATTGGCGTCGATCCCTATTATCTGACTCATAAATCTCAGGGCATCGGTTACTATCCGGAAATTATCCTCGCGGGTCGTCGACTGAACGATAATATGGGTAACTATGTTTCGGGACAGTTGATCAAAGCCATGATCAAAAAAGGGATTAATGTTGAGGGTTCTAACGTTCTGATTCTGGGGTTCACCTTTAAGGAAAACTGCCCGGATATCAGAAATACCCGCATTATCGATGTTGTAAAAGAATTGGGCAATTACAGCTGTAATGTTGATATTTTTGACCCTTGGGTGGATGCTGAGGAAGTCGAAGAGGAATACGGGATTGTACCTGTATCGGAAATCAAGGCAGCTTCTTATGATGCTATTATTGTCGCCGTTGGCCATGAGCAGTTTAAGAAGATGGGGAGTAATGATATTCGTGGCTTTGGAAAAGATAAACACGTACTTTATGATTTGAAGTATATCCTTTCACCTGAGCAGTCAGATGTGAGGTTATAATCATGACAGCTTATGATGAATTAAAAATACAACTCGTTCTTGAACCAAAACGTTGGCTTATTACTGGCGTAGCAGGTTTTATCGGCTCTGGATTATTAGAAGAATTACTGTTTTTAAATCAAACTGTAGTTGGGTTGGATAACTTTTCAACTGGCTATCAACATAATTTAGAGGATGTGCGTGCCGCTGTCAGTGAAGAACAATGGTCCCGGTTTACCTTTGTTCATGGGGATATCCGATCGTTTGCCGATTGCCAGGCTGTTTGTGAGAACGTCGATTACGTTTTACATCAGGCCGCTTTGGGAAGCGTGCCACGTTCCTTGAAGGATCCTATCACGACAAATAGCGCTAATATTGATGGTTTTTTAAATATGTTGACGGCGGCGAGAGATGCACATGTATCTGGTTTCACCTATGCCGCAAGCAGTAGTACTTATGGTGACCATCCCGATTTACCTAAAATTGAGGAACGGATCGGCCGGCCATTAAGCCCGTATGCGGTGACAAAATACGTCAATGAATTGTACGCCGAGGTATTTGCTCGCAGCTATGATTTTAATGCTATTGGCCTACGCTACTTTAATGTATTTGGTCGCCGCCAAAACCCTAACGGAGCATACTCTGCAGTCATTCCTCGCTGGATACTATCGCTTCTTAAAGATGAACCAATTTATATCAATGGCGATGGCTCAACAAGTCGGGATTTTTGCTATATAGAGAATGTGATTCAAGCCAATCTATTATCAGCAACGACTAATGATTTAGCCTCAAAAAATAAAGTCTATAATGTGGCTGTTGGAGATAGAACTTCGTTAAATGAACTTTATTATCTCATTCGCGATGGGCTGAATTTATGGCGGGACGAACAAAGTAGAGCTGAACCAATTTATAAAGATTTTCGCGACGGTGACGTTAAACATAGCCAGGCAGATATTACCAGAATAAAAACATTTCTTTCATATGAACCTGAATTTGATATCAAAGAAGGACTTAAGCAGACTCTAAAATGGTATATCGATAAACAGACTGCTTTGTATTCCTGAGTATAACTACTCACTTTCCTTTCACGTGGATGAATTTAATGAAATCGTCAGGGATGTTTACGCTAACAGCCATTGGTAGTTGCCGTATTGTGAGTCCGGTAAAACGAGCTCAGCCTTATTTTAATTTTCAGGCTAACTTTAAAAAAGTATATGGTTTTACTCATACGAGCAGCGAGGCATTACAGCAGGTACGTTTTGTTTTGGGCTTGATAGATATTCCAAAAAAGGTCCGGCCTTTTATTTTTAGACCTGCCGTAAACTATTCAAACACCGATGTTCATAGTCGTTCTGATTTCTATATCGTCGAGATTTCAAGTCAGAAGAAGATTATGGCCTATGGTTTCTGCTTACAAATAAATTATTTAAATCGTCATTTCTATGAGTTTTTTAGCCAAACAGAGCGGGCGCGTGTGTACTGGTCGCTGGCCACGCAAGGAAATCAACATAAACTGCTGGCCTATCTCAAAGACGATCCCTGTTTTGCCGGAATGTCGGAAGACGATCGTGCCTTATTAAGCAATATCAATGTCGAGCAGATGGATGAGCATGCTATCGAACAGGATATGATCGAAATCGTTCAGCTTCTTGGTCACGATCGCGTTATGTTTATGACTCATGTTGATGCCGTGACTCGTGCCGGAACCGTCATTCAGTCCCGCAGTCGGTTAATTAAAAATGTCGACGCTATCGCCGCCAGAATGGGTATTCCTTGCGTTAATCCGACAAATTTGATGGAAAAGTGGGGGCAGAAACGTGCCCTGGAAAAAAATGGCGACGATCTTACTCATTATACCGACATGTTTGGTGACGCGATCGTTGCGGCTATTTTTAAGGGAGTGATCAACAATACCAATCATCATCTTGATGAGGGGCGGCAAGAGAAACAAGATAAAATACGTGAGATTACCTTATCGATCACTAAGCAGCTTGCAGATGGCGACATTATTGCTGCATCACAGCAACTTTTTGCCGCATTAAGAAATCAGCAGCAAGAGCCTGTTCTGATCCAACTTCGGTCCGTAATTTTCAGCCGTTTAGGTTATTATGAACAGGCTTATCAGGATATTAGTGATGTTGAGAAAATTATCGGTACGACGGACAGTACATTACGTTGTCGACTGAGGTCTCTACATGGATTAGCGCGTTGGCGGGAAGCCTTATCGACAGCCGAAATGATGCTTTCCAATGAAATTGAAGATGAAGAAGTACTTACTGTTGCCGCCGGCTCAGCCGATGCTTTACAACTGTTTGATAAGTCATATCAATACTGGAAACGTGTGCTGTTATTGAATCCTGAAACCCAAAGCGGATGGGTTAATTTCCTGAGCAGCACGCAATATTTCAATGATGGCACTGCATTCTCCGAAGCTTTCCATGCCGGCATTCAATCGCAGTGCCTAAATGATGCGTTTATGGAAACAGCGTTATCTTTGGCAATCAAATTTAGTGATGAATTGATTTTCATGCATGCGCTCGAGCAGCTACTCCGCCATGAGTCAGAATTTGCGCTGACGGTATTGTCGACGATTCATGATACCGGTCTCGTCATTCGCACAGCTTTCTGCATCAAAAATATGAGCTATCATCAGGCGCTTAGCACCTCGTATAAAGATAAACTCCACGACGTTTTTGAGGCATGGAACAATACCGCGCTGTCGCTACATTCGGTTGATAATTTTGTCTCACTGAGTACTTCGCTGGTGTACAGCTACTCTGCATTTATGGTTTATCCCCATGCACGTATTTCACGCTTTAATAATGAAGTTAAAACGGCATGGCGCGAGAAATTAAGAGAAATGTATGAGCGCGGGGATTATGAAAATATCCTGACAGGGGCGAAAATTGTGTGGCCACTTCTGGAGTTCGATCCCATTAGCACCGTATATTGTGCAAGAACTCTGGTGAATCTTGGTGCCTGGAAAGAAGCGTGCACGTTGGCACACATGACCTTGATTCGTAACTCGAACATTACCAGCCTGCAGTCGATTATGTTACGCAGCATACGTCATATTAACGACATTCCGTTCCTCATTGATTTGATTGCTAACGTCATGAGTATTTCTCCATCATTCCAGAATGCCTCGATGAACGAGTTGTTTGAGAAAGAGTGTCGCAATGTTGCAACCAGAGCACTTAAATATGTACGTCAAAAGAAAAGTGAAGGTCGTCTGGATGAAGCATTATCTGTATTGATTAGCCTGAAACGAATTGATCCTGATGCTTCTCGCCTGATGCGTGAATTTAAGCAAATTATCAGGTTATTTAATGAGTCACTGAAGGATGGCGGCAGTACTATCGCATCTTATGAACATCTAGATTATGCGAAAAAATTACTCGTTTTTGATAGCGAAAATGCCTATGCCTTGAAATATGCTGCATTAAATGCAATGCATTTACGCGACTACAACCAGGCTTTGCAGTATTGGCAGCGACTGGAGAAAGTGAATGGGCCAACGGATCCAGTGGCCAAGCAGATCTCGACCTGCATAACCGCATTACAAAAAAATACATCAGGGAAGTCGTAATGATTACGCAGGAAGAAAAGATAGCTGTGCTAGGTAAAACGCTTTCAACATTGAAAAAAGAGAGGAAGCTTGAGCAAGCTATTACGTTAATTGACAATGAATTACCGGCTGAAGCTTTAACTTCATTAGCTATGCTAAAAAAAGCCGAATTTCTTCATGATTTCAATGAAACGGAGCGTGCATACGCGCTCTACGAAACGCTGATTGCGCAAAATAATGATGAAGCACGTTATGAGTATGCACGGCGTTTATATAATACGGGGCTAGCCAAAGATGCGCAGCTAATTCTTAAAAAGGTTAGCAACAACGTACAGAAAAAATATAACAATTATTTAGGCAAAATAAATAAGATCTGCGATTTGCTTGAACGTCTTGAAGGGGAAACGATCCCTGTGGGGACCAACACCCGTATTATTGCAATGAAGCATGCCATCTTGTTCTACCGAAATCGTCAACCTCGACAGCTTCCCGTCGGGTCTTTCGGTCGTCTTGCGCTCTGTACTGGTTCGCTAGGTAGCGGTGGTGCAGAACGTCAGATTTCCAGGCTGGCTATCGAGATCGCCAGAAAGTATCGGCAACAGGGGAAAATTGGCGACCTGAAAGTAGAAGAACCGGTAGAGCTCATTATTCGCTCCCTGACACCGGAACTCAGGCAAGATTTTTTCCTGAAAGAAGTGCTGGAAGAACAGGTCGAGGTGCTTGAGATCGCGAAGATTACCGGAAACTTCTTTGATGATGCGACAATAGAATCTCCGGAGTTGCGCTTATTGTTATCTCATCTGCCGCCGGTGTGTAATTACGGCATCAAGCATCTGGTCCCCCACTTATGCGAGCGCAAGCCGGATTATCTCTCCGTTTGGCAGGATGGCGCTTGTCTGATGATTGCGCTTGCAGCGTTGATTGCTGGCGTGCCCAGAATTCAACTGGGATTACGTGGGTTACCGCCGGTAGTGAGAAAGCGTCTGTTCAAGCCGGAATACGAGCCTCTCTACCAGGCACTGGCGGTTGTGCCTGGCGTTGATTTTATGAGTAACAACCATTGTGTGACCCGCCATTATGCCGACTGGCTGAAGTTGGAGGCGAAGCACTTCCAGGTTGTATATAACGGCGTCTTACCGCCATCTACCGAACCCTCTTCTGAGGTGCCACATAAAATCTGGCAGCAGTTTACGCAAAAAACACAGGATGCGGACACGACTATCGGCGGCGTTTTCCGCTTTGTCGGCGATAAGAACCCTCTTGCATGGATTGATTTTGCAGCACGCTATTTACAGCACCACCCCGCCACGCGCTTTGTGTTGGTAGGCGATGGGGATATGCGCGCTGAAGCACAGCAACGCGCTGAACAGTTGGGGATTCTGGAAAGAGTACTATTTGTTGGCGTTTCGCGTGACGTGGGATATTGGCTGCAAAAAATGAATGTATTCATTTTGTTTTCGCGTTATGAAGGGCTACCCAATGTGCTCATTGAAGCACAAATGGTCGGAGTGCCGGTGATTTCAACCCCTGCTGGTGGATCGGCAGAATGCTTTATAGAAGGTGTTTCAGGTTTCATTCTTGATGATGCACTGACGGTCAATCTTGACCAGGCTTGCCGCTATGCAGAACAGTTGGTCAATTTATGGCGCAGCAGAACCGGTATTTGCGAACAGACGCGGTCATTTTTACAAGAACGCTTCACCGTGGAACATATGGTGAGAACGTTTGTACAAACCATTTCCTCTCAGCCTCGTTAATTAATGGGCAGCATTTTTTCAGTTATTTCATTTATAAAATAAGCCATGAAAAAAATTATTATATTGTTAACGACGTTTTTCCTGCTTTCGGGATGTACTATTCCCAGGGCGGTATTTAAATCCAGCCTGATTAATCAGGACGATCCTCGTTATAATCTGGTCGAAGTCACTCCGACATTAAAAATGAGTGATACCGATACTGTGCCGAAAACTATTATCGATCCGGTCTTTGTCGCAAATAACTGGCACTGGACATCTTTGGCTAAAGGCGATGTGCTGCATATCACTATTTTATCCTCGGGCGGGGCGGGGTATTTATCCAATAACGCGAGCGGCGACCGTGCGGATTTTGAAAATATTCTTGTGGCTGACGGTAATACCGTTCAGGTGCCTTATGCCGGGACAATCCCGGTTACTGGATTGGATGTGACGCAACTGGCTGATGAGATCAGACAGCGACTTGCGCGCGTTGTCCTGAATCCCCAGGTGCTAGTGACACTTACCGCCCGCACCGGGGCCATGGTGACGATCGAGGGCAGCGGGAAAACGGGTCGTTACCCTCTCGAACAGAGTATGAATCGTCTGAGTCATTTTTTGGCAACGGCAGTGGCAGTAGAAAATACCAGCGCAGATATGATGGAAGTTCACGTGACGCGCCAGCAGCATTATTTCACTGCGCGACTGTCAGATATTTATCAGTATCCCGAGCTGGATATTGCCTTACAGCCGGATGACCGTATCACTCTACGTCAAGTGACCGAGTATGTTAATGTGCTCGGCGCAGCGGGTGTTCAGGGGAAACATGCTCTGGTTCAGCGTCATTCCAGCGTGGTGGATGCTTTGGCACTGGCGAAAGGATTAAATGACAATCTTGCCGATCCGCAGGCGGTTTTTCTGTACAAGCATAACGAAGCGGAACAGGCGAAGCAGCAGATGCGTAAGCTGAATATCTATCATGTCGATATGAGCCAACCTGACTCGGTGTTTTTAGCACAGGCCATGCGAGTGGAAAACGGCGATGTTATCTATATCTCGAACGCCTCTTTGACTGATTTCGCTAAGGTGAAAGCCGCATTCGATAGCTTTTTGATCCGCGGCTCAAACTCTTTCTAACGTCGCCATATGAATATTTTGAAAAATAATACTTATTATTTTATGAAACTCATTACTGTCTGTGAGTTAATCATTTTGTTAATGTCACGCGATATAAAAACACGCTATAACGGTAATTTGCTAAACTATATGATGGTGCTGGCCGTACCACTGGTATGGATAACCATTACCGTTATTTCTTTTCAATATTTAAATCGCACGGTGCCAATATTCACTGACGATATCAGCTTTGTTATTGCAGGTATATTACCGTATCTGTTATTTCGTTATACCATTACCGCAACTATGCGCACCCGTTCATTCTTTACATCGTTGGCGGTTGTCTCGCAGGTTAAGAAAAGGCATGTAATTTTTGCTCTTGCCGCAGTCGAATTTGTTAATGCGGTTATCATTTATATTATTGTTTCATTGATTAACTTTCTTATATTTTCTCGTTGGGAAGCCCAGAAACCGATCCTGATTTTTGAAGGGATGGTTATCGCATGGCTTCTGGGGTTATCGTTTGGTTACTTTTGTGATGCCCTGTCTGAACGGTTCCCGCTGGTCTACAAAGCCGTTCCTGTGGTGCTAAGACCTATGTTTTTGATTTCGGCTGTCTTTTATACGGCGAATGAATTGCCCTATTCATTATTAAGCATATTCAGCTGGAACCCTCTACTTCATGCTAATGAGATAGTCAGAGAAGGAATGTTTGAGGGGTATCACTCCTTGTACCTTGAACCTCTTTACCCTCTGGCATTTTCCGCAACGTTATTCCTCGCGGGCATCATTTTTCACCTGATCTGTGACGCTGAAAATCAATGACTTTTGCTTCAGGAGAGACGCGTTCGTGTTCGGTTTATTAGGTTGTACACGCTATTTTGAGTCTGATAAGGGCCCGCGGGTGGTCCTTGATAAAACAGATTTTGTCATGGATTACCATGAGCACATCGGTATTCTGGCGGCCCCTGGTTCAGGCAAAACGACGCTAACTCGATTGCTGTGCGGCATAGATGCTCCTGATGAAGGGGATTTTATTGGGTTACGGGGCGATGCGCTCCCGCTGGGGGCAAATGCTTTTGTTCTGCCAGGGTTAACCGGCGAAGAAAATGCGCGCATGATGGCAAGTCTTTATGGCCTGGATGGCGATGAGTTTTCACATTTCTGCTATCAATTGACCCAGCTTGAACAGCGTTATACCGACAGGGTGAGTGAATATTCTGTCACGATGAAAGCGCATCTGGCATTTGCCATTAATTTACTGCTTCCCTGCCGCCTTTATATTGCCGATGACAAGCTGTACACCGGGGATAATGCCTCACAGTTGCGTATGCAGGCGGCGCTAGCGCTTGAGCTGCAACAGAAAGGATTGATTGTACTAACGCGCAACCCTCGGCTTATTAAAGAACACTGTCATGCGTTTGGCGTTTTGCTACATGGAAAAATTACGATGTGTGAAGATTTAGCACAGGCATCTGCGCTTTTTGAACAAAATCAGTCAAATCAGGCGACGATTCAAGCTGATGATTATTCCTTTGATATATAGATAGAAAATATACGGATAGCGTGTGGAAAATTCAGAACGTATTAAAAAATGGAAAGAGGAAAGGGCGAAGGTAGCAGAAGAAAGCCGGGCCTCGCGACTGCAACAAAAAGAGGATGAACGCGCCCTTAGCCAGACGGAAAAAAAGGCAGATTCGAAAAGTCATCATCGCCCAGACGCCGGATGGTCCGCGACGGATGCTGATTCTGTCCGTAGAGCGTCATTGGTTATTAAAGAGCGACGTGTTCAGCAAGCCAAACAATCGCTACGTCGGCTCTTTCTTTATATTGCTTTGCCGCTGCTGGTTATTATGCTTATGTCGTGGCTATTAACCTCGCGTTTTTATAGCGCGGATGCCACCTTTATTGTGCAAACGGATGCCAGCCAGGATAATTTTTCTGGAACAGCTTTCTTTGGCGCAGGCAATGAGATGTCGGAAAGCTTTCAGGTTCGCGAGTTTATACTTTCGAAAGAAATGATGGAGCGGATGGAAAAAGAGCTTGGCTTTTTATCTTATTTCGCGCAAGACGATATCGCATTATTTTCCCGCTACCATGCACCTCTGGGTATTAATAATGATCCTTACCGTTACTATTTATCGAAAGTCTCGGTTGCTGTCGATATTCAACAGGGCATGCTGCGTTTAAACGTGAAGGCGCGGAGTGCGAAACAGGCTGAATTTTTTGCCCAGCGTATTCTGGCTTTTGCTGAACAGCACGTTAATACCGTTTCAGCGCGGATGCAGCAGGAACGGATTTTATGGCTGGAAAACGATGTTAAATCGGCCCAGGAAAATCTGGGGGCAGTTCGGCTAGAATTGCTAAAAATACAGCATATACAAAAAGATATTGAACCGCAGGAAACCGTGACCGCGATTTATCAATTAATTGCTGGCTTTGAAACGCAGTTGGCGGAAGCGAAAGCAGAGTACGCGCAATTAATGGCTAATGGTTTGGATCAGAACCCCCTTATTCCTCGCCTGTCGGCCAAAATCAAGGTACTGGAAAAGCAGATCGGCGAACAGCGTAACCGCCTGTCAAATAAGTTAGGGTCGCAAGGCTCTTCAGAAAGCCTGTCCTTGTTTGAAGATCTTCGCCTGCAGAACGAGATCGCCAAAACACGCTGGGAATCTGCCTTACAGACCTTACAGCAAGGGAAGCTTCAAGCTTTACGTGAGAGACGGTATTTGCTGATTATTTCTCAACCGATGACGGTGTCTGACACCACTCGCTATGCCGATGGAACAAAGTGGTTACTGTTCTTCGTGTTGCTGGGCATCGCGTACCTGGTGACTTCTCTCCTGATAACCATCAGGCGGATGCGTGAATAAGGCAGAGTAAGGAAATACGATGAACTTGCACTCTACATGTGAAAAAATATCGCCAACCACCCTGCTCAAACGAGAGGATTGGGAGGGGCTATGCCACTATTTCGGTCAGCATCCCGAAAAAGTGCGAGATAGTGCTGGAAATGAGCAAAACATTATTCTCTTCGCTATCGCGTGTTTGCGTAGAGATGAAACAGATGTCGGGCTAACTTTGTTGTCTGACCGTGTTCTGACTGCAAAGAATGGCCGTGATTTATTGCGACGCTGGGTTATTTCGCCGCTGGCATCACATCGTCGGGATGCTGTACTACAGGTGGTTAATAAACTGCTGGCGGTGAATGTGTGCCAGTCGGAGGATGTCCTGCTGGTCGCAAGCGTGCTGCTTAAGAGTAAACAATATGCGACTGTTGCTGACTTAGCCGAGCGGGCATGGCTCGCTTTTTCGGGCAATAGCAAAATTTTTGCCCTCCATTTGCGCAGCCTGGCGCTGGTGGATAAAGAGTCACAGGCAATCTCATTGGCCAGAACACAGGCGCAGGAATTTCCCCCGCGGGGAGATATGATTGCAACCTGTCTCAGTTTCTTAAATAAAAGCCGCCGACAAGAAGATCATGACCTGGCTCGTGCATTGCTCCCTTTCTTCGCGTTAGAAAGTCAGGAGTCGGCGGGGCTGGCGGTTGATACGCTGTGCGCTGCCCGTAAATACCAGGAAGCCATTCAGACTGGGGAGTCCGCAATAGCCCGTGGGTTGGATGGTGCAACGCTGCGTCGTAGTCTGGGACTTGCCTACTATCAATTCGGTCGTGGCCGGGAAGCGAAGCTTCAGGCCGCTGAGCATTGGTCTCACGCCCTGCATTTTAATCCTGATAATTTACGTATCGTGACCCTGTATACCGATGCCTTAATCAGAACGGGTCAGAATGAGAAAGCCATTCCGTTACTGCAGCAGTCGCTCGCGACTCATCCTGACCTTCCTTATGTCAGAGCGATGTATGCCCGAGCACTGCGTCAGGTTGGGCAATACGCTGCTGCCAGCGATGAGTTTGTACAACTTGCAAAGGAAAAAGGGGCAACGAGTAAATGGAACCGTTATGCCGCGGCGGCGTTGTTACAGGCGGGGAAAACAAGCAAAGCGGAAGACGTCTTTGAGCACTATATTCAGGCCAGAGCGAGCCATCTGCCTCAGTCATTCGAAGAGGGGCTGCTGGCGCTTGATGGGCAAATATCTGCCGTTAACCTACCACCTGAGCGCCTTGACTGGGCATGGGAAATTGCTGGCAGGCAGTCCGGTATCGAGCGCCATGAATGGGAACGCCGGGCGAAGTGGGGATATCTTGCAGATAATTATCTCCTCGACTGGCTTGAATGCCGTGGAGAGCAGGCCGACGAACCGATGTACCGATTGGCCGATATATCGCATGTCGAGCAATTTTTCCAACGACTGCAGCTTGATCAACGTGGTTGCATTGTTGTATCGGCTCATCTGGGCGCAATGTATGCCGGGCCGATGATCCTGTCCTTGCTGGAAATGAACAGCAAGTGGGTGGCTTCCACACCTGGCGTGCTCAAAGGGGGCTACGGTGAGCGGTTGATTTCGGTTAGCGATAAAAGCGAAGCGGACGTAGTCAGGGCCTGCATACAGACTTTACATAGTGGGCAGTCGCTTGTTGTGGCGATAGACGGCGCGCTGAATTTGAGCGCGCCGACTATCGACTTTTTTGGCCAGCAGATTACCTACTCCACCTTTTGCTCTCGTCTTGCCTGGAAGATGCACTTACCCACCGTATTTGGTGTTCCGGTGTGGCGAGATGGGCGCATCCATTTTGTTTTGGAGAAAATGGTCGATCCGCAGAGGTTCGAAAGCCAGTCTTCTTTCATTACACGCTGGAAAGACAATTACCTGAATTGTGTGACCGAAATCCTGAAAAGCGGTCCGGAAAATCTGAGACTTTCGGGGGGGATTTGGCGAAACATCACGCGCAAGGATGAATCATCTTTGGGCTGAAAAGACGTTTGCCCTGCAATGCCTTTGGCGCACCAGGCGATGCAGCCGCCAAGTAAAACTAAGTTATTCTATTTAGAAAGCATCCGTTCATTAACGTTCGGGTGCTTTTTCGTTCTAACGATATGAAAAATGGAGAATTATATAATAATTACGTTATACCTGATTGTAGTTCTGTTTGTCGGAGGGTTACCAGAAGACAGTATCCTGAAGTCCTCCCTCAGATAGGTTAAATAGGGCATCGAAATCCGCTTTTACGTCAAGCGTTCTTTTCCCTATGCAAATCTCTACAGCGATATCAGATCATGACGCTTTAGTTATTGAAGCGCGGGGTGGTAATAGTGTGCCGTTATTGCGTTATCTTGAGGGTCAGGGAAAGCAAAGCGCGCTAACGACAAATCAGGTTGCCGACTGGCGGCAAGTTTCCATCTGAGTTGATCACAACGACATCGCCACTATTGAAATCTGGCAGCGCTATCGTGGGCAGATGCTCGCTACAATCAACAAGCTCTTACTGAAGCGAATAAATGGTTGCAGGCACATCCGGGTGCTGACGCCAATGCGCAACTTGCCTACGTATATCACTCTCAGGGGAAAAACTGGGACGCGCTGTTAGTTGCTAGCCAGGCGGAGGGAGTACCTACGGCAGACCCAGTGAAGCGCTGATTGCTGAGGTAGCTCAGGATGTAGTGCATACCTCTGCCTACCTCTGCAGCCCCTGGCATCGTCATAAGAGATCACTCATTCTCCTCTCACGCGATAATGCTCCTTAGGTTCACACCAGTATGCCTGCCCCTCTCCCCATGTCACATACTTCCAGGCGTCCCTGAGGATTTCAAAGACATTCCAGACCTCACGATGCTTCTTTTACCTGTAACAGTGATGACGATGAGCCGCAGCCATTAACACTCCGCATGCTGACTGAGTCTGCAAAAGCGGGTAAATGGCTTTATGAATGAGCCTTATTGATGGATGCCGTTTATCCGACCTACCGCTTCGCGAATAAAAAAGCCGCCGATCGGTTAATCAGCGGCTTTTCCATTACCTGCAACTACATCAGAAGTTATATTTCACGCCCAGCATACCGCGGGTATCGCTGTAGCCTTTGTCGCCGATCTGTTGGGCCACGTTGCTCCACACGTTGAGGCGCGGAGTGATTTGCCCTTCTACACCGACTTTCAGCTCGCCGATGTTCTTCGTGCCGCGCATATCGTTGTTCACATCATCCATCTTCACGCGAGTCGTCTGCGTGTTGTGGATCCAGTTGGCTTCGACAAACGGCTGGAACTCGCGAGATTTACCGTCGTCGATGGCGTTGTGACCGTTGATAAAGGCTTTCACACCCAGGCGGGTCATCAGGTTGCCATCGGTGTCATCCTTCACGCGGGTACCGTTCACTTCGCGATGACTGTCGGCCTGCACGTCCATCCACACCACTTGCGCTTTCGGTTGCAGCCAGTAACTGTTGCGCTCGTTTTCACCCAGTTTGAAGCTATAACCCGCTTCAACAGAAGCAGTTACCCCGCTGGATTTGTATTTCTCTGTCGCCTGCTCCTGGCCCATCACTTTGTTATCAAACCAGTTGTACAGCATCCAGGTGTCTACGTAAGTGCCGGTCTTGTCTGCGTCATTGGCATACCAGGTGCCGTACAGCCCTACGCTGTAACCGGTGACCTGACCACGTGAATGGTAGCCAGTCAGGCTGGACTGCGTGCGGTTCTGGCTGTTGGCGTAACCTGCCATTGCGCCGATGTGCCAACGGTCAAGGCCGTCTCTACTCCACTGCGCCAAATCGCCGCCTAACTGCAGCACATAGCTGTTGCTTTGGGTTTTCAACTGCCCGCTACCGTCTTTAAAGCGGGTATGCGCCCCGACGTTACGCATCCACATACTGGTGACTTTTTTCTCGCCCGTCAGCATGTCGATGTACTGCGTCTCTCCCAGACGATCGTGCAGTCGGGTCATAAACAGCGTGTTTGCGGCGTAGTTATTCGCCAGATAACTACCCGCTTCCGGACGATACTGCTGCTCGGTGACCGGAGGTGCGACAGGTATTTCCGGTTCAGGGATTATCGGGTCAACAGGATCTACCGGGTCTGGATCGACAGGACCGGGGTCAATAGGATCAACCGGATCCGGGTCGATGGGATCTACCGGGTCCGGGTCTTCCGGATCCGGCGGAGCTGGAATAAAGCTGGTCAGATACCAGTTGCTGCCCTTTTGCACCAGGTTATAGTCGTACGCACCGGCAACAATACGACCCGCTTTCTCAAAAGTACCGCCAGAATTACCAGCCACTTCGATAATCTCAATACCTTCAACAGTCTGCGCCCCGGTTCCGCCAATGTTGTTCACCGCCACAAACGCGTTACCCGTGGTGTTGCCGAGCACTTTCAGCTTGTCGGTTTCGGAGGCATCGTCATTCAGGACGGTATTGAAAACCAGTTTGCCGCCGTTGCCGATGAAATCTTCATTAATGGTAAGCGTCTGCCACGGTTCGCCGTCAGCATGCCCAAAGTTCACCACTGACCCGCCGTTCAGCGTCAGGTCGGTGAGCGTTGAGCTGTTGGTCATATTCCAGGCCGCATCGCTCATTTGCAGCGAAATAACCCCCGTCCCGGCAGTCGCGCTGGTGATATAAGATGCCCCGCTCCATAGCGAGTTATCGGTCATGTTGAGCTTAATCGTACTGTTTTGCTGGGGCAGGCTGCTGGTTGCAGCAGTCGCGCCAGCGGCATGAAGATCGCCGTCGATAAGGAAGCGCCCGCCAGCGGAGCCATCTACGGAGCCGCCCGTTTCGGTGCTGATGGCATAACTTTCATTGCTGTGATTGCCCGCCATGGTAATGGCAGCACCGCCAGCCAGATTTATTGCCCCGCGTGAAGTCGCATACAGGCCGCGTGGCGCTTTGCTGTTGTATGACGCTGCTTTCGCCGAATTGTTTACGTTGATCGTCGCGTTTTCACCGAGATTCACCGTCGCATTGGTGGAATAGACCGCATGGGCGCTGGCGCCGCTCACCGAAATGGTAGCGTTATTGCCCAGTTCGGTTTTGGACGATGTAGCGGCGTAGACCCCTATTGAGGAAGTGCCCGATGTCTCAATAGTGGCATCATTACCAAGGCGGATCGAGGACCCACTCTGCCCGGTGCGAAGACCTTCTGAACTGTCACCTATCGTCACAATGTGTGCCCGGTCACCGACGACAATCGTATTTTTGGCCTGCGTGG
Source organism: Citrobacter sp. Cu231 (assembly GCF_030332265.1). Lineage (NCBI taxonomy): Bacteria > Pseudomonadati > Pseudomonadota > Gammaproteobacteria > Enterobacterales > Enterobacteriaceae > Citrobacter > Citrobacter sp. Cu231. Next base: position 94,538 of record NZ_JAOWIE010000034.1, on the reverse strand, counting down.
CATCTTTCATTGCGTTTGCAGTGATACCACGCCCCTGATTACCGGTGGTTTGAATATACAGATCGTCGCCAACATAAATGTTGGCTGAACCTTTCCAACCCTGCCCCTGATTATAGGCACTGTAACCGGCGTTTATACCGTCGCCATCCTGACCGTCCACATAAATGCTGGTGCGATCTCCGGTGATGATAAAGACCGGGTTATCCGGTGAATTCACCCCGTGTGTGCGGATACCATCAACATCCTTACCATTATTAGCGGCATTCTTCGACTGTGTGCGGATCGTCAGGTCATCACCGAAAATAACGCCCGGGCTACCCGTCGCGCTGTTCTGAATAACGGTAATGGTGTGTTCGAAGGCTTCTGCTCCTGGCCCATTCAGCGTTAATCCATGGCCAAAAACAGGAATGGTGCCGGCACTCCATTGATAAACATAATTCGGCGTAGCGCTGGTTTTAGCGAAATTGGCATTCGCCTGTGCAGGAAATAAAGCCTGCAACTCCGGAGAAAGGCTGCTCACCAGTCCACTGGAAGGCAGACTGTCAATATCAATCCAGGCCGCGTGGGTTGAAAATACCATTGACGTTAACGCGGTCGATACCGCGATAGCAATGCGTGAATAATGCTTAGGTTTTTTCATAATAGCCTCCTGCTTTCGGGCGTAGGGCGTCCACCACATCGCGATGATGTGGAAATAATAAAAATGAGAATCAGCTATAAAATGTTAGAGAGTATTTTATGAATACTCAGACCTAACTTATCTTCAAGTCGAAGTTTGTAGACATATATTCTCTTAACATCAATATTATCTATTCTGGTGATTTGCTGAATACTTATCCCTGAAATAAATCGCTTGAGTAATATCATTTCCGTATAATTTAATGAACGCCCACGTTTGCTGTTGGCGAGATGCCCCCGGAATAAGCGACGTATTTTCTGATGTTGAACTTCATCACTATCATTGGAATAAATAACCCCTTGAATTTTATTGCTTTTCGATAACCAGTAATTGGCTAACGGTGCCAGGATCCGGTCCGCTATCAATACGATATGCATACCACTCTGCGTCAGGCGATCCACCCATTGCGGGTCGGTGAACAAGCGCAAGTTCGGGAATGAAAAATCGATAAAAATAAATCCGTGGGATAAATGGTTATGATTATTAAGTAAAAGTTTTTCAATAATACCTTTTTTCAAATAATCATTACCCTCTGGCCAGACAGCAAAAGCGGCTCGGTGGCAATACTGTGCACGTACGGCAGCATCCGGAAATAATTCACAGGATAATTCACAGCTTATGCAACGAACACTCTGTAGCGGCTTTCTCTTCATCAACTATGCCCCTGTTATTTTCCATAAATATTTCATCGGTAAATAAATGTGTCAATCCGACACGTGGTGAAATCCGTTTCTGCTAATAACAGTCGAGTGGTGAACTTGTTATAAAATCCTATAGAAAAACAATCTCCACCTGTAAATGTCGTTATGTTGATCAGTATTACGAAGCTTTCTCTCAGACTAACAGCCAATATATTAGGAGTTTTATACACAAATCCAGACATCACGATAGACGTAAATACAGCACTATTTGCTAAAACAAAACCTTACAAAATGATTTTAGTAAATCTCAAGATTCCTAAAAACCAGAAACCTTTGTGATGTTATGGGATAAATATAATAACTAATCAGATAAACCTGTAATTAATTCTCATTATTTAACCTTAGTTAATTACCACCTAAGATATCATCAACCTAAATCATTGTATTAAAATGATTTAATAGTTGCACACAAAATTCTTATCTTTGATCAAGTACAAAGGTAGAGGCGTCTTATCCATTTCGATGTAATATTAAATGGGTATGTTAATGCAACATATGAGACATTTTCGTTACTAAGGGGCGGGCATTGTACCTTATCAACCAGTTGGTCGAATTTAATCCTGATAACAAAAGCCTGGTCAATCGACAGACAGGACGAACAATTCAACTGCAACTCCCTGCCTCGCTCTGTTTTCTCTATTTAATTACTCACGCAAGTGACATTGTTTCTCAGAACACGCTGCTCAAAGTAGGTTGGGGAGAAAGAAACAATGTGACCACAACCAATACTTTTTACCAGGCAATTTTGACGTTGCGCAATGCACTGGCGGATGTCGGATTGCCCCGTGATACCGTCAAAACTATTTCCCGGCGTGGACTCAGATTAAATGAGAATACGCATGTGGAGACGATCACACATTCCCAAATCGAGCCCCCCTTAGCACCATTTATTAAGGAAAACAAGGTTCCAGAGGTAATACCCTCTCCACCGCAAGTAGCAACGTCGACTCCCTGGTGGAACATTTTCTTAACCACCGGAGTGATTATTACTACTCTGATTATCTGGCTGGTGTGGTATCAGACTCGCCCTGTCATGCCGTTTAGTAAATTCGTGTCGGTTTCTATGCAAATTCCCTCACAGGAAAACTGTAAAATTTATTACTCACCGAATGAACACAATCTGGAAAGCTATTTCAGCCTGATGCAATCGCATCCCGATCTTTGTGAAGATAATAAACATGTATTTCTTTCAGGTTACCGTAAGGCACAAAGGATGGTGGCCTTTGTATGCGATAAGGATGCGCGGATAGATGTTCACGCGTTTTGTTCTACTCATTATTACTGGATGCGCGGGAAATGAACAAAATACACAATCTTATCTTGCTGGCGATCGGGGTGGTATTGATGCTGGGTTCAGGAGCCTGGTTATGGTATTCACGCTACGCCGACAGACCGTTGAACTGCGTCGGTAACGTGGAGTGGAACATTGGCAGCAACCGCTTTACCGGTACGGTGTCGTACCGACTGTACGACCATCAGGGACTGGCAACCTTAACCGGAAAACTGTACGGACGTCACGTCACAGGTATTAGCAGAAACATCTATTTTACCTATACCCAGCACCACGACGCGCGCGTGCTGCAGTCGACGCAACTGGTAAAAACCTTCTCGGACTCTGCCGATAAAGATGATATCAACGAGACTTTGCCCAGTTTTTATCGCGAAACCGGACAGCGCCTGAGTCTGGTCATGGAGGAGTATAAAGGGGCGTGGATAGTAGCGACTTCCACTGTTCCTTCGCTGTACTGCCGCAAAAGGTAATGTCATATCCAGATACAAAAAGCGCCCCCTCTCGTTGGAATTCATATATTCCATCATCAACTTACGCGACATGGGTCACTGAATCCTCTAATAACCCATTGCTATTCTTCATCCCGAATCAGGAAACATCCTGAATATCACGATATCTATTGCGTAATAATTAAGCGAAATGGGCGTTTTATTTTGCCCAGAAGACTTCAATCTACGGATGGATATTTAGAGAAGGCGTGGGCAGGGGCGTTTATCTCTCTCGCGAGCAATGTCTGAGGGTTCAGACGTTATCGCATTTCAGGAAACGGTATGTTTCCGGTGTATTTTTGGCGTACATATGAGGGATACGTAATGTTTACTTTTAAAAAGTGCCTGATTGCACTTTCTATAAATTTAGCTGTTGTTTCATCAGGTTTTGCTTGTACGACCCTGCTGGTCGGTAATGAAGCATCAGCGGACGGCTCCATGCTGGTAGCACGTAGCGCTGACAGCGATGCCCTGAAAGCGCAGCATTTTGTCATTCACCCGGCAAAACAGAATCAGACCGGGGTATACAGCACCAAAGCACATAACGGCGCGAATGACTTTACCTGGCCGCTACCCAAAAACTCGCTGCGTTATACCACTGTTCCAAACTGGAAAACCCAGTTGCACGGCGCGACCGGATTTAACGAACTGGGCGTCGGTGTGAGCGGTACAGAATCTATTTTTGCCTCACCAAAAGCGCTGGCCGCCGACCCGTATGTTGAGGATAAGGGGATCACCGAAGACGATATCCCGGATATTCTGCTGTCGCAAAGTAAAACCGCGCGTGAAGCCGTGGCGCTGCTGGGCCATATCGTTGAGACCGTCGGTGCGGGTGAAGGCTTTGGCGTTGCCGTCGTCGATGATAACGAGATCTGGTACCTCGAAACCGGCAGCGGCCACCAGTGGATGGCACAGCGCCTGCCGAATAACCAGTATTTTGCCACCGGCAATCAGGGCCGTTTACAGGATTACGATCCGAAAAACCCTGACATGATGGCGTCAAAAAACCTGATTCAATTTGCGACCGAAAAAGGTCTGTACGAACCGGCAAAAGACGGAAAATTCAACTTCTCCAAAGCCTATACCCGTGATGACGAACGTGACCGCACGTATAACGACCCTCGCGTATGGACCATCCAGAAAGAGTTCAATCCTTCCGTAAACCAGGATATGGCCAAAGGACGTGAATTCCCGGTCTTCATGACGCCAGAGAAGAAAATGACGCTGGACGATGTGAAGGCCGTACTGCGTAACCATTACGAAGGCACCAGCCATGATCCATACACCAACGGTCTGAACGGTAAAGAGCCATGGCGTCCGATCAGCGTCTTCCGCACCTATGAGGCGCACGTTATGCAGGTTCGCCCGTGGTTGCCAAAAGAAATTGGTGAAACGACCTATATTGGTCTGGGTATGGCCGACCTCACCGCCTTTGTTCCGTACTACAGCGGCCTGAAAGCGTATCCGGCTAATTACACGATGGGTAGCGATAAAGCGGACGATCAATCCATTTACTGGAAATACCGTAAATTACAGACGCTGACCATGACCGATTATCCGAAGCTCGCGCCAATCGTCAAAAAGGCCTACAAAGCGTGGGAAGACAAAGTAGCGAAGGAGCAAAAAGAGGTCGAAGCAGAGTATCTGAAGATGGCGAAAACCGATAAACCTGCCGCCGATAAGATGCTGAATGACTTCAACCTTCGCATCATGGCTGACGCCGAGAAGCTGACGGAAGATCTGACTAATCAGCTGTTTACCATCCGCACTAAAGACATTCAGTCTGATATTTTCTTTGCCAACGCAGCGAAAAAAGACTGAGTAACGACACGATAATATCCTGGCACAAAGTCAACATCAGAACTTTGTGCCAGCAGTATACTTACATTTCTTTCCAGGGTAGTTGATCAAGAACCGGGCTTCTAAGATGCGAGTTGGCCCAGCAGGCGGCCTGTGTTCGGTTATTCACAGAGATTTTTTTAAAAATATTATAAATATGCGTTCTCACTGTATTTTCACTGATAAAAAATGCGTTAGCAATTTCAACATTTGATGCCCCTTTCGACAACTCAGTCAGAACTTCATATTCTCTTTCGGTTAAACCTCCGTTGTCACTATCGGATGGTGTGAGGTTTATATTTTTTTGCGGCGGTGACAGTGAGCGTGGTGGACGAGAGGTTTTACGCCCCTCTTTAAGAAGCGTTAATAAATGTTCAATAGAGCAATTATTTGGTACGATTGACTCAAAATTTGGCCATAGCATGTTCTCATAGAGCGGGAGCGAACGCAGGCAATTAATAATATAAACACGCAAACCACATGCGCTTTCATTAAGTAATTTTGACCAGATATTTTTTAATTTACGACTAGATGCCTGAATATCATAGAGGATGATACTTTCCTCAGCGATAAAAGACATATCCGGTCTGCTAATGTTAACAAAATCAACCAGTATATCGCTTTGCTTATTGAGATAATCCAGCAACAGCTGCGTCTGTATTGATTGGTTACTAATCAGTATTATCTTACTGTCCATGTTAAGCATATGTGGCCTTCATTCAAATGAGGATTGACAATATTCCCTATTGTTATTGCATGGAAAACCAATAACAAGTCATTACTTAAGATTAAAGATAATCTGATTGAATTATGGAAATTTAGCTAATTGTGCAATACGATCATTCGCTTTTTCCGAATACAAAGTTCGATTTTTGTTTGCGACTTTTTGAAAATTTCAAAAGTGACAACTTAACATATTGTATTTTATATGTTTTAACATCACACGTTGAGTTAAGAAGTATCTTAACCTCAATCATCTTACAGATGATAACAATTCATTAAGGCTCATATTTAACGATCATTGTTAATATCATAGGATGAGTGAAATACGTCCAATCTACGATGTACAACAATAATTTATCTAACATAATTGATAGCGGGCGACAGCCTTATAGGGCGCAAGACAAAATGTGCCCGGACAATGTTACTGATAATAGGGACGATCTATCTCTCAATGAGGAACGCATTATGAGTAAACTATCAATTATTACTTTAATTAGCTGTGCCATCGTAATTCCTTCCGCCATGGCAGATTTCGGACATGGCCCTAACCCGGATCCAAAAGGGAAAGTTAACTTCACCGGTCACGTTTATGCCAATTCGTGCATAATTGAAACCGGAGATAAAGATAAACAGGTAAAATTAAACCCGGTTCTCAATACATTAGTTAACAAATCTCATGCAACACAACTCCAATCATTCAGTATTAGAGTGAAAAATTGTTATATTAATGAAAACGCAACTCCAAAGTTATCCTGGAATGGTAATTCCCATTTAACCAAAGAGGGATATCTCAAAAATATGACAAGTAGTGGAGACAAAAATGTAGCGCTAGTTATCACGGATAATAAACAAAAAAGTATTGACCTGAATAAAAACAGCAACCGATTTGATCCTGAGGAAGGTTATCTCCGACATGACAATGGTAGCCCAATTTTAACTTATAAATTCAATGTAGGTTACATTATATCGAAAGATAATAATAATTCGTCATACGTTAAACCGGGTCCTGTAAGCGCCCAGGCAAACTATAGCATTACTTATCTCTAAATACACAATGCTATAGCCTTCTGCGCTATAGCATTTATTTTAATAGAGGCCTTATGAAAATCTTTATTTATTTATTAGCTCTATTTTCGCTCTCGACTGCGCACGCAAACAATATCATTGTCAATGGTACCCGATTTATTTACGCTGAGGATTCTGCGGAAATAACGATACAAATGACCAATACAGGAAAATCCCCTTCGCTGGCCCAGATATGGTTAGATGAAGGAGACCCAGAAAAATTACCAGAAGAAATTACCACTCCATTTATTATTTCCCCGCCCATTGCTCGCATTGACGCAGGTAATGGGCAATCACTCAGAATAAAAAAAGTCGCTGATAAACATATTGTCGCTACTGACAGAGAGTCTATGTGGTGGCTAAACATACTGGACATTCCTGCCGTAGATAAGAATAACATCACGGAAAATTCAGCCATGCTCAATTTGGCTATTCGCTCGCGCTTCAAATTTTTCTGGCGACCCAGTGGGTTAGGTGACCGTCAGAATGCGGAAAGCAAGGTACAAATTCTGGCAAACCAACGAGACATAACACTGGTAAACCCTACCCCGTTCTTCATCACTGTTGCAGATGTTGTGACGTCATCAGGCCATGGACTCATAAACGAGGGTGTCATGATCGCCCCGAAAAGCAAAACCACTCTCAGTGCAAAACAACAAATTAGCCGGGGCGAGTCTGTTGTTTTACAAGCAATTACTGATTACGGCGGAATTGTGGAACACAAAACAACCGTTAATTAATAAAAAGGGATAAAAGGAATTAACAATGGGTTTATGTAAAAGGATCCTCACCATACCCTGTTTCGTTATTTTTCATGGTTCATTATTTTCAGTTGGACTTCACGCAGAAGACAGGTCTCGCTACGAGTTTGATAATGCCATCTTGATGGGCAATGCTTCGCTTAACGATTTACAATCATTCAATGCCGCTGGTTTATTACCAGGAACATATATTGTAGATATTTATATTAATGATAGTTGGCGCGGACGTCGTGAGCTCTCATTCAAAAAAGATAATCACGGAGAGTTAGTCAGTTGTTACTCTGAAGCCTTCCTCACAGGTATGGGTATTAACCCAGGGAAAATGAATCAAACGCTGGCACACCAACCAAAGGAGTGCCAACGTCTGGCTGATTGGGATACCAGCGGTAAAACAACTGAGAAGCTCAATACCAGCCAACTTGAACTGCACATCACCGTCCCCCAGGCCTATCTCGACAATATAGAAACTAATTATATCCAACCTGAATTATGGCAACCGGGAGTTCCGGCGATTAATTTCGGCTACAACGCAGATTATTACAGTACTCAGCAACGCGGTAGCAATCGCTCAAGTACGGACAGCGCCTGGCTGGGAATGGATATCCGCAGCTCCGCTGGCGGGTGGCTAATTGAACATTTTGGTAGCCAAAATTGGGACAGCAAAATGGGCAGCCATTACACGAATAATCGTACAACGCTAAAGCGGCCAATCACTAGTTGGAAATCCATGTTCAGCGCTGGCAAGTTCTATACTGACAGCCAGATGTTCGACAGTATTGCTATTCTTGGGATGGGGTTGGCTTCTGAGGATTTAATGCGCCCGGACAGCACGCTAAATTGGGCGCCAATCATTCGTGGCGTAGCAGAGACCAACGCCCGCATCACCGTTACCCAGGATGGCCAAACTATTCATCAGTCTTCGGTTCCAGCTGGGCCATTCTCGATTGAATCAGTGTTGCCCGCGAATACTGGCGGCGAATTGCTGGTCACGATTCAGGAATCAGACGGACGTATCCGCCGTTTTACCGTTCCATACTCTTCAGTACCACAACTACTAAAACCCGGCGTTTCGCGCTATGGCATCACCCTTGGGACCGTCAATGAAGATAATTATGATAAAGATCCGTTTGCCGCACAGGCCTACTGGCAGTATGGCCTGAACAACTATTTAACGTTGTATACGGGGGCATCCGGATTCGAGCGCTATCAGTCAGCCCTCATCGGTAGCGGGCTCAATTCCCAGCTTGGCGCATTCGCCCTTGATGTCACCCAATCTCGCCTGAATCTTGAGGACGATCGCCAGCAAGGACAACAATATCGTCTGACATGGAATCGAACTCTCCCTTGGTCAGAAACCTCGCTCTGGCTGGAAGCTAAATACAGTTCACATCACTTTTACGGTCAACGCGATGCGCTGGATGCCCTGGATACACAAGCATCCGTCAACCAATACCTCTCATTACGCGAAAAGCAGTCGTTTAGCGCCAGTATTAATCAGCCGTTATCCGACACCTGGGGCTCATTCTATTTATCTGGCTCTCTTAAGAAATTCTGGGATCAACAGGATAACTATCGCCAGTATGCCGTGGGTTATACCAATGCCTGGGGCAACTTGACCTGGAGCATATCCGCCCAGCGTTTCTGGAATGAGGATCAACAGGGCTCCGTCACCAAAGACGACCAAATCATGCTCTCATTCAGCTATTTCCTGCCCCGGAATAACGCCGGTTTTACACAAATCTCCTCTGATAGCTACAGCAATAACGGCAAAGCGAGCAATACACGCCTCGGCTTCACGACGTCGTCTGATGAAGAAAATAATATCGTTTGGGGCGTAAATACTGGCTATGCCCGTGGTGGTGATGTGGAATGGGGGACAAACGGCATGATACGTACGCCTTATACCTCTCTGAGCGGAACGTGGAGCCAGAGCAACTCATGGCACCAGGTCAGCGGGGGAATGAGTGGAATGCTGGTTGGCCACTCGGGGGGAATAACGTTCTCTCCAGAGCGCTCAGATACCGTCGCATTAGTCCATGCGCCTGATGCGCATGGCGCGCATCTTGATGGTGTGCCTGGAACCCGCTTCGATAAAAATGGCTACGCTATTCTGCCCTGGCTTCGTCCATGGCGCGTAAACGACGTCACTATCGATCCAAAAGGTTCAACTGAAGGCCTGAATTTTACCAAAACCCAGGCCAAGATTGCGCCGTATGAAGGTAATGTCATTCCAGTCACTTTTGAAACGATACTAAGAAAACAGAATATTATTTATCCTCGTCTGCAGGGTCAGCAGAAAATGCCATTCGGCGCCATCATCCGCGACAAAGCTAATAATCATGTCGGCTACGTTGGGCAAGGTGGTGCGCTTTATATTGATGAAACTACCTCACCAGAAGTGTTCGTTTCACTGGAAACGGGGAAATGCACGATCGTGTTAAAAAATCAGGAGGCCACATGTCAATAATACGTGTCGTTCTAATTCTGGGGTGTGTAATGGGCATTCATCAGACAGCCAGTGCTGCATGTACCCTGAACACACAAAAGATTATCTTGTCACCGGAAATCGTTAACGATAAACAGTCAATCCAGTCCGGAGGGGTTATTCAGACGCGCACACTTTCCCTACAGAATATTCAGTCGTCAGGTTGTAATGACAGCCATCCTTTTTCTGCCCAGATTATTGGGGATCTGTCCGCAATGAAACAGCCCGGTATTATGCGTAGCAATGTGAGCGGTATTGGCATTAAAGTCACCCTGGAAACCTCAACCGGACGAAAGATCCAGTGGCCATCAGATTTTAAAGCGACGGCAGATGAGTTCAGAAACAGCAAAATTAATATTGAGCTAATCAAGCTGGATAATCAGCTTGCGGCCGGGCCTGCTGCGGGTGCGATCAACCTGCAAATCAGAAGTGCCACTCAATCGTTGCCCGTGATGGATATTATTGTGCCGGCAAAATATATTACTATGCTCAACCGGTCATGCACGATCAAAGGTAACCGTACAATCAACGTAAAACTCCCCAGTGTAGCACTTGAGCAGTTTAGCGGCCCTGGCAGCACTGCAGGAAGAAAACCATTTACTATCGACCTTTTTTGTAAAAGTGATTTTACAACACCTTCTCAGATTATTCTAAGCTGGAGCGGCATAGAGAATAATCACAGCAGTAATAGTGGTGTACTACAGAATATCCACCCCAAAGGTGCGGTTGGCATAGGTATTCAGGTTTTGGATCAACAACAAAGAGTTATCAACTTAAAAAATACCACGTATATCCATTTAGCGCATCAGAATAATGGAAACCACTCTATCCCGTTTTATGCACAATATTATCAAACAACTAACAAAGTTAGTCCTGGAATTGTGCGCTCAGTCTTGTATTTCAATGCTGAATACCAATAATCGTTCCTAATTTAGGCGTACTGCGAAGTCTTTGCTCCACGTAAGTGGAGCTTTTTTACATTACATATCAATGGGAATGTAATGTTCACAGGTAATTGTTTTATTGTTAATATCTTCTTGATTATATTTAAATATTTCAATATCATAACCTGTTTTTCTTTTTAATTTACTCTCTGGCAGTATTTTCAAATAAATATATCTTGAATAGAATGGATAGTCCTTTTTCTTAAACCGGAATGAAAAACAGGCATAAACCCCCGAAGGACAGTCATAACGATTATAGATATTTGGCGAATGATGAGTTTTATTGCCAATGATACTCTTTACTTTCAATCGCATCATTGAGTTTGGATTGGAAGAGAAATCGGTTAATGCCCACACATTTTGTTTTGAACTGGTAAGTTGCTCAAATATCAAATTTAACCGATGCAGATGCGAATCACTGGCGGGTGGGATTGGTGTATCATAGTTATACTGAAATCCGTAAACGGTATCAGCAGGCAAGGTACGAAGTTGTAATTCGCTGACAACAACATCACAGCGCTGTACAAATGATAGTAATGGTGCGAGATCCCAACTGGAATTTTTCCGATATTCTGTGGGAGTATAACCTGTTAGTTTTTTAAATTCACGACAGAAAGATTGCTGGGAATCGAATCCTACCCGCACTGAAATATCAATAATATCCATATGGGTAAGACGTAACAAGTTTGCCGCTTTGGTTACGCGTCGCTTACGAATATACAGCCCCACGGGCATATTAATTCGTTGTTTTAAAACACTCTGAATATGCCTTCGACTATATCCAGAAAACCGTGAAATATCATCAATATCGATGCCCGAAACAAAATTATCTTCTATATAATACAACACATCATTTATAGTCTTTGACTTCAATGTCCCCTCTCCTACCCAATAACAATAAAAACCGCAATAACAAAAATCGTCAGTCCATTTAACAATTAGGTAAAGAAATAGTTATATAGTAGAGTGATTATTTCTTATATCGTAGCAACAGCATGTCGTCAAATCTATTTTGATAAATATACAATTCATTTAACCAATGACCGGGAATTTATTAACCAGCATATTATAAATTCCTCATTAATTAAAAGAATAATATTTATCGAGGTTACTATAATCAAGAGTAATTATCATAAACTGATCGGAGTTCCGATCAGTTTAATGCTAAAAATAGAGAGTAGCTATTATTTATGCGTATCGATAAAAAAATAATACGCCTTCAGTTAGACACTTCCTGGGGAAATGCTCAGCACCTCACACCGTGATTTCACTGCGTCGTGCAGCAAACGGACCGCCGTTGAAAGCTGCTGCCGATGCGGGCAAATCATATTCAGCGGGACTGTCTCTCCCTGATAATCCGGCATCAGCAGTTGTAATCGACCGTCACGAACATCCTCGCTGACATCCAGCCACGACTTGTACGCCACGCCCTCGCCGGCAATCGCCAGGCGCCGGATCACTTCCGCATCATCGCTCATAATGGTGCCGCTAACCTGCACGATGCTGACCTCACCGTTTCGCGTAAACGTCCAACGATCGTGCAGGCGTCCACGTAATACGAAGGTCATGGCGTTAAGCTGCGCCAAGTCCCCCGGACTTTGCGGAGCACCGTTTTGCGTCACCCATTCCGGTGAGGCCACCAGCACGCGTCGGTTTCCAGGTGCAACAGGCAGTGCAACGTAAGACGCGTCCTCGTTGTTGCCATAGCGAAACGCAACATCGACGGGATCTTTAAAGACATCCGTCACCTGGTCGGAGAAAAATATCCGTAGTCGCAGCGCCGGATAGCGGCGTCGAAACGACTGAAACACTGGCAACAGCAGGTTACGCCCGAGATCGGAAGGTACGGCAATTTGCAGCGTGCCCGAAACTTCATCTTCCGGGGTCTGTATTTTTTGCAGTCCGGCATGCATCACGTCCAGCATCTGGCGGGCATAGGGTAGCCAGACCTCGCCTTCCGGCGTGAGGCGCAGGCTGCGCGTGGAGCGGGCGAACAAACGGATAGCCAACGTCGACTCCAGGCGCTTGATGGCAGAGCTAACCTGAGCAGGCTGAACGCCGACTTCGCGCGCGGCATCGCTAAAACTATTCAGCGCCGCGGCGCGGACAAACAACGTGAGATCTTCAAGCCGGAACATTTTCACTCCCCGAGTATAAGTCCTGTCGCCGTGGAGCTATTTTTCCCGTTCTGCTGCCGCTTTACCATCGAATTATTCAACAGAGATAAGGTTTCTGAACCGGAGAGATTATGAAAGCCATCGCTATTACCCGCGCCGCGACCGACGGCAATAACATTGAATTTTTACAAGAGATTGACCTGCCCGTGCCGGTTGCCGCCGGGCACGATCTGCTGGTTGAAGTGAAGGCCATTTCCGTCAACCCCGTTGATACCAAGGTTCGCGAAGGTTTTAACGCTGATATCCCGCGCGTTCTGGGCTGGGATGCCGTGGGCGTGGTGAAATCCGTCGGTGAAGCAGTCACCCTGTTCTCACCGGGCGATGAAGTCTGGTACGCCGGTGCGCTGGGGCGTGCTGGCAGTAACAGTGAATTTCAGTTGGTTGATGAACGTATTACCGCGCTGAAACCGCAATCACTGGATAACGCTTCTGCGGCGGCGCTGCCGCTGACTGCGATCACCGCCTGGGAAATGCTGTTTGACCGTCTGGGGGTTGAGGAAAACGGCAATGAAAATGATGTGTTACTGATCGTTGGCGCAGCTGGCGGCGTCGGTTCTATCCTGACGCAACTGGCCAGTAAGCTGACCAGAATGACCGTCATCGGCACTGCATCACGTCCGCAAAGCCAGAAATGGGTACGTGATGCAGGCGCTCATCATGTCATTGACCACAGCAAGCCGCTGACGGATGAGCTGTTACGGATAGGGGTTAAGGAAGTGACGCACGTTGCCAGCCTGAACAATACCGAGCAGCATTATCAACAAATTATTGCCGCACTGGCACCACAGGGCAAACTGGCGCTGATTGACGACCCTGAATTCCTCGATGCCCGTCCGCTGAAGGCTAAAAGTATTTCGCTGCACTGGGAATTTATGTTTACCCGTTCGATGTTTACCACTCACGATATCATCGCGCAGCACCAGCTATTAACCCGTGTGGCGCAATTGATCGACGACAACACCCTCCGCACTACGCTGGGCGAGCATTTTGGCGCTATCAACGCGGCGAACCTGCAAAAAGCCCATGCGCAAATTGAAACTGGTCGTTCGGTCGGCAAGATTGTGCTGGAGGGGTTTTAACATGTCTGATTCAGAAGTGATTTCAATTATTGCGGTCTTGAAAGCCAAACCAGGGAAGATCGACGCACTGAAACAAGCGCTGCAGAACCTGCTGTTACCCACTCGCCGGGAGCCGGGCAATATTGAATATGCTCTGTTCCAGTTACGCGACACACCGGATGTATTCTACGTACGCGAATCCTGGCGCGGTCAGGCCAGTCTGGATGAACATATCACTCTGCCACATTTCCAGGCATTTATTCTGCAAATGAACGATCTACTCGCCGAACCGCTACGGCTGGATTATCTGACGCCGATTGCGCCATAAAATAACTGACGAAGCCTCCCTACTACGCGAGGGGGGCTGCACCAGTCATGTCTTACTGACTTCGATATCTCTGCTATGATGCCTGCACACAAATAAGACAAAACAACATGCAGAGGGAAAGATGAGTTCCACCAGAAGAGGGATGATGAACGTCCTGATTGCCGCCGTATTGTGGGGAAGTTCGGGCGTGTGTGCGCAGTACATCATGGAGCAAAGTCAGATGTCGTCACAATTTCTGACCATGACGCGCCTGATATTCGCCGGGCTGATTCTGCTGATGCTCTCTTTCGTTCACGGCGATAAAGTCTTCTCCATTATCAAAAACCGCAAAGATGCCATCAGTCTGCTGATTTTTTCCGTAGCCGGAGCGCTCACCGTACAACTCACCTTCCTGCTGACTATTGAAAAATCTAACGCCGCCACGGCAACGGTACTGCAATTTTTGTCACCGACCATTATCGTGGCGTGGTTTTCCGTGGTTCGCAAAGCACGACCGGGAATATTAGTGTTGACCGCGATTTTCACCTCGCTCATTGGCACCTTCTTACTGGTCACCCACGGTAACCCAACGTCGCTGTCTATTTCACCTGCCGCGCTGTTCTGGGGAATTGCTTCGGCGTTTGCCGCCGCGTTCTACACCACTTACCCCTCTACGCTTATCGCGCGCTACGGTACGCTGCCGATCGTCGGCTGGAGCATGTTGATAGGTGGCCTGATCCTGCTCCCGTTCTATGCCGGAGAGGGAACAAACTTCGTGGTTAATGGCAGTTTAATTCTGGCGTTTTTCTATCTGGTGGTCATCGGCACGTCACTCACGTTTAGCCTGTACCTGAAAGGCGCGCAGATGATTGGTGGGCCGAAGGCGAGCATTTTAAGCTGCGCGGAACCCTTGAGCAGCGCATTGCTGTCCCTGCTGCTGTTAGGCATTACATTTACCCTGCCTGACTGGCTGGGCACGCTTTTGATCCTCTCATCGGTAGTACTGATCTCAATGGACTCACGTCGCCGCGCCAGAGCGGTTTAATCCCAATCGGCGCGGCAACAGGTCACGATTACCAGCCCGGAACCGCGCCGCCGTTAAAGATAGTTTCTGCCGCCTTTGCCACTTCCGGTGACTGATAAGATTGCAGGAATTCCTTCACATTCTCGGCATCTTTATTGTCTTCTCGCGCCACCAGGATGTTCACGTACGGTGAGTTTTTGTCTTCGATAAATACACTGTCATGTACCGGAGAAAGTCCGGTTTGCTGGATGTAGGTGGTACTGATAATCGCTACATCCACTTTCTGATCGTCCATTACGCGCGGCAACTGCGCGCCTTCCAGTTCCATAATTTTCAGATGTCGCGGATTATCAGTAATATCCAGCGCTGTGGGTAGCAAGCCTGTATTTGCTTTCAGCGTAATTAACTTCTCTTTTTGCAGCAGCAACAGCGCCCGCCCGAGGTTAGTAGGATCGTTAGGTATCGCAATCGTCGCACCATCTTTAAGCTCCGCAACGGTTTTGATTTTCTTCGAATAACCGGCCATCGGGAACACAAAGGTATTGCCCACCGCAACCAGCTTATAGTCGTGTGCTTTATTATCTTGTTCGAGGAACGGACGATGCTGGAAGACGTTGGCATCCAGCTCACCCTGATTGGTGGCATCGTTGGGCAGCAAAGAACCGCTAAACCCAATTAACTCCACCTCCAGGCCATATTTTTCTTTAGCAACTCTCTTCGCGACCTCCGCCACATCCTGCTCTGCGCCGTTAATCACCCCCACTTTGATATGCTTTGCATCACTGCTCTGCTGATCGCATCCTGCCAGCAATAATCCTGCCAGTAATACCGCCGTCCCAGCCCTGAAATAAGGTATCTTCAACTTCACGTTTTATCCTTTAGTAATAACCGCCTGATGAGTAATGAAATGACTATAGCGGCAAGGCCGCTGCGGTTTAAAAAACGAAAAAGCATCAGCAAGAAGAAAAAAGAATAAAGCAGACATATGTACAAAAATGCCCGGTGGCACCTAACGCTTACCGGGCATTTATTGTGTGCCATCCGGCGATAGCAACATCACGCCAGGGTTTTGACTATCTCCATCAATCTGGCGACATCTTCAGGCCGGGTATTGCCGGTTTGCGAGTCGATAATCGAGCTGTACACATGCGGCATGACCCGCGGTACGCCCGCCTCAAGACAAGTTCGCAGGATAATGCCGAAGTTATCCAGATCGATACCGCCGGTCGGCTCAATCAACGTCATGCCGTTGCGCGCCGCGGTCGTCGCCAGCGCGTAAAGCTCAGGCAACGATTTCTCACCGCCCATCGGGAAGAACTTCGCCGCATGCGCGCCAGAGTCCAGCATCATGCGCACTGCCGCATCACAAGAAACGCGGGCCGGCGTACCCCGACTGCTGCTGACGCCGGTGGAGATCAGCACCTCGCCAGGCGTTCCGGTCGGGCTGACCAGGGCGTTGATGTGGGTCTGCTCGCCACCCGTTGCAGCCAGCGCGCCTGCCGCAAAACCACAACCGGTAAAGGTCTGGTTGACGTGTGCCGGATGGACCTGTGAGGCAATCATTGCCGCTTTGTAATACTGCGCCGGATCGCCCGCCCCCAGCCCTACGGAAATTGACGGCACTTCAGCCATCCAGCGCTTCACTTCCACAACGCCTTCCTCAACCGAGGCAAACTGCGCGGAAAGGATGCCGATCGCCGCATGGCCTTCGGCGGCGTCATAGATTTCCCGGGCGTTGGCGATATCTTTTGCCAGCACGTTAATGGCCACTTTATTACGATAAAAATTAATGTGCTGCATGTTCTGCAATCTCCTTTAATCGCGCCACGATCAGCACCATTTCCCCTTCTGCGACCGTACGCGGGTCGAGACTAAAGACACCCTGGTGAAGGTTATAACGACGCGCGTAAATCGCGATATCGCCCCCGCGCAGCTGTGCTTCTACGGCGTAGGCATCCAGCCCCAACTCCTGTGCATTAACCTGAATACGAACCCGCCAGATGGCGCGCCCGGCTTCGTCCTGCTCAATATCCGCCTTCAATCCGTGAATCGCTGAAATCGCCTGCGCCACAGGTTGCAGTTCTTCAGCGGTGACCACGGTTTGCCCCTGATGATAGTTTTCCAGGGCATACACCAGCCCGACCATATTCTCTTTGCCGATCTTCATCGCCCGGGCAATACCGTGGTGCTGCGCTTTACACGCGGCAATCCACTGTTTCTTTCCGGTGATAAACCCGGAGGTCGGCGCGTTAAAGGCTTTTGCCCCGCTGTAGATCACCATATCCGCCCCGCTCGCCACCCAGGCGTGTAAGTCTTCCTCGGCGGCGGCATCAACAATCAGCGGCAGGTTGTGAACCTGCGCAACCTGCACGAAGTCCGCAATGTCTAACATACCTTTCTGCACGCAGTGATGAGATTTCACATACAGTAGCGCGGCGGTGTTGTCGGTAATCGCACTCTCCAGCTGCCAGCGGGCCGCCAGATTACTTGAGCCAACCTCCACCACGCGTCCGCCGCCCAGGCGAATCGCACTGGTGATGGGCGCCCCGTAATCCACGTTATGTCCACGCAGCATAACCACTTCATTGGCCATACCTGCGCTATCTGGCATCAACGTGACTCGCGCCTGATCACCGCGGGTAATGGCAGCGGCAACGGCAATCGCAATACCCGCCGAGGCGCACGAAGTAACATAGCTGTCCTCCGCGCCGGTGTAGCGGGAAACCAATTGACCGGTACGGTCCACCAGCCGGTCAATTTCAACAAAGGCCGCAGCTGCCCGCGCGGTGGCTTGCATCACCTCCGGCGCGACGCTGGAAACGCCAAGAATCGTCATCTTGCCGCAGGCGTTAATCACCTGTTTTAGCCCCAGTTGTTGATAGATATTCTGTGTCATGGCTTACAACACTCCCAGCAGCGAACAGACCACGCTGAGCGCGACAATTGACAGCAAAATCGTGGTGTAACGCGGCCCTTTCTTCACCAGATAGAAGTAAATGGCGAACACCGCCGCCAGCGGCAACAGGCCGGGGGCAATAGAGTCGAGGATTTGCTGGACCACCACTTCAGAGCCTTTCAGGGCACTGAGTTTTAACGGTGTGGTGATCTTGACGTAGCTTGCCGACAGCGCGCCCATCATGATCAGGCCCAACACGTTCGCGCCGTAGATCAGTTCCTTAATTCGCCCTCCCTGCAGCAGACCGATAATCGAGTCACGCCCCAGCGTGTACCCTTTGTGCACCATACCGTAGCTGATTGCTAACGTAATGGCCGGGTAGAGGATTAACGGTACAATTCCGCCCATCGCGCTGCCATTGGCGGCAAATGGGATGAAAATGGCAATTAACAGCGGCATCACGGCGGCCCAGATGATCGAATCTCCCATCCCGGCCAGCGGCCCCATCAAACCCGTTTTTATCCCGGTGATGGATGCGTCGCTGATCGGCTCACCGCGCGTTTTTTGCTCCTCCATCGCAATGGAGATTCCCTGAATTACCGCCCCGAACGTCTGCTCTGAGTTGAAGAAGTTCAGATGGCGTTTCAGCGCTTCTACCTGTTCCTCTTTTTGCGGGTAAAGCTTTTTGATGATCGGCGTCATCGAGGCGCAGAAAATCAGGCTTTGCAAACGCTCATAGGAGCTGGAAACTTCCGCGCCCAGCCAGTAGATAAACCAGGCTTTGGTGATATCGGCTTTGGTCAGCGTGCCGCTTTCACGCGCACGCTCCACCAGTTCGTGTTGCATTACGTCGCTGCTCATCATGCTGCTCCTTCATTTTTTGCCAGACCTTTAATCAGGAAGGCCACGCAGGTTCCAAAGATTGCCATCGCCATGATGTCCACCTTCAGGTACAGCACCGCGAAGAATCCGCCGATAAACCACGGCAGCAAGCTCTTTTTACCGATCACCATAATGGTGATGGCGAAGCCCAGCGCTGGCAGAATGCCGCCCATAATTTCAAAAGAGTGCGTCAGCCAGTGCGGCATCAGCTTAAGGAAGCTTTCCACCACGTCCTGACCAAAATAGTTGGCGGCAAAAACCACCGGGAAACGTAGTACCAGGCCAAGCAACGCCGGGTAGAGGAACGCACAGCGCATAATGCCCGCCATGTTGGCCGTTTCCGCATGCTTGTCGGCCATATGCACCCAGGCCGCGTTTAACGTGCGGCGCAGCTGGTCGAGAAACACGCCGATGACGCCAAACGGGATCGCCAGCGCGATAGCCAGGTTCGGGTCCATTCCGGCCTTCACGGCGATAGGAATTGAAATACAGGCGGCCAGCGCCGGATCCGACGGGACGTTACCGCCCGGCGTGGAGGTCACGCCGAGGTAAACCAGCTGCATACCTGCGCCAATGATCATCGCCGTTTCCATATTGCCTAACAGCAGGCCAACGAATACGGCAATGACCACCGGTTGCAGCAGCATAGCGGAGAAGGTGTAGCCAAGGCGTAAGCGGGCAAACCAGTAATACAACCCCATCAGGCTTGCAAAGACTAAAGTATCCATAATTAGTTACCATGTTATCAAAGAGTTAGAATTTTTTCAGGATATCGTCCAGCGACTGCGGCTTATCCTCCGGGATGGTCTGGAAGAACACCTGAATCCCACGATTTTTCAGGTCGCTCAGAATGCCGACGTCTTTTTCATCCAGCGTAATGTTCTGGAATACCGCTTTGCGGTTTGGCCCACCGCCCAGCCCACCGACCTGAATGGTAGTGACGTCAAACCCCAACTGGACCGCTTCCTGAACCGCCGCCAGAGAAGGGAACAGCACCAGCACTTTGCCGTCACCAAGCTGGTTTTCTTTCCAGGCGGCCGCAAAACTTTGGTTACCGAAACAATCCACTTTGATGTTTGGCGGCGCGGCCATCAGGTAGATGTTTTTCATAAACGGATCGGCATCCAGCTCATCGCTAACCACCGCAATCCGGTTTGCCTGAGATTGCCCAACCCATTTGGTCACCACTTGTCCATGAATCAGACGGCTATCGATACGACATAAGACGATGTTTGCCATGATGTTTATTCCTTATTGTGATTGTTGTAATTGACGCACGTGGGCGACAACGTCCAGGCAACTGCTACGCCCGGCGTCGACCAGTTCAGCCACGCAGGTGGTCAACCGGCCATGCTCGCGTTTGTCGAGCGCCTCCAGCAGCAAAGAGGCGTTGAGCCCGGAAATAACAGCCACCGGGTAATCGGCGCTCAGCCGCGCCGCCACGTTGGAGGTGGTGCCGCCAATAAAATCAGTCAGGATCAATGAGCCTTCCGGCATGGTTTTCACTACGGCTTCAACGCGCTGATAAAACTCGCCGAGCGTATCAACGGGCATCAGCGCAATTTCCGTCACGCCTTTGATTTCACCCATCACCATGCGCAGGCTGTTGCAAAGCTGTTGCCCCCAGCCGCCATGGGTCAGCAGCAGGATCTGGGGCAAGGATTCAGTGGTAGTCAAAATGGCCTCCTGGCTCGATTACATAGACATAGGTAAACAGAGCAAAGGCTGTGCCAGAATTTGTGTCACGCGGGGAGGAGAGGAGCGCTGGCGAGGCAGAAAGCCGCGCCAGTAAAGGAATTAGCTATACAGCAGTTCGTAAATATAAAAATATTCCGCGTCCGATAAGCGAATGGCATAGGCCTCTTCGATCGGCAGGAAAGCGGATTTAATGACACTAAACGCGCGATTATCCAGATCCGGCTTGTTCTCCAGCGCCATCTGTAACGGTTTGCGGTTAATCACGATACGCTCGACCATACAGCAGCAGTGGATCAGGAAGCGCAGTGTCACCTGACGGCTCGGTTTGAGCGAAAGCGCGGTGGTCAGATGATTCAGCACGCCTTCCATCTCTTTGAGAATTCGCTGCGGGTTGAGCACCGAAATATGGTTAATGATGCTCTCCATAGTCAACGCGCTGATAAAGCGCATCGCGCTGCGCTCCATCTCCAGACGGCGTTCGCTGCTGGAGAGATCTGGCGTCAGCAGGCTGAGTACCAGCTCGGGGCCTTGCTCAGAGAACAGCTCCTCGAGCGAGATAAACGGAATATCCGGCAGTCCTGGCTGGAAAGTGCCCACTATTCCCGCCAGGCGTTCACTGGCGTTAATCGCCTGCTGAACACGCTCCAGGCTGCGAACTTCGTTGTAATCGAGGATCACCATCCGCGTATCCTGCGACATCAACTCACCGAAGCTCTCCTCCAGCACCTTTTTGATTTTCTCTGCCGTTCCCATCCCGGTGATGCAGGAGATAACCAGCACTTTACCGCTGTTTTCCTGCTGCGGAGTACAGAGCTGACAGGGAATATTTTTGCTCTGCATCAACGCCGCCAGCTGCGGCAAGTCGCTGGTTTCGTAGCTTAAATCCAGCCCAATCTCCAGCAGGCTGGTGAGCGTGATATTGGGCATTAGCAGTACGTCTATCTGGAATAACTTACTGATCGTGCTGCCAAAATGGACCAGTGAGCCAATATCCACCATCAGGATCAATCGGCGATATTGCCGGGTCTGGATCATCTGCGTCAGGGCTTCCAGCGTGTCATGCACCGACTGCTCGAAAGGCATATCGATAGCGCTGAACACCTCGCGCTCCAGCACGCGATTCACGTACTGCGCCTGACTTGTGGCGGTCGTCGCACCGTGGGCAATCAAAATCACTCCGCAGTCCGGACTGGCGTCAATCCGTTGGCGGTAATGGCGACACTCTTTGAGGAACAGGCACAACCAGACCACTTCCGTCGCCGGACACTGAATATGCAACAGTTCATTGATTTTCCGGCATAACAGCGTGGCGTTGTCATATTCATCTTTACAGCGATCGAGGATCAAGCTGGAAGAATAAAGCTGGGGAATAAGCCCGCGCTGCACATAGCCAATCAGCGCTAGGAAGTGTTTACGCAGCGGGTTAATCAGATTCTCCGGCAGCGTGAAACCGAGCACCTGCTCAACGCAGCCGATCAGCAGCGTGACGCGCTCTTCTATCTGATCGCCATAGCGTGGCGGATGCCCCACGCTGTCACGGCTGTAGAGACCATATTCAAAAATGGAACTGAGTTTGTTTTTGAGGATCGCCAGCGTTTCGGCTGGCGGTACGTTGCTGTTACGCAGATTGATATATTCCCGGGTCAGGAAGCTGTAGAAGAGATCGCTCTCTTCTATTTCGGCTCCGGTCGCCAGTGAATTTTTCAGCGCGGGCAGCGTGCGGGCATCGATGCTTAAATGCTCTTTGCCTTCGAACAGCGCGCCAACCAGCAAACGCTGTTCCGGCGTGGCATTAAATGAAATCTCCGCCAGGCGTTTATCCAGCTGTAGCGTGTCGCTGTGCTCGGTCATCCCTGAGGCCCAGGCCTGGGCGCAGAGAAACTGAATGTCGCTCTTAAGCTGACCAATGTTACCTTCCAGCGGCTTGTTCAGTAGCCAGAGCAGTAAGGTGCGGTCGATACTTATCGTACGCTCGATTTTGCGGCTCTCACGCTGTAAGAAGCCAACGATCAGTTCAACCTGCTCTTCCACTGAACGCTGGCGGATGCCGGGCAAATCGATACACACCTGAATACGTCGCTGGAAGGTACGCAACAATGCCGAACTTACCG
Source organism: Citrobacter sp. Cu231 (assembly GCF_030332265.1). Taxonomy (NCBI): domain Bacteria; kingdom Pseudomonadati; phylum Pseudomonadota; class Gammaproteobacteria; order Enterobacterales; family Enterobacteriaceae; genus Citrobacter; species Citrobacter sp. Cu231. The sequence goes on along the minus strand of NZ_JAOWIE010000034.1, from coordinate 71,409 downwards.
GTTCGGTGGTGGCGCAAATCAGACGCACCGAAATAGACCGCGCCACGGCGTTGGAACCCAGCGGCCGGTATTCGCCTTTGTCGAGAATAGAAAATAGCTTTTCCTGACCTTCATACGGCAGACGATGCACTTCGTCGAGCAGCAGATAGCCACCGTCGGCTTGCTCGACCAGACCGGGTTTATTTTCATTTGCGCCGGTAAATGCCCCCTGTCGATGACCAAACAGGTGCGAAGAAAGCAGCTCCGGGTTATGGGCGTATTCCGCGCAGTTAAAGTAAACCAGCGGCGGCGACGCTCCCACTGCGCGTTCGCAGGCAAAACGGTGCATCAGTTCGGCAAAAAAGGTTTTGCCGACGCCGGAGGGACCGGTCAGCAGAACGTGCAGCCCGTGGGGATACAGCACCGCCGCGCGGCCTTTTTCCACCGCGTCGCGCAGGCTGCGATCGTAACCAATCAGGCCAGAAAAGGGATCCTCTGTCGCCTGGTTTTCCTGAACAGGTAACAGGTCGGCAACTGTTTGCACTTCGCGCTCGGACTCATCGAGTTTGCGTCCCAGCAGCGTTTCAATCGCCTGACGATGCAGAAAGAATACCGGGCGTCCGCGGCTTTTAATCGCCAGGCCGTCGTTCCAGAGCTGATTGAGATCTTTACTGACCGAGTTGCGCGCCAGTCCGAGGTTAAAGCCGATAGCTTCTGCTGTGAACGCTGTTTCCTGCGCCAGATGGGCAAGATTCAGTCCTCGCGTCAGCCGTTCCAGCTCCCCCAGTATTATCTCAATCCGTCTCATCTCTTTACCGCTTAAGAAATAAATGATTGTTCAGAACATACACTATTCTGCTGCGCAAGAAAGTGAGGCGGCGTCCAGACCTTCCGGTCATCAAAACGTTTTCGACAAATAATGCCGCGCAGAGCCGGTTTCCGGAAAGTTATCGAGGGTCATTTGCAGCTGATAACCGTTTTTCTGATAAAACGGCAGCGCCTGGAAACTCATCGTGTCCACCAGCGCATGCAGGCATCCTCTCTCATGCGCTGTCTGTTCGGCAGCCTGCATCAATTTTGTGCCGTAACCACCTTTACGCAGCGAATCATGCATCCACAGGAAATCTATACACAGCCATTCCCCTTTAATTTTGCCAATCAACCCGCCCAGAATTTCATTGCTTTCATCGCGCCAGTACACCGCCAGGTCGCCAAAGTTGGTGGTTCGCAGGAACTGGCGGTTGTAGGCGCGCAATCCGGCAAGCAGGGCATTTTGATCGTCTTCGGTAATGGTATCTGTAATCTGTATTTGCATCCTATCCTCCTGAAAAAGTACAACTTCTGGCTGATTTTTTGTTTGGAAATTAACACAGGCTGATGAGTGAGACGCATGCCGTCTACACTTACTCTTGAGATGATGCGCATCGACAACAAGGATTATTATCATGAAACGAGCCGCTTTACCGCTTATTGCCATTCTTTTCACGCTGCCGAGTTTTGCGCAGGCCGATTCGGCTTATGGCTCTCTACAGTCCGTTCATGAAAAAAACACCGTATTAAAGGACTTACGCAAGATTTGCACCCCACAGGGATCACCCTCCGATGATGTGTGGGAAAAAACGATTATGTCTGATACACGTAATCAGCAGCATATCCGCGAGGCTATTCTGGCAATACAAAGAAATAACCAGAACAACTACTGGGAAGCGTTGGGCAAAGTTGAATGCCCGGATTTGTAACTATCGTATTGAAAAACGAGCGCTGTAACCGGTTTCTGCGTAGCAAAATCGCCTATTGTGTAGGGAAGTGAAATACATCAAGGAGCAAGATAATGCGATACCGTTTTCCTGATAACTTTTGGTGGGGGAGTGCCTGCTCGGCGCTGCAAACCGAAGGGGATAGCCTGAATGGCGGCAAAAGCCAGACAACATGGGACGTGTGGTTCGACCGTCAGCCTGGGCGTTTCCACCAAGGGGTTGGCCCGGCGAACACCTCAACGTTTTATCAGCACTGGAAACAGGACATCGCACTGCTCAAACAGCTGAAACATAACAGCTTCCGCACCTCAATCAGTTGGTCACGCCTGATTCCGGACGGTACTGGCGAGATTAATCCTGAGGCCGTCGATTTCTATAACAACGTCATCGACGAGCTGTTGGCGCAAGGTATTACACCGTTTATCACCCTGTTTCACTTCGACATGCCGATGGTGATGCAGGAGAAAGGCGGCTGGGAAAACCGTGACGTGGTTGAGGCGTTTGGACGCTACGCGCAGACCTGTTTTAAATTATTCGGCAACCGGGTTAAACACTGGTTCACCTTTAATGAACCGATTGTCCCGGTGGAAGGCGGCTATTTGTATGACTTCCATTACCCTAACGTAGTGGATTTCAAACGCGCGGCCACCGTGGCGTATCACACTGTGCTGGCGCATTCCAAGGCGGTGCGAACGTATCGCGCCGGAAACTACGGCGGTGAAATCGGTGTGATCCTAAATCTGACGCCCTCTTATCCACGCTCGCAGCACCCGGCGGATGTAAAAGCCGCGCACCATGCGGATCTGCTGTTTAACCGCAGCTTTCTTGACCCGGTACTAAAAGGGGAATATCCGGCGGATCTGGTCGAACTGCTGACAGAGTACGATCAGCTACCAGCCTGTCAGCCAGGCGACTGTCAGCTCATCGCCGAGGGGAAAATCGACCTGCTTGGTATCAATTATTATCAGCCGCGCCGCGTGAAATGTCGTGATACTGCCGTTAATCCAAACGCGCCGTTTATGCCAGAGTGGCTGTTTGATTATTACGAAATGCCGGGGCGTAAAATGAACCCTTACCGTGGCTGGGAAATTTATGAGCCAGGTATTTACGATATTATTACTAATCTGCGTGATAATTACGGCAACCCGCGCTGCTTTATTTCTGAAAACGGTATGGGTGTGGAAAATGAGCAACGTTTCGTTGAGCATGACCAGATCAACGACAGCTACCGCATTGAATTTGTTTCCGGGCATCTTAAATGGCTACATAAAGGCATTAGCGAAGGTTGCAATTGTCTTGGCTACCATATGTGGACTTTTATTGATAACTGGTCCTGGCTCAACGGATATAAAAACCGCTACGGTTTTGTCCAGTTAGATTTAGACACGCAAAAACGTACGGTGAAGAAAAGCGGCGAATGGTTTGCCCATACCGCCCAAAACAAGGGTTTTAATTAAAAATAACCAGGATGCCGGATAGCGATCCGGCATACCGAGCTTAGTTTATTGCATGCCCTTTATGCGAACTTTTGCTGCCACCAGAAGCGCCGTCAGCAGCATCAGGCTGCCGGAAAGCATCAGGGGCGACAGCAATCCGAGGTTATCGAGCGCATAGCCTCCTACTGCGGCCCCACAGGTATTGGCAAGCTGGATCACGGCGACCTGGATGGATCCGGCTTTTTCTGCCTGATCGGCAAGTGAGCGCGTGATCCACGTCGACCAGCCTACCGGTACCAGCGCAAACGCCAGTCCCCAGATAATCGCAATGCCAGCCGCAACAACTTTGTCGCTGCCCCACAGGATCAGGACCAACGCACTGAACGCCAACACCAGTGGCGCGCCGGCTAACGCAAGTTTGACCGAGCGCTTCAGAATCACCGACGAAAGCGACGTACCAACAAAGCTGGCAATACCGAAACTGAGCAGCACCAGCGTCAGACCATCAACGTCAAAGCCCGCCAGATTCATATAGATCGGGCGAATATAGGTAAAGAAGGCGAACTGCCCGGCAAAGGACATAAAGATGGCAATCATCCCGGCCATCACCCCCGGACGTTGCAGCAGACTGAACATATTTTGTTTTTGGTGCGAAGGCTCACCGGGCAGCGATGGCAGCGCTCTCACCACCCAAATCGTACACAGCACGCCCATGACCGCCGCCGCATTAAACACATTACGCCAACCGATAATGCCGCCCAAAAAACTTCCCAGCGGGGCGGCAATCACCAGCGCGATGGAGACTGCGCCAAAAATAACCGACAGCGCTTTCGGCACCGTACGAGCGGGAACCAAACGCATGGTCAGCGACGCCGACATCGCCCAGAAGCCACCAAGCGCCAGACCGAGGCAGGCGCGGCCAACGAGCAACAGCGAAAAAGAGTTGGCAAAGGAAACCAGCAGGCAGGAGAGCGTCAGCAGCACCGAAAACAGGATCACCACGTAGCGACGATCGGTCGCCTGGATGATTTGCGTCACAAACAGGCTGGCAAACATAGCGACAAATGCCGTCACCGTCACCGATTGTCCGGCAACACCTTCCGAAATACCCAGATCCTGTGCCATCGGCGTTAGCAGGCTAACGGGCAGAAACTCAACGGTTATCAGGCAGGCAACGCAGAACGCCACGGCGAATACCGCCGACCAGTTAGGTCGGATATTCACTTCAGCGCGGGATTTTTGTTCAACAGCTTCACTCATTTTGTTACCTGCGTGGAATTATTGTAGAAAAGTTACGCAGTGTAACATTAAATTTGTGACCTATTTAACGTTTCAACAACTTTCACGGCTGAATGGCGATGTGGCTTATTCCATCTACGGCAGGGCCCTTTTATCGGCCTGATAAGCGTAATGCCATCAGGCATTAATTACTGTCAGTGCAGCCAGTGCACGCCATCTTCGGGCTGGAAAAAGGCGTTATAGCGCATTTGAAACGCATTAAGCTCCTGCATATCCGGCTCCATTTCGCGCAGAAATCCGAGCGCCAGACGCACTTGCGCGTCGGTAATCGGCGCAGCCAGCCGAGCTTTTTGCAGCCAACGGTGCCACTGCAGCAGATTCGGCTCACTGCTGTCGACAATCACGATTTGCCAGATCAACAGCACCTGGGCAGCATTTTGCAGATGCGATTCGTCAGGCCGGTGCAGGTACTGTAAAAACGCCTCGCCCTGCACTTTTCCCATCTGATCGATCATCGATTCTACCGGCACGACATCAATATTCAGTCGCTCGCTCAGACGGCGAATTGCGCGTCGTGAACCGGACGTCAGCACCCGAAATCCCACCACAAAAACAACCACCAGGGTGGTCAGCATTATCCAAATCATGCGCACATCCATTACCAGACAGGATGCCCATCATAACGGCAAATTTATCGCTGTCGATGGATGAACGCCACGGCATAAAAAAGCCCGCCATTAAGGCGGGCAAAAGTTACCAATGCACACTTAACTTAAGCGACTTTCAGTTGTTGAATCTTTTTCTCGCGACGAATTTTACGTTCTTCGAACACAGCCACGATGGCCATCAGGCAGATACAGCCGATGGCGGCGGTGTCCAGCGCGGCGAAGGTTCCTGCCCAGCCGGTGAGGCCGAAAATCGGCGTACCGTCGGCAATCATCCCCAGGCCCAGCTTGGCGAAGCTGTCACCAATCAGATAGGCGAAAGTACCTTTAATCCCGTCGGCTGCGCCGATCGCTTTTTTCGGCACAAATCCGACTGCCGCCACGCCGATTAACAGCTGTGGACCAAACACCAGGAAGCCCAGCGCAAACAGCGACGCCAGATAGACATACTGATTGCTGGCATGCTGATAAACGCCTAACGTGGCGATGATTAATGCCAGCGCTACACAGGCCACCAGGGCACGACGACCGTTCGCCAGATCAGAGAGCCAGCCCCACAGCAGCGTGCCGACCAGCGCGCCGACTTCAAACAGAGTAAAGCCCTGAATCGCCACTTCTTTGGAGAGCTTCAGCTCCTGGAAAGCGTAGACGGTGGACCACTGGTCAATACCGATACGCACCACGTACAGGAAGATGTTCGAGAAACATAACAACCAAATCACTTTGTTTTTCAGCACGTACTCAACAAAGATCTGCCATTTGGTCATTTCGTTTTCTTCGGTCTCTTTGTCCTCTTCGCTGATCTCTTCACCGAACAGCTCTTCCGCTTTGCCGAGGCCGTAAGATTCCGGGGAGTCGCTGCCGTAGCGCAGGCCGATAAAACCGACAATCAGGGCGATAATCGACGGGAAGATAAACATCCCAATGACATGGCCGTCGAACAGATAGTTGGCGCCAAACAGCGCCACGCCCGCCGCGCCCGCACCGCCGAGGTTGTGGGAGATGTTCCACATACCGAGATACGATCCACGCTTACGACGCGGCGTCCATTTGGTGATGGTGGAATAGCTACACGAGCCGCCGGTACTCTGGAAGAAGCCGCTCAGCGCGTAAAAGGCGATCATCAGAAACAGGCTGGTCGAACCCGCGCCCATGCTGGCGCTGAAGCCGAGCATACAGATGGCGGAGAGGATCAGCATAAACGGCAGGAACTGCTTGGTGTTTTTACCGTCCGCGTAGTAGGAAACCAGCGTTTTACCCACGCCGTAGGTGATGGAGAAGCCCAGGCCAATCATCCCCAGTTGCGTCATGCTCAGCCCGTAGGTGGAGATCATGTCGTTCTGCGCGATGTTGAAGTTTTTGCGGATCAGGTACATGGTCAGGTAGCCGATGAAAACCACCAGATAAGACTGCATGAACGGTTTGAACCACATTTTGCGCCGCACATCGAGCGGCAGATCCAGGGTCGGCTTGCGTACCTGGTTTAGAAAGGCCAGCATTTGACACTCCCGAGCTAATTTTTATACCTGCGAATGGCAGGCATTGTAAAAATCAGTCGGGAGACACGCCTGAGACAGCGTCCAGGTGAAACCGGGAAAATTTCTTAGTTTTGCCCTACTCGGGGAAAAAAGGTGAGGTGCATCACACTTCGCTGACGTCGCGCGGCGCCTGGGCGTTTAAAAAAGGCAGCAACAGCAGCGCGGAAATCCCCGCCGCAATGGCAATCACCACGAAAAATCCGGTCCAGTGCCAGACTTCCATTACCTTAGCCAGCGGCCATCCGGAAAGCGACGCGCCCAGATAAGCAAACAGTCCGACAAACCCGGTCGCCGCGCCTGCGGCCTCTTTGTGCGAGCACTCCGCCGCCGCCATGCCGATCAGCATTTGCGGGCCGAAAACGAAGAATCCGGTGGTGAAGAAGCACGCCGCCTGCATCACGTAACTGGCAAACGGCATCAGCCACAGCGAGCCCACCGAGAGCAAAATCCCGGCGGCGAAGATCAAGTTCATTGGGCCACGGTTGCCGTTGAACAGTTTATCCGATCCCCAGCCCGCCACCAGCGCGCCGATAAATCCGCCCAGTTCGAACATCGTCACGGCAGTATTGGCGGTCACCAGATCAACGCCCAGCGTCTCCGACATGTACAGATTGCCCCAGTCATTGATCGCCGCACGCACCACGTACACCAGCACGTAACACAGCGAAAGCAGCCAGATATACGGGTTCAGCAGCACGTATTTGGTGAGGATCTCTTTGCGGCTCAGGCCTGCGCCTTCCTGCTGCTGGGCGATTTCCAGCTCATCATGCCGCCAGTCGCCAATCGGCGGCAGACCAATCGCCTGTGGTCTGTCGCGCAGCCGCCAGCAGAGGAAAATACCGACCACAATCGCCACCATCCCGGCAATCATCATCCCGGCACGCCAGCCATAATGCAGTGCGGCTGCCGCCATCACCATTGGGATTAATGCTCCACCAACATTATGTGCGGTATTCCACAGCGCCCACCAGCCGCCGCGTTCGGTACGCGAATACCACGCGGTCAATAAACGCGCGCAAACCGGCGACCCCCAGCCCTGGAAGAACGCATTGAGCGCCCACAGCACCGCAAAGGCCCATAGCGAGGTGGAGAAGCCAAACAGAATGTTCACCACCCCGGTAGCAATCAGCCCTATCCCCATAAAATAGCGGGCGTTGGAGCGGTCGCTGACGATACCCGACACAAACTTCGACAGCCCGTAGGTGATGTAAAACAGCGTGGCCAGCAGGCCAATGTCGCTGCGGGTCAGCACGCCGCTGGTGAGGATATCCGGCACGGCGGCGTTGAAACTCTTGCGTGTGAAATAGAACAGCGCGTAGCCGAGCCAGATGGTGATCAGAATATGCCGCCGCCAGTAGCGATAGCGGGTATCCACCTCGTGTTTATCGGTAATGAGCGGCGCGTTGGCCGGAGCTTTTAAAAACGCAAACATGGCCGCTCCTTACACATAACGTTGAGGCAGTGACACGCTGACCCGCGTGCCGTGGGTGCAGGAAATCGACAACGCCCCCCCGAGGGCGGTAATGCGTTCACGCATTCCGGTCAGGCCAAATCCCTGCTGATTCGACCCCGGTGGCAGGCCGCTGCCGTCGTCCTCAATCACCAACATCAGCCGCTCATCTTGTTGCCAGCCTTGTAACGTCACCGCGCTGGCGTTGGCGTGCTTCACAATATTGTTCAACCCTTCCTGGCAGACGCGGAACAGCGTCACGCGCTGGCTTTCGCTGAGAGCCGATTCATCAATATGCCAGTCAAGATGGCTGACGATGCCGCGGCTTTCCAGCTCCATTTCACGCATCAATGAGCGGATGGCCTGCTCCAGCGTGAGATCATCCAGTTGGCGAGGACGCAGACGACCCAGAAGGCGGCGCACCGAGTCGTAGACACCCAGCGAGAGCTGTTCAATATGCTTCCCGCTCTGCTTCACGCCCGCATTCTCCGGAGCCAGGCGCTGGACGATGCCCGCTTGCGTACGAATGGCGGTGATGGTTTGGCCGATATCATCGTGCAGCTCGCGCGCCACGTCGCGACGCACGCTCTCTTCGGTCTCCAGCAGGCGTTCAGCCAACCGATGGTTACGCGCTAACTCGTTTTGCAGCGACTGATTCAGCTCGCGCAGGCGTTGGATCCCTGCGCCGAGCAGCAACCCGGTCAGGCTTTGCGCCAACAGCGAGAGCAGTAAATCAACGGGGTGATCGTGCCAGGTCTGGCTGGCAATCAGCGCAATGGCGTTCATCAACGTCGCAATCAGTGCCCCCTGCCAGCCGTAGTGCCAGGCCAATGCGATGATTGGTAAGGCAAGGCAGAACGGCGTAAAGCGCGAAAGCTCGGCGGGTAATCCCAGCTGGAGCCACAGGCTGATGCTAAACAGCAGTAGATACCAGACCAGATGCCGCCCGCGCCAGTTCACCGGCTGAGACACCACCGCCGGGCCGAGTGGCAGCCAGGTTGTACTGGTCAGATAGTGCCAGAACACCAGGCAAATTGGGGCCAGCGTTAATCCACCGGTGAGAGTCAGCAGCAGTGCATTCCACGCAGCTTCCCCCTGCCCCAGCCACGGCAGCGACTGTAACAGCGCCGCCGCCGTCAGCGCCGCGCCCTGCAACAGCAAGGTACGCCAGTCGCGCTGATGGCGATAACGGGAGATCAGCGTCACCGGCAGCAGCGTGAGGAAGCTACCGATCATCAAAAGGGGCAAATGTTCTAGCGCCACTTCCTGCGTCAGCCAGAAAAGAAGCAGCCATTCCGCACCCAGCAACACCGGCCAGTAGCCGCGCGGACATTGCAGCATCAGCCCCAGACGCAGGCCAAATGGAAACAACAGAACCGCCAGCTCCGGGCGCTCAACCAGATGCAGGCTGATGCTCCACAGGCAGAACCACGCGGCAGAGAAGATAAAGAAGCAGGCAACAACGGTGATTACCCGGGAACAGAGCGTGTTCATTACCAGCCGTCAAACATCCGGCGGGCCAGTTCGACGTCGTTGCTGACACCCAGCTTTTCCATCAGGTTGGCGCGGTGGACGTGCACCGTTTTCGGCGACAGGCCTAGTTCGGCGGCAATTTCTTTGACCGCCATGCCTTGCGCCAGTTTTTCCGCCACCTGACGTTCGCGTTTAGTCAGCGGATCCTGACGACCGGCCGCCAGCTTGACGGCGATGTCCGGCGTCAAATAACAGCCGCCGGTCGCAACGGTATGCACCGCCGCGATCAGCTCATCCGGGCTACAGCGTTTGGAAAGGAAACCACGCGCGCCCGCGTTGAGCGCCTGCTCCACCAGCGCTGGACTGTCATGGACAGAGAGCATGATAATCGCCATTCCCTTTGGCAACTGGCTTAACAGTTCAAGGCCGGAGATGTCTGGCATCGAGATATCACAGATACAGACCTGCACGCCGCGCCCCGGTAATCCCGCCAGCGCCTCGCTGCCTGAGCCAAACTCAGCCACAACCTGCAAATCAGGCTCCAGACCGAGCAGTTGGGCAAAGCCGGAGCGGACGATAGTGTGGTCGTCAATAAGGGCAACGGTGATCATGGGTTCATCCTGGCGCTAAGACATGCCTGATGGCGCTGCGCTTATCAGGCCTACGGGCGGGTGCCGTTGTAGGCCGGATAAGGCATTAATACCGCCATCCGGCAAAAGCGCTTACCTTAACGATAAGTGCTTTGCTGTTCAAGCCTTGAGCGATCAGGCTATGCCCGTTGTGACGGTAAATGTGCGGGTGTGTTTCGGTTCTATCTGAATCAACGTCCCGTTTCGTTCCGCCGCCAGGAAGCCTTCAGGGCGACAGGTCGCGGGTAGTGCGAAGGCTGCCACCTGCTGATCGCCGTTATAGAGGATCCAACGGGTGACATAATTCAGCTCCGCGCTGGAGAAACGCGTCACGAACGTGGTGCCATCAGGTGCGATCATGCTAAATTCAGGCTTATCCGTGTATCTGTCCAGTTGGTCAGCGAAGAAAACGATTTCCGGATCGTAAAAATCGGGTTCATTAAGGCGCGCCAGCGAGGCCTCACCCTGAATAATTCGCTGATTAAACGCCAGCCACTGCTCGGTAGGCTTAACATGTGCGGGTACCGACTCACGCAGCGTTATGGCTTCATCCGGGATATTCTGGCTGAAGGTCGCTTCCGGGACGTAGGCATAGTTCATATGGCACATGTACTGCAACGGCATTGCCACTGAGGCGAGGTTAGTGACCGCCATCTGAATATCAAACAGCGCGCTCGCCTTGCGCATGACCACCGCCGGATGCGCCTGATAATGATGACCGAACCCCATCACATACTCGTAGCGTCCGCTTACGCGCAAATTCTCGCCTTCCAGTTCCAGCCAGGCCTCATCCATCGCGGCACAGGCCATTTCACCATGCAGCGGGTGAGAATCTTCTGGCGACGGGCAGCCATTAGCCAATAACCCCGAGTGGAAAGCAAAGCAGCCGTAGGTCGCGACCACTTCTGCAGCCGGTTTTGGCTGAATAAACATGTTGCGCATGGTCAGATCATGCCCGTCAAACTGAGCATCCCAGATCATCTGCCCCATCCAGGGCAGAATAACCAGATGTCCACGACTGTTTTCTACCTTCAGCCCTTCCACACCGCTGGCATAACGAAACGCGGTAACCGTGAAATCGCTATTTTTCAGTAAGATTCGCGGATGCTCGGTAAAGAGTTCCCGCCACAGCGTGATACGTGTTGTCATGATCGTTCTCCTCAGGAAACCGTCGCTTCAGCCAGATTGTTGCGTACTTTGCTCTCACGCCAGAAGTAGATTCCGACGTACACGAAGCACAACATGGAGACCAGGAACGAGAGTTGCAGCGAGTGGAACATATCGGCCACATAGCCCTGAATTGCCGGAACTACCGCAGCACCGACAATTGCCATGACAATCACAGCTCCCGCCATTTCAGTATGCTCGTTATCCACGGTATCCAGCGTACCGGCGTAGATTGTCGCCCAACAGGGTCCAAACAGGACGCTCACCAGCACGGCGACGTACACGGCACTGAAGCTGGGCGCCAGCGCAACATAGATGAGAAACAGTGCGCCAATGATGGAGTAGAAGATCAGCACTTTTTCCGGATTAAAGCGCGTCATCAATATGTTGGCGATAAACTTGCCGATAAAGAAGCAGGCAAAGCTATAGACCATGAAGGTTGAAGCGTCACGCTCGTTGATATCACCCAATTCCAGTGCCAGACGGATAGTGAATGACCACACCGCAACCTGCATCCCCACATACAGGAACTGCGCCACAATCCCACGGCGGAAACGGGCATTGCTGGCCAGATAACGCAGCGTGTCCATCGCTGACGGGCGCTTATGACTCGCCGTTTGCGCGACTTTGCAGGTCGGGAAGCGGGTCAGCAGGAACAACACCATCACCACAACCAGCACCATAATCATGTACTTGTAAGGTTCAAGGGTATTTTCCAGCATCAACACTTTAAAGTTGTGGATCTGTTCCGCGTTCATCCCAGCCATCTGTTTTTCCAGACTCTCACCTTCAGAGAAGACCAGATATTTGCCCAGCAGAATACCGGCAGCTGCGCCAATGGGGTAAAAGGTCTGGCTGATATTCAGGCGCAAGGTGGCATACGCTTTTGGGCCTATCATGGAGCTGTAAGTATTAGCTGCCGTTTCCAGGAAGCTCAGGCCAATCGCAATCGCAAAAATTGCCGCGAGGAACATGGTGTAGGTGGCCATGTGCGATGCCGGGAAAAAGAGCGTACAGCCAACAATATAAAGCGTCAGTCCCATTAAGATGGCGATTTTATAGCTGGTCTTTTTAATCACCAATGATGCTGGAATCGCAATTAAAAAATACCCGCCATAAAAGGCACTCTGCACTAATGCCGAAGCAAAGTTGCTGAGTGAAAATACGCTTTTGAATTGCGTAATCAGAATATCATTTAATGCGGCTGCGCATCCCCATAATGGGAATAAACAGGATAACAAAATAAACTGGAACAGAGGTGTCTTATTCAGATAGCCGTCAGGCATCTGAATGATGTTTTTATCGTTCATAGTGCTACCTTTTACAATGCAGGAGTATTATTCGTTTAAGGTAAGAAACTCATTAAATTGTTCGATGCTTGGATAAGATGATTGAGTGCCTTTCCCGGTAACGCTAAATGCAGCGAAGAGAACGGCTTTTTTCATGGCGGCTTCGACATCACCGCTTTGAACGTAATAGTGGGCAAAACAACCGATAAAAGCGTCACCTGCGCCACTGGTATCGACAGCGTTCACTTTAAAGGCCGGCACATGGACTTCCTGGTCACGCGTCATCCACAGTGCACCTTTCTCACCCATGGTGACGATAATATTGTTCAGACCTTTATCAACCAGCGAACGTGCCGCAGCACGAATATGGTCATAGGTATCCACCGGCATACCGGTTAATATTTCAAGCTCGGTTTCATTCGGCACGAAGAAATCGCATTTACAGGCATAAGACATATCTAATTCCCGTAATGCTGGCGCGGGATTTAGTAACACTTCAATACCGTGTTTTTTACCAAATTCAATCGCGTGATAAACCGTTTCCAACTGAACTTCAAGCTGCAGGACAATAAGTTGACACTTTTTCAGATCTTCAGCGGCACGATCGATATCCTCCGGAGAGAGAAATTTGTTGGCGCCTTTGATGATCAGAATGCTGTTGCTGGAATTTGCATTAACAAAGATCGGCGCAACGCCGCTACTGGTACAAGGTACCTTTTCGACATAGGTCGTATTAATCCCCCAGGATTCGAGATTACGAATGGTGTTATCCGCAAAAATATCATCACCAACTTTCGTCAGCATCAGTACTTTGGAATTGAGCTTAGCGGCCGCAACGGCCTGATTTGCCCCTTTACCGCCACAACCAATTTTGAACGCGGGCGCTTCCAGCGTTTCCCCTTCTTTGGGCATCTGGTTGATGTAGGTGATGAGATCCACCATGTTGGAGCCAATAACCGCGATATCCATTTTACTACCTCTCAGAAACAATCACACAACAATGATATTAAAATAACATTATCATGTTACTTTCGTATCATTTGTGACTAGGATCGCGATTGGAGGATCATTTTATTGTTTATTTATTCCGCTAAGTGTTGCACTTCTATCACATTCAAAATGATTAACTTGCTTACAATTGGCTAAAAATAAGCTGCATGTAATCAATAAAACGTGAAAAAACACGCTTTTATTTCATAATAGTCAGACGTATAGTAATGCAGCAATGTCATGTTCTCAGAAACACACAAATGTTACTGAAGGAACATGAGAACATGATTCGTGGAGAGTATGCATGGAAACCAAGCAAAAAGAACGTATTCGACGTCTGATGGAATTGTTGAAGAAGACCGACAGAATCCATCTGAAAGAGGCGGCGCGAATGCTGGAGGTTTCCGTGATGACCATTCGTCGGGATCTCAGCCAGGATGACGAGCCGTTACCGCTTACGCTGCTCGGTGGTTACATTGTGATGGTGAACAAGCCCGCCGCCAACGTTAATGCCCCAGTGCCTGCGCAAAAACAGTATCATCGCGACGACTTACCGGTTGCCATTCTGGCCGCGGGACTGGTAAGTGAAAACGATCTGGTCTTTTTTGATAATGGTGCGGAAATGCCATTAGTCGTCAGCATGATCCCGGATGATATTTCCTTTACCGGAATTTGCTACTCGCACCGGGTATTCGTGGCGCTGAATGAAAAACCCAATGCCACGGTGATTCTTTGCGGAGGCACCTATCGGGCGAAAAGTGACGCCTTTTACGATACCAGCAACCCCTCTCCGCTGGATGCGCTCAACCCACGAAAAGTATTCATCTCCGCCAGCGGCGTCCATGAACATTTCGGCGTTAGCTGGTTCAACCCGGACGATCTGGCCACCAAACGCAAAGCGATGGAACGCGGATTACGCAAAATTCTACTGACGCGCCACGCCCTGTTTGATGAGGTCGCCCCCGCCAGCATTGGTCCGCTCTCCACTTTTGATGTACTGATAAGCGATCGTCCGTTACCGGCAGATTACGCAACCCACTGCCGGAACGGCTCTGTCAAAGTCATCACTCCGGACTCAGACGGCGACTAACTCACTCAAAGAAAACCGTGATTTTGTTAAACATCGACGGGTCGGACTGGTTGCGGGTCACCTTCACCACATCTTCCAGCTTGTCGATCTGGCTTATCATCTGCTCCAGACGTTGATCGTCGTTGACCAATAGCCAGATGCGGCTTTTATCGCTGCCCTGAATCGGTAGACAGAGAATGCCTTCCACGTTGAACGCGCGACGGGCGAACAGGCCGCAAACGTGAGTCATTACGCCGGGGTGGTTACGCACGGTGAGTTCCAGGATTACGTTGTCATGAGTCTGCTGTTGCATGGCTTATTCCCCCACCATCTCTGTGTTTGCCGCACCCGGCGGCACCATCGGGTATACTTTTTCATCGGCATCGATGCGTACGTGGATCAGCGCCGGGCCGGGACGATTGATAATGGCCTGCAATGCTGCCTGTGGGTCCGCTTCGTTATTCAAATCGCAGGTTTCGAGCCCAAACCCGGCGGCAATCTGCATAAAGTTAATCATTCCCGGATAGGTGGCGGCAAAAACGCCCTGCTTATAAAACAGGCTCTGCTGCTGATACACCAGACCCAACGCTTCGTTATTCATCAGAATGATTTTAATATCCAGCTGATTTTCGCTGGCTGTCGCCATTTCCTGAATGTTCATCATCAGGCTGCCGTCACCAGAGAAGCACAGCACTTTTTTATCCGGGTTCGCCAGCGCCGCGCCAATCGCCGCTGGCAGGCCAAAGCCCATGGTTCCCAGACCGCCGGAGGTCAGCCACTGACGTGGGCGGTTCAGCGGATAAGCCTGCGCCGCCCACATCTGATGCTGACCGACGTCGGTGGTAATGATCGCGCTGTCGTCCACGCAGGCGGCAACGGCGTTAATCAGCCCGTAATGGCTGAGCGGATTTTTTTCCTGCGGGATCGTGCATGGAAATTCTTGCTGCAGGTCAGACACCAGCTGATGCCACTCTTCACGCGGTTGCGCTTCAATCAATGGGATCAATTGCGCCAGAACCTCATCGACATCCGCCTGGATCGCCACGTGCGGCTGTTTGATTTTACCCAACTCTGCGCGGTCAATATCCACGTGGATGATTTTGGCATTTGGGCAGAACTGTTCGGTTTTACCAATCGCCCGGTCATCAAAACGTGCGCCAAGAACAATCAGTAAATCAGACTCTTGCAGAATAAAATTGGTGCTGCGCGCGCCGTGCATACCCAGCATGCCTAACGACAGCGGATGCGCTTTTGGCAACATGCCGAGCGCCATCAACGTCATGGTGGTAGGCAATTTTGCTTTTTCGGCCAGCTCACGAACGCGCCCCGGCGCGTTAATCACGCCGCCGCCGAGGTACAGCACCGGGCGTTTGGCGGCGTTAATCATAGCTGCAGCATCACGAATACTGTCCTGGCTGAATTCCGGCGCCGCCATTTTCTGCGCAGGCTCCGGCATTTCTTCAATGTCAAAAACAGCGGTTTGAATATCCTTAGGAATGTCTATCCACACCGGGCCTGGGCGTCCGGACTGCGCAATGCGGAACGCATCGCTCATGACCTGCGGTAATTCATTGATATGACGGACCAGATAGTTGTGCTTGGTGATGGGGATAGAGATGCCGTAGGTGTCAACTTCCTGGAAGGCGTCAGTGCCAATCATCGAGGCCGGAACCTGTCCGGTGATACACACCAGCGGGATGGAATCCAGACGCGCGTCGGCAATGGCAGTCACCAGGTTGGTTGCGCCCGGTCCGCTACAAGCCATACAGACGGCGGGCTTGCCATCGGTTCTCGCCATCCCCTGCGCGATAAACCCCGCGCCCTGCTCGTGGCGCGCCAGGATATGACGGATTTGCGTACTTTGGCTTAAGGCGTCATAAACGGGAAGAATCGAGCCGCCTGGAATACCGGTGACGACCTGAATCCCCTGGCGCTCCAGGAAATGAACGATGAATTCTGCGCCCGTAAAACGCGTACGCTTGGATGTTATGCCCGAACTTGCCATGCTCCAGTCCTTTTATTCTGGGCCTTTGCTCCGGGCAGGTCTCTGAAACGAAAAACCCCGCCCGGTTTGCGCCGGCGGGGTTTTGGAATCGTGTGTTGTTCCGGACCCTACGGCGCATTGCCGACGACCACCACCACACGCACGACAACCGCTGCGCGAGATGGCGCAGTTTTTAGTAGGGTCGCAGTCAGCATAGAAGGGTTCATTAGGGACCTGTTTGTTTGTTGATTAACTGGATTCATACAAACACAGGTTTTTCAGTGTGACAATGGAAAAATTTTCATCTGCACAAAAATGCGTCAAGGATCACATTTCGCTGTGCCCAATTGAAAAACAAAAAACCCCGCCGGAGCGAGGTTTTTTTCAGCGCGGCGCGGTTGGTAGCCGCCGAACACACTGTGTTATGTCAACAAAAAAAGTATACGCGTTCTGCGAAGAACACGCAATTTCGGCACGAATTTTGATGGTTTTGAGTATGGAACATGAATAGCATAACGTCCATAAAATACTGTTAATTTATACAGTATTTATCTATAATGTCTCGGTACGCAATGTGTTATGCGGGGGCCGCAGAGTAAACCGGCGCAACAAAGTCCTGGCTGAAACGGGTGGTGCCGTCAGCGCCTTAACCCCGTGTGAGCACACTGTGTTATGTCAACAAAGGTGCTGACAACAGGCAGCGGCGAGGTACGCCAGCACCGTGCTCCTTGTACCAAAAGGAGAGCGTATGAGCCTCGTGGATATCGCTATTCTTATCCTCAAACTCATTGTTGCAGCACTGCAACTCCTTGATGCTGTTCTGAAATACGTTAAGTAACTCAGATTCAAGTCGCACCGAAGGGGGGCGGGTAACACTCCGCTCCCCTTTCACCTTCTCCCTGGTGCTTGTGTCGTACCAATGTGTTACGTTTTTATGACATTCTCAGGGAAGAATTCCACTATGACGCTTTCTGTTTTCTGCATTTTGCTGTTCGCCGCACTGCTGCATGCCAGCTGGAATGCCATTGTAAAAGCGGGAAACGACAAGCTGTACTCGGCGATCAGCGTCAGCGGAACCGCTGCGATTATGGCGCTGATTTGTTTACCCTTTGCGCCGCAACCCTCTGCCGCCAGCCTGCCGTTTTTAGCTGTCTCAACCGCATTACAGGTGGTCTATACCGTTCTGGTCGCTAAAACCTATCAGGTTTCAGATATGAGCCAGACCTATCCTCTGATGCGCGGCACAGCGCCGCTGCTGGTCGCAATTATCAGCGTCCTGTTCCTTGGCGATAGCCTCTCGTTACTCGCCTGGGTAGGGATTGCCACCATCTGTCTGGCTATTCTCGGGATGGCATTTAACGGACGTAGCGGTTCGCAACGCGGGATTATCCTGGCGCTCGTTAACGCCTGCTTTATCGCCGGTTATACGCTGGTTGATGGCACTGGCGTCAGGCTTTCAGAAACCGCGCTGGGCTACACGCTATGGACCTTCTTTCTGAACGGCTCTTGCCTGCTGAGCTGGGCGATGTTCGCCCGACGCCGGGAAGCGTCACGTTATCTGGTACAGCAGTGGAAAAAAGGTATTCTTGGCGGGATTGGTACGATGGGATCTTACGGCCTGGCGCTGTGGGCCATGACCCAGGCTCCGCTGGCGGTGGTCGCTGCGCTGCGTGAAACGTCGATCCTGTTTGGCGCGCTGCTCGCGTGGCTGCTGCTGAAAGAAAAGGTTGCCGGAATACGTCTTGTTGCAGCCGCAGGCATTGCTGTAGGCGCAGTTTTACTCCGCTTATCATGATCGCGTTGTAAACCCGATGCAATCCGGCAACATTTGTTGCCGCTTTTTGTTTACATTTCCTGCCGTCCATCACGTAAACTTTCCAGCCCACTATCTGGCCTTCTTTTTCTGTTGTGGTAGATTCCACGCGCATTTACGGGAAAGTGCAGCACCTTATTCTTCTTTTTTCTCTTTTTTAAAAGTAATCAGCGAAATGAAAAGGCATAGAAGCGTCAATTTGTTGTTGATGTTGGTATTACTGGTGGCGGTAGGTCAGATGGCGCAAACCATTTATATCCCCGCGATTGCTGATATGGCGCGTGAACTGAACGTTCGCGAAGGGGCGGTACAAAGCGTGATGGCCGCCTATCTGCTGACCTACGGCGTGTCGCAACTGGTTTACGGTCCCCTTTCTGACCGCGTAGGGCGCCGCCCGGTGATCCTCGCCGGAATGTCTATTTTTATGCTGGCCACACTTGTCGCGATTACCACCCATAGCCTGACGGTACTGATTATCGCCAGCGCCATCCAGGGGATGGGAACGGGCGTCGGCGGTGTGATGGCGCGAACGTTACCGCGCGATCTGTACGAAGGCACGCAACTGCGCCACGCCAATAGTCTGTTAAACATGGGGATCCTGGTCAGTCCGCTGTTAGCTCCGCTGATTGGTGGTGTGCTGGACACAGTGTGGAACTGGCGCGCCTGCTATATTTTCCTGTTGATTCTGTGTGCGGGCGTGACGTTTAGCATGGCACGCTGGATGCCGGAAACGCGCCCTGCGGGTGCGCCGCGTCCACGACTGATCGCCAGCTACAAAACCTTGTTTGGTAATAGCGCTTTCACCTGTTACGTGCTGATGTTGATCGGTGGTCTGGCGGGTGTTGCGGTCTTTGAGGCCTGCTCCGGGGTGTTGTTGGGCGCACGACTCGGTCTGAGCAGCATGGTGGTCAGTATCCTGTTTATTCTGCCCATCCCGGCGGCATTTTTCGGTGCATGGTTTGCCGGTCGTCAGAATAAGCGTTTCTCGACGCTAATGTGGCAGTCGGTGACCTGCTGTCTGGTAGCGGGTTTAATGATGTGGATCCCAGGGCTGTTTGACGTGATGAACGTCTGGACGCTGCTGGTTCCTGCCGCACTGTTTTTCTTCGGTGCCGGAATGTTGTTTCCTCTGGCAACCAGCGGCGCAATGGAGCCTTTCCCGTTCCTGGCAGGCACGGCTGGCGCGCTGGTTGGAGGATTACAGAACATTGGTTCCGGCGTGCTGGCATGGTTCTCTGCCATGCTGCCGCAAACCGGGCAAGCCAGTCTGGGTCTGCTGATGACCCTTATGGGGCTGTTGATTTTTGTTTGCTGGCTTCCGCTGGCGTCACGCGTATCGCATCAGGGACAGGCGGTTTAAGCGTATGATGGCCCGGCATATCGCCGGGCTTTTCGCATTCTGGCGCGATCATCGTCGTCAGCAACGGCTCCAGCGCCGGACGCCAGGCCCCCTCCTCACCATCATAGAACTGCGTATCCGCATTGATAGCATAGGGAATTTTCGCTTTTTTCAGCTCGCACGCCATAAAGCGTGCAAACGCCATTTGCGAAGCAGAAGGCGGGTTTCTGATGGTCTCTCCTGGCGACCAGCCTCCAACCCAACTTAGATGACCTGTTTTCTGCTGCCAATGAATGGCGGTATTGATACGCGCGCGAATGGCGGCCTTTTCTGCCGCAGTCCCTGATGTCCACGGATATTTGCCGTTATTTTTCATCGGTCCCCACGGAAAAATATGCCATTGGGCCAGCACGGTATTCTGACTTTGCGGCGGCAGCTTTAGATTGGCCAAATCTTCCGGAGCGGCATGCAGTTTCGGCGCGATAAAAATCATTCGCTGTGGATCGATGGCATGGATGGTTCGAATGGTTTTGTCATACACGCGATTGAGCGATGCCTGATTATGGTAGAGCTTATCAGAGGGGTCATATATCAGGTCAAAACCCAGCAACGGCGAGCGTTGACCAAAATAATGCGCCACTGCCACCCACCAGTTAACCACCTCTTTTTCGTTACCGGCACTGGGGTCTTTTTTATATTCATCAGCCTGATAGGCAATGATCGGGATCACGCCATACTGCTCACAGGCTTCTACCAGCTTGCGCAGATGAATCAGCCGCGATTCTGTGGGCTCTCCCGCCACACGAATGCGTACGTGGGCCAACCCTTTCGCCTTGTAGTCCCGCACCACCAGCGGATCAAATTCTCGGATACCCCGATCGGTGCGTGCCCAGTCTACGTCCATCCCAACGCCAAGCTGCTGCGCATATTGCGCCGCCGTCAGCGCAGGTTGCGCGGCACACGCGGTGGCGCTGGCTAACAGTAAAAGGGAAACTATCGGCTTTAACACGGTCGTCCTTACGCAAATCATCAGGAGTGATATCACGTATTTAGCATGCTTTTTGACTTTCCGTGTAGTGAGAACGCGTAAAAATATTCGCAGTCCGCTTATTTAACCTGCTCCTGAAGCCAGCTGATAAATGCCTCAATTTTCGGCCATTGCCTGCCTGGCAATGTGGTGATGTAGTAATGCTGATGGCATTTCAGCGCCATATCGCCAAAAGGCGCGACCAGTTCTCCGCTGTCGAGACGTTTTTGAACCAACCGCTTTCGGCCCATCGCCACGCCGATATGGTTCATGGCGGCAATTACCGCTAAATCAGAGCGATCGAAACCAATCCCCGACGATGTCGGCAGATTCGCCGCAAAATGTTGTGCCCAACTGTGCCACTCATCGGTTCCTGAGTCGTTACTCCATGCCTGTCTGTCGTGCAGCAAGGTGCAGTGCGGCAAATTCACCAGCGAACCCGTAAGGTCATGGCGGCGAGCGTAGTCCGGGCTGCATACCGGCAGGATCTCTTCATCCATCAGGAAGTGGTGTGTAAGCTGCGCAGAGGGTGCATCGTCAAAATAGATAGCCAGATCGACACCGGCGCGCTGCAGATTGACGTTGTCGTTTCCGGTTAGCACGGTCAGCGAAATCGACGGATAGCGACGCGTAAAGTCGCCGAGTGCCGGAACCAGCCAGCACTGAGCGATAGAGGGCCGTGAGTAGACAGTGAGCGTCCCGGACAGCTCCTGATTTTTAATATCAAGAATCTCCTGGTTGAGCGTATCCAGCGACGATTTCAGCGCCCAGAACACCCGCTTACCCTCGTGGGTGAGTTCCACTTTACGGTGCGAACGGACAAACAACTGAATGCCCAGTTCCTCTTCCAGCTGATTAATGCGATGGCTAACGGCGCTGGGGCTTAACGATAACTCATCTGCCGCCAACGCAAACGATTGATGCCGGGCCGCCACTTCAAAGGTATACAGTTTTGACAGCTGCCAACCGTTGAGCAGCCGGTTTCTGACCTCGCGTAGGGGATCCAAATTCACCTCCTGTCCTCCTGATTCATTCGCCGGAGTGTAAAAAAGTTCGCTGTAAAAATCAGCATAAAGATGAATCAAGGTGAACCATATCGCATAAATGCAGCGTAATTAGACGCAAATCACTCATTTGATGCAATCTGGCTCATGTGAAAGGAGATTTATATCGTTTGTCAGACCGTGCCTTATTTTTGTCCAATAACCCTATATTAATCACAGGGCAAGGTGAGCTATGCACTCTCAAATCTGGGTTGTGAGCACGCTGCTAATAAGCATCGTGTTAATCGTTTTGACCATCGTGAAGTTCAAATTCCACCCGTTTCTGGCGCTGCTGTTAGCCAGTTTCTTCGTGGGTACGATGATGGGGATGGGGCCGCTGGATATGGTCAATGCCATTGAGAGTGGTATTGGCGGTACGCTGGGCTTCCTCGCGGCGGTTATTGGTCTAGGGACCATTTTGGGCAAAATGATGGAAGTGTCCGGCGCGGCCGAACGCATCGGCCTGACGCTGCAGCGCTGCCGTTGGCTTTCCGCGGACGTCATTATGGTGCTGGTCGGGCTGATTTGCGGTATCACGCTGTTCGTTGAAGTCGGCGTGGTGCTGTTGATTCCACTGGCCTTTTCGATTGCTAAAAAAACCAATACCTCATTACTGAAGCTGGCGATTCCGCTGTGTACGGCGCTGATGGCGGTACACTGCGTCGTACCTCCGCATCCGGCCGCCCTGTTCGTGGCGAATAAGTTGGGCGCGGATATTGGCACCGTAATTGTCTACGGCTTACTGGTGGGTTTAATGGCTTCGCTTGTCGGTGGGCCGCTGTACCTGAAATTCCTCGGTAACCGTCTGCCGTTTAAACCGGTACCGGCTGAGTTTTCCGACCTGAAAGTGCGCGACGAAAGTACGCTGCCGTCGCTGGGCGCTACGCTGTTTACCGTACTCCTGCCGATTGGCCTGATGCTGGTCAAAACCGTCGCTGAGCTGAACATGGCGAAAGGCAGTACGTTGTATACGCTGCTGGAGTTTATCGGTAACCCAATCACCGCGATGTTTATTGCCGTTTTCGTGGCCTATTACATTCTCGGTCTGCGTCAGCACATTGGCATGGGGACGCTGCTGACCCACACCGAAAACGGTTTTGGCTCGATTGCTAACATTCTGCTGATTATCGGTGCAGGCGGCGCATTCAACGCTATCCTCAAGAGCAGCGGGCTGGCGGATACTCTGGCTCTGATCCTCTCAAACATGCATATGCACCCGATTCTGCTGGCGTGGCTGGTCGCACTGATTCTGCATGCGGCGGTAGGCTCTGCCACCGTTGCGATGATGGGCGCGACGGCAATCGTGGCACCGATGCTGCCACTCTACCCTAACGTGAGCCCGGAGATCATCGCTATTGCCATCGGTTCCGGCGCTATTGGCTGCACGATCGTCACCGATTCCCTGTTCTGGCTGGTGAAGCAGTACTGCGGCGCCACCCTCAATGAAACGTTCAAATACTATACGACCGCGACATTTATCGCGTCCGTTATTGCACTGGCTTGCACATTCCTGCTTTCCTTTATTATCTAAGCGCGAAGAGACTGACTATGGAAAACATTCAAACACTTATCGCCCAGCATCCTTTAGTGGAAGATCTGGTGGCTCTGAAAGAGACAACCTGGTTTAACCCTGGCACCACCTCTCTTGCGGAAGGTTTACCCTATGTTGGCCTGACAGCACACGACGTTGAGGATGCCCACGCGCGTCTGACGCGCTTCGCACCGTATCTGGCGCAGGCCTTCCCGGAAACTGCCGCTACCGGAGGCATTATCGAATCTGAGCTGGCCGCAATCCCGGCCATGCAAAAACGGCTGGAAAAAGAGTTCGGGCAGCACATTAACGGCGAACTCCTGCTGAAAAAAGACAGCCATCTGCCGATTTCCGGTTCAATCAAAGCGCGCGGCGGCATTTATGAAGTACTGACCCATGCGGAAAAACTGGCGCTGGAAGCCGGTCTGCTGACCACCAAAGACGATTACCGCATTCTGCTTTCGCCGGAGTTTAAACAGTTCTTCAGCCAGTACAGCATCGCAGTCGGTTCCACCGGCAACCTCGGGATGTCGATTGGCATCATGAGCGCCCGGATCGGCTTTAACGTTACGGTTCATATGTCTGCCGATGCCCGCGCGTGGAAAAAAGCCAAGCTGCGCAGCCACGGCGTGACGGTAGTGGAGTACGAAGAAGATTACGGCGTGGCGGTTGAACAAGGTCGTAAGGCGGCACAGTCCGATCCAAACTGCTTCTTTATCGATGATGAAAATTCCCGCACGCTGTTCTTAGGCTACGCGGTCGCCGGTCAGCGTCTGAAAGCGCAGTTTGCCCAGCAGGGGCGCGTAGTGGATGCCGAGCATCCGTTATTTGTCTATCTGCCGTGCGGCGTCGGCGGCGGCCCTGGCGGCGTGGCGTTTGGCCTCAAGCTGGCGTTTGGCGATAACGTGCACTGTTTCTTCGCGGAACCAACCCACTCCCCGTGCATGCTGCTGGGGATTTATACCGGGCTACACGATACCATCTCCGTACAGGACATCGGTATCGACAACCTGACGGCAGCGGACGGGCTGGCGGTCGGTCGCGCCTCGGGCTTTGTTGGCCGGGCGATGGAACGTCTGCTCGACGGTCTGTATACCCTGGACGATCAGACCCTGTACGACATGCTGGGCTGGTTGGCGCAGGAAGAAGGCATTCGCCTTGAGCCGTCGGCGCTGGCGGGGATGACCGGTCCGCAGCACGTTTGCGCCTCCACTGACTATCAGCACATGCACGGATTTAGCGCAGCGCAGCTCAATAACGCCACACACCTCGTGTGGGCGACCGGCGGCGGTATGGTGCCGGAAGCCGAAATGGCGCAGTACCTGGCGAAAGGGCGCTAATCTCAGCGCAGCATCGCCATCAGCTCCGCGGGTGAACGATGCTGCTTAATGAGATCACGCATTACGCGCATATGCGGCGCGGTATGGTTGAAAAAAGCGCTGTATCCGCCGCAAATCGCACTCTTTCCATTTCTGCCACGGTGCTTAGGGCAGTCGCCGTGGCAAAAACGCAGAAGCGAACACGCCTGACATTCCGCGCTCAGCGTGGTTCTCTTAGCCTGACCAAACTCCGCAGCCCGAGAGCTGGCATTGAGCTCACTCAGCGAGGTGTGATGAATATTACCCAGGCGATAATCAGGGTAGACATAGTGATCGCACTGATACAAATCGCCATTCGCTTCCAGGGCAAAAGCATGCCCGCAGGTGGAGCTTAGCGAACACATCTGCGCCGGATGCCCGCACCATACCCCGAGGGTTGAATCAAATAGCTGGACGAATACGCGACCAATATCTTCTCTGACCCAGATATCAAAGACGGAATTCAGAAAGGTTCCCCACGCCTGCGGCGGGACGGAGTCGGCGGTAAGCTCGCCTTTTTCATCATATTCAACCAACGGAATAAACTGCAGAAAGGGCGTGCCGCGCTGGCGAAGATAACGATACATTTGTTCGGGCTGCTGGCTGTTCAGGCGGTTAATCACCACCAACAGATTGAACTCCACCTGATACTCACGAAGTTTAGCAATAGCCTCTATCACCTTATGATGCGTCGGTTTTCCGCTGCGGTTAACGCGATAAGCATCGTGCAACTCGGCCGGGCCATCCAGAGAGATCCCAACCAGCCAGCCGTTATCGCGTAAAAACTGACACCATTCGTCATTGAGCAAAATTCCGTTGGTCTGGAAAGCGTTATGGATTTGCTTCCCTTCTCCGTACTGTTTTTGCAACGTCACAACGCGGCGAAAAAAGTCTACGCCACAAAGAGTTGGCTCGCCCCCCTGCCAGGCGAACATCACTTCGGGCCCCGGCTGCGCAGCGATATGTTGGCGAATAAACGTCTCTAAGGTAGCGTCATCCATTGCGGGTTGAGTGGGTTTCTCAATGTAAAAACAGTAGCGACAATCGAGATTACAACGAGAGCTGGCCGGCTTGGCCATGACCTGACATCCTGTCATGCTAAATTCCCGATAAATGCCATAAGTTGGCGGACATGCGTTACAGCAAACAGTATTGCGAGGGATAACACCGCGAGGGAGATCATAAATTTGTCACGCACCGCGCGAGATTCAGAAAAATCGCTATGACTGACATCCATCAGGTTGCGACTGCGGGTATAGCGCCAAAGAACAATCGCCACCAGCGTCAGCACTACAATTGAAACCCAAAACAGGAAACCCGCCTGATGCCAGTTGTGCTTCAGCGCCAGCGCCATTAACGCGCCATAGCCCAACAACGTGCGAAACCAGGCCAGCGAGGTACGTTCCGGTTGTAAACCAGGATCGGCGATCCGTCGCGATTTACGGCTATCCGGCATACAGCACCAGCGCCATCACAATCACCGCAACTACCGTTAAAATCAGGCTGATGATTAACAGGCTATGAGTGTACGGCAAGTCCTCTTTCAGGCGCATTGCCTTTTCATTGCGCAACCAGCGCAGGTAGCCATAAATCGCCAGACCGCCGGCAAACAGACACAACAACAGTGCCAGCAGTTCACGAATCACCGGCGTGGCAAAATCCGGAGCCAATTGGTCAAGACCCACACCCGCCGCCAGAAACCCCAGCGAGGTGCGGATCCACGCCAGAAAAGTGCGTTCATTTGCCAACGAGAAGCGGTAATCCGGCGCTTCACCCAGGCGGGAAATCTTCATCCAAACTCCTCTGGTTGTCATTGCCGGATGGTGGCTAGCGCCTTATCCGGCCTACAAGTAAGTTGCAAATAAGGATATTTGCGCCAACTGGCATTGTAGTCAGAACTTCTGCTTTTTCTCTTCCACTTTTACGCCCTGGGTCGGTAAACCGGTGTCGTAATCACGTACCACCGGAGAATAGCCGTCTTCAGGGCGCGGGCGGAAAGCCCCCATCCAGCGCGGTATGGCATCAGCACGCCACGGACGCAAACTCCACTGATAGGTGCGAAACGGATCGCGGATTTTATCCATGTAGTCCAGCAGCGCGTCGTGCATCTGGCAGCGAACATCGGCCAATTGCGGCGAATCTATCAGGTTGTGTAGTTCATCTGGATCGTTACGCCTGTCGTAAAGCTCATCGCTGGTAAACAGATTTAATACCAGTTTCCAGTCGTCCGTCACCCAGCAGCGTACCGGGATAAATCCGCCAAAACTGTCATGTTCAATTTCATAACGGTTGAACTCCACCATCACACCGCGCGGCTTTTCAACGGCAAGAATGTTTTCACCTGGCAGGATTTGCGGCTTCTCAATACCCGCCAGCACCATCATCGTCGGCAGCAGATCAATATGGCTGACCGGTGTGTCTACCTGTATAGGCTCCCCTTGCGGCGGGCGCATAATCAGCGGAATTCGTGTGATGTCGTCATACATCGCGGCCCCTTTACTGATGAGTTTATGCGCGCCCATCATCTCACCGTGGTCGGAGGTATAAATGACCCAGGTATTCTCTCGCTGCTGCGGCGTCAAGGCATTGATCACCCGACCTATCTGATCATCAACAAAGTCGTTGCAGGCAAAATAGAGCGGATGGTGGTAGCGCCCGTCATCGCTAACCGGGGATGGCATGGCTTGCGACCACAGACGATGGTGCTCGGGCTTATCGAGCAAAGAGTCATGCGCTTTCGCACCGAGATCGTAATAAAAGTCCTGATATTTCTGCAGATACTCGACCGGACAGGTAAACGGATGGTGCGGCTCGTCATAGGAAACCACCATCAGAAACGGTTCCTCGGCACGCGCAGGCTGATGGAGAAAATCGACCGCCCGGTTACTGATACGATGCGCCCAGGTGAACGTCTCATCAATGTTATTGGCCTGCAAATCTTCCACGCTATTGAGTCCATTACGCCACAAACCGATCTCTTTATCCGTCAGTTCTGCGAGATAATTTGCCCCGTCATACCAGTAATCAGCATCCCACTCTGGCGGACATTCGCCGGTCCCAAAGTAGTCATGTCCGTCGAGATGCCACTTGCCGATATAACAGGTGTGGTAGCCCGCATCTTTAAAGTAGCGCCCCATAGTGGAAATGTTTTTCCCCGGCGCGACGTTATTGGTCCACGGCCCGGACTGGTTGGCATAAATCCCGGTAAACAGCCCTGCGCGGGCCGGCGTACACACTGGTGAACAGGTATAGGCCGAGTTAAAGCGAATACCTTCCGCTGCCAGACTATCAATATTATTGGTGTTCAGCGGCTTACCGCTGTAGCAGCCGACCATATTGGTCGCCTGGGTATCGGTCATAATGAACAGAAAATTGGGCCGGGTCATGCTTCATCCTTAGCGTCAGGGACACATTGTGCAGTCGCGTTACGCCGCGTCTGCCAACTGCTGTACATCAAATACATCATCACTGCCGCCGTAGTTGAGTAGCAGAGAATGGTCAGCCATTGCGTGTTGTACCCGCCGAACTGTGCGAGCCCGGCATAGACGCCGATCATCGCAGTCAGGATACCGACAGAGGCAAGTTTGGCGTTTTTCCACGGTTTCATATCTACCGCGAAAGCATCATGGAATTTAAACGGCATGGCACGCGGCTTGATAACACCGATGACCAGCATGACCACCACGTTGATGCAGAAGGTACAGGCCAGTACGTAAAGGAAGTGAAAGTCGAATTTCACCAGATAGTTGATGGTGATGTAGCTGACAATACCGAGTCCCATGGCGACTTTTGCTGCCAGCGCGGGAATGCGCGGGAAAAAGAATCCCATAATGATGATGGTCACCAGCGGCACGTTATAAATACCGTTGAGCTGTTTCATCCAGCTGTAGAGCCCTTCTGGCGCATTAGCGATCCAAGGCGCTACCAGCACGGAAATTACCGCGATAAAAAAACCAAATTTACGACCAACGCGAACCAGCTGTTCCGGTTGTGCATGTTGATTAATAATTCGCCGGTATATGCCCATACTAAATAAGGTACTGGCGCTGTTTAAAAATCCATTGAACGTACTGATTACCGCGCCGAATAAAACCGCGCCGAAAAACCCCACTAAAGGAACAGGCAGCACGTTATTCACCAGTGTCGGATAGGCCATATCCGCCTTTGGCAGATCCTGGTACAGATGAAAAGCAATTAAGCCCGGTAATACCAGTACCAGCGGATCGAGCATTTTCAATACCGCTGTGAGCAATGCCCCTTTCTGCCCTTCAGCGAGGCTTTTGGAGGCCAGCGTACGCTGCACGATGCCCTGATTGGTACACCAGTAGAAAGTATTCACCAGAATCAAACCGGTAAAGGCCGCACCAATCGGCAACGGATCGTTCGCTCCGCCGATTGAGTTTAATTTCTCCGCATGCACGGTGGTCAGTTGCTCGATACCTTGTAAAAAACTGCCTTTGCCCATCACAATCAAGCCAAACACGGGTACCATCAGTCCGCCAATCACCAGGCCAATACCATTGATGGAGTCAGCCACCGCCATTGCGCGCAAGCCGCCGATCACCGCATAAATAATTCCGGCAATGCCCAGCAAAATAACCAGTAACCAGATTGCGGCACCCTGAGAAATATTGAGTGATTCACCGATGTGAAAAAGACTGTTCAGCGCCAGCGCCCCTGAATAAAGCACAATCGGCAGGAAGCAGACGCCAGTGGCAATAAGAAAGCAAAAGTCGATAATAATCCGTGTTGTTTTATCGTAGCGTTCTTCAAGAAAATCCGGGATCGTAGCGATACCACGTTGCAGATAGCGAGGCAGAAAGATCAGCGCCAGAAAGATAAGCGTCACCGCAGAGGTAACTTCCCAGCCCATGACCGACATTCCGCTTTTGTAAGCCTGACCAGACAGACCAACCAACTGCTCGGTCGAAAGGTTAGTTAACATCAGTGACGCCGCAATCACTGGTGCTTTCAAGGAACGCCCGGCAAGAAAATACCCTTGTTGCGATCCGGTATCCGTCTTGCGTACCTTCCACCAGGTGATTACCGCCACCAGCAGCGTAAAGCCCACAAAGCTTAAAATTTGTAGCGTATTCATCTCATAGCCCTTTTTTCATTATGTCCCGGTAGCTGTAGGGTGTAACAGGAGGTATTGCGCACCGGGTCAGGCAGTCAGATTTCATAAAATAAAAACGTCATATCCCTGAACGGATTTTTTCTGTTAAGTTCAGGTTGTGGGCATAATTCTCCGGCGGGAAATTAAAATGAATGGAAAGATGCAAAGTTCGCATGTAAAAAACGAAACTACATACAATATTCCCCTGTTGATTAACGAAAATGTGATCTCAAGCGGAATTTCATTGATCTCGCTGTGGCACACCTATGCCGACGAACATTACCGGGTTATTTGGCCGCGCGATAAGAAAAAGCCACTGATAGCTAATTCTTGGGTTGCCGTCTATACCGTCCAGGGCTGTGGAAAAATCCTGCTAAAAGGCGGCGAACAGATTACTCTCAACGGGAACTGTATAATCTTTTTAAAACCGACCGATATACAGTCTTATCATTGCGAAGGGTTAGTATGGGAACAATACTGGATGGAGTTCAC
Source organism: Citrobacter sp. Cu231 (assembly GCF_030332265.1). Taxonomy (NCBI): domain Bacteria; kingdom Pseudomonadati; phylum Pseudomonadota; class Gammaproteobacteria; order Enterobacterales; family Enterobacteriaceae; genus Citrobacter; species Citrobacter sp. Cu231. The sequence goes on along the minus strand of NZ_JAOWIE010000034.1, from coordinate 41,025 downwards.
ACCAACCAGCGTAATGGATATTCCGCTAGGCCAACAAAATATTATTTATAATGGTGACATTTATAATCAGGAGCTGGCTGAAGTTTCACGATTAATTACTTCTTCAGACTCAATGAAAAATAATCTGGCCGTCGCTTTTCTTACAAAAATGATTTATCAATGGATTTGTCTTATTTACGCTGAAGGTAAAAAAGACCCGCAGCGGATGCAAATTGAAAAACTGATTGCCACTCTACATGCCAGCCTACAAAAACGCTGGAACATAGCGGAGATGGCAGCAACTATTCCCTGTAGCGAAGCCTGGCTACGTCGTCTTTTTTTACGTTATACCGGCAAAACGCCGAAGGAATATTATCTGGATGCCCGGCTGGAACTGGCGCTGTCACTGCTAAAACAGGAGGGAAATACGGTCGGACAGGTGGCGGATATGCTTAACTTCTTTGACTCGTTTCATTTCAGCAAAGCGTTTAAACACAAGTTTGGCTATGCACCGTCGGCGGTATTGAAACATGCGGACCGGCACCCAAAGGATGCCGGTCAACAGGATTAGTGCAATTCCGGCCAGTACGCTTTGTTGGCCTCGATCAGATCATCAAGAATCGCTTTTGCCACAGATGCGCTCGGTACGGTTTTCGACAAGGTGATAGCCTGCCACAAACGCTGATAAGAACGGTGCTCCCAGGCATCAACCACCAACTTCTCAACCGCTACCTGCTGGCTCATCAGCCCTTTCTGGAACTGAGGTATATCACCCACCGTCAACGGTTCCGGGCCGTTATGCCCTACCAGGCATGGGATCTCGACCATCGCTTCATCGTCAAAGTTATGAATGGCCCCGTTGTTCGGCACAATCAGCAACATTCTTTCCTGAGTATTAAAGGCAATAGCCGCCGCCAGATCGACAATGTAAGAAGCATGTTCGTCAATCTCCAGCTCACCAGCGGCAGAATTGCCCGCCTCAATGATTGCGCGGCAGGAACCGAACACCTGTTTTTCACGGTGGTCCATCACCTCATTGGCGCGCGTGCGCTGCGGATCAGAGTGCTGCACCACGTAATCCGGGAATAGATAGTATTTCAGATATGTATTCGGCATGGTATCTGGATCCAGCGCCTGTACATCTTTTGCCTTCGCAAAGGTATCGTTCCAGCTTGCTTCTGTGTGCGGGTCGTTTGACGGAGGAACATAACCATACTGCGCCACATATTCGCGCAGCTTCGGCATCAGATCGTTCCCCTGCAGATCTTCAATCGATGTCCACCAGCCGAAGTGGTTCAGTCCATAGTAACGCACACGCATCTGTTTGCGGTCTTTAAGGCCAACGATCTGCGCCATCCGCCCTTCAATACCGATAGGCATATCGCAAATATTGAGGATTTTCGCATTTGGACGCAGCCGACGCGTGGCTTCAGCAACAATTGCCGCCGGATTGGAATAGTTAAGCATCCAGGCATTTGGTGAATATTTTTCCATATAATCCACCAGTTCCAGCACGCCGCCAATAGAACGCATTCCGTAGGCAATCCCACCCGGCCCGCAAGTTTCCTGACCTAACACCCCGTGACGTAATGGGATTTTTTCATCTTGTTCGCGCATTGGGTATTTACCCACTCGGATATGCGCCATCACGAAATCGACATCGGTAAATGCTGCTTTAGGATCGGTGGTGTAACTAAACTCAATTTCCGGTGCCTGTTCTTTGAGGATGATTTTACACGCCTCAGCAATCACTTCCTGGCGCGCGCCATCGTTGTCATAAAATTTCAGCGCACGAAGCGGGAAACGGTCCTGATTTGCCAGCAACATCAGCACGATGCCCGGCGTAAAGGTACTACCGCCACCTGCGATAACCACTGAGAATTTTTTCATGATACTGCCTCCGTCATGGGGATCTGTTCGTTTGATAAAGAAGATTTCATTAGCGTTTCGAGCTGCTCGCGTACCTGAGGAACGTGCAAACCAACAATGACCTGAATACCGTTGCCGCGGCGCACAACACCGTGCGCACCCAACGCTTTGAAGACGTCATCGCTTTGCGTTTGTGCCATGTCGTGAAGCGCAATACGCAGGCGAGTAGCGCAGTTATTAATACTCTCGATATTGCCTGCGCCGCCTAACGCCTGTAGAAAACCCGCAGCCTGACCCAGTTTGGTCTCCGGCGATGCGGCGGTGGTTTGCCCACGAGCAGCTTTGTAATCAGCTTTGGTATAGAGTTTGATTTCGCTGTCTTCTCGCCCTGGCGTTTTCAGGTTGAAGCGCAGGATCAGGGTGCGGAAGATGGCGAAATAGAGCACGGTAAAGGCCAGACCAATCGCTATCTGGGTGAACATCATTCCGGCATGGTTGTGGAACATTGGGATCCAGTTTTGCGGTAAGAACTGATCAAGCAGACCGCCGCCCATGTTGCCTACCACGCCGCAGAGATACATTACCGTCGCCATGGAAGCCGCCAGCACGGCATGTACAGCAAACAATAAGGGAGAGATAAACAGGAAGGTAAACTCCAGCGGTTCGGTAATCCCAACCAGCACAGCCGTGAGCGTAGCGGGGATCAATAGTCCCGCCACCTTCATCCGGTTTTCCGGGGCGGCGGTGAAGTAGAGCGCCAGAGCAATGCCTAATGAACCAAAGATTTTCGAGTTGCCGTGCAGGGCAAACCCACCTTCAGGGAACAGCGTTTTCAACGACTCAGTACTTTGGCTGAATTCCTGCAAATGTTGCGCCCAATAGACCTGGATGCCGCCTTCCACCGCGGCAGGGCCGAAAATAAATGGCCCATAGACGAAATGATGCAGCCCGGTCGGAATTAAAATACGCTCCAGGAAGGTATACACCCATACCCCCAGCGCACCTGCAGAACGCAGAAAAGCTTGCAGAGATTCAATCCCCATTTGCACCTTTGGCCAACCCAGCAGCGTCAGCCAGGCGCAGGGAATCATCACCAGGAAGGCAATGATCACCACAAACGATGTCCCCTGAAAAATACCGAGAAATACTGGCAAGGGTTTATCGAAATAACGGTTATGTAGAGCAGTAACAATACCGGAAATGACAATTGCACCGATGATGCTGGTATCAAGCGTTTTAATTCCAGCCATCATCGTTAAACCACTGCCAGCAGTCGGGTCTGCGCTAAAATCCACGCCGAAGAAATGTCCCCATGTCATACCCATGGCATTGATGAAGTAATTCCACGTCAGAAAACTGACCAATACCGCCAGACAAGCGCGGCCCTGAGCCTGTTTTGCCAGACCAATAGGCAGACCAACGGCGAAAATCAGCGGCATATTACGAAATACCGTCCAGCCACCTTCTTCGATGATATGAACGATTTGGGCGAACAAACTGTTGGGATCGGTAAGCGCTTCGCCCACAAAGAGCGGGTTGCGCAACATAATAGCGATACCCACGACGATACCAGCAAAGGGAAACAGCAGCACCGGGGTGAACATCGCGCCGCCAAAGCGTTGTATTTGACTGAGCATTTTCACATCCTCATAGAACAACCAGTAGGGGGAGAGGCCTTTTTTTTCGTCATTGCTGGCCTGATACGAGAATAGAAAGTTGCGATCCTCCGGACATGGTATGCCGCTACGATTCGTGATCGCTTTCATGGTTTTAATTTCGACAATGAGGTCTACTTTTCACGTAAAAGTTAGACATCAAAAGGTCTATGGTGCGGTGATTAAAAGAAAAAAGAGGTCTGGTAGTGATCTACAAATCAATTGCGGAACGACTACGAATTCGCCTGAATTCTTCTGATTACAACATCGGTAGCCCGCTACCTGGCGAAAAAAAACTTGCCGAAGAGTTTGCGGTGTCACGAATGACGATCCGTAAAGCAATTGATATGTTAATTGGCTGGGGATTGGTCGTACGCCGTCATGGAAGTGGAACTTATGTAGCACGCAAAGATGTCCATCATGAAACCACCAATCTAACCGGACTGGCGGAAGTGCTGAAGAGACAGGGAAAAGAAGTCACCAGTGAGGTACTGGTTTTTGAAGTGATGCCCGCACCACCGGCAATTGCCAGTCAGCTGCGTATCCAGATTAATGAACGTATCCACTTCTCACGCCGTGTTCGCTATGTGGATGGCAAACCGCTGATGCTTGAAGACAGCTACATGCCGGTAAAATTATTCCGTAATCTGTCACTGGCACATCTGGAAGGGTCAAAATTCGATTACATTGAGAAAGAGTGCGGGATAACAATCAGCGGCAACTATGAAAGTCTGACCCCCGTTCTTGCCGATAAGCAGCTCTCCGCACAGATGAACGTACCTGAACAGACGCCGTTATTACGCATTACCTCGTTGTCATACAGTGATAGCGGGGAATTTCTAAATTATTCAGTCATGTTCAGAAACGCCAGCGAATACCAGGTGGACTACCACTTACGGCGCGTCCACCCGGACCCGTCCTGACGTTAACCCATTCCCCAGAAGATCACCGCCAACAGTTGCGGGGTGATAATCCTCAGGAACATGACCAGCGGATAAACGGTGGCGTAGGAGAGCGCTGCCGCCCCGCTGGTGGCATGCAGGTTGTTAGCAAACGCCAGCGCAGGAGGATCGGTCATTGAGCCAGCCAACATGCCACACAGCGTCAGGTAGTTCATTTTGGTGAGAAGGCGCGCCAGCAGGCCAACGGTAATCAGCGGAATCGCGGTGATAAAAATACCGTAACCCACCCAGCTCAGGCCATCGCCTTGCGTCAGGGTATGAACAAAATCACCGCCTGACTTCAGACCAACCACCGCGAGAAACAGCACGATACCCAACTCTCGCAGCGCGAGGTTAGCGCTGGGAGGCATAAACCAGTACAGCTTACCGATGCTGCCAATACGTCCAAGAATCAAAGCCATAATCAGCGGCCCACCGGCCAGCCCCAGCTTTAACGCCACCGGAAAACCCGGAATGAACAGCGGGATTGACCCCAGCAGAACACCCAGTCCGATACCGATAAATACCGGCAGCATCTGCACCTGCTGCAGTTTTTGCTGCGCGTTACCGACAACATTGGCAACAGCATCAATCGACGAAGGCCGCCCTACCAGATTGAGAATGTCCCCGAATTGCAGGCTGGCATCGCTGCTGGCTACCAGTTCAACCCCCGCACGGTTCAGGCGGGAGATCACCACGTCGTAACGTTCTTTAAAGTGCAGATCGCGGATACGTTTACCCAGCACTTGTTCGTTGGTGACCACCACGCGCTCAACGCGTAAATCAGTCCCGCGCGTCGACAACGATGTGTCCACCTCCTGACCAATCACCACCTGCGCGTTGTGCAGATCGGCTGGCTGCCCGACCAGGTGCAGCAGGTCCCCCATCTGGATAACCGTTCCCGGCGATGGCACCATCAATGTTTCTTCACGTTTCAGTCGCGAGCAGATGATTTTATCGCTGTTCAGGATCGGAACATCCTGAATGGCCATATTGTTGAGGTTCGGGTTTTCCACGCGGATATTCATCGTCTGAATTAGCGCGTGTCCGTTGGTCAGTGTGGACTCATGCTGCCTGGCTTCAGCATCGACGTTAACGCGAAAAATCATGCGCATCAGCCACATGGTGAGCAAAATACCGCAAATACCAAATGGATAAGCCATGGCATAGCTCATCCCCATTTGGTCTACCACATCGCCAGACGTACCCAAATCGCGCAGAATTTGCTGCCCGGCCCCCAACGCCGGGGTATTGGTGACCGCTCCGGAGAATATACCCAGCACCACGGGAAGAGGAATGGCAAAAAGCTTATGCAGAATAGCGGTGACCAGGCCACCCATGATGACAATCAGCACGGCAAACAGATTCAGCCGCAGGCCCGAAACGCGCAATGACGCAAAAAAGCCCGGTCCGACCTGGATACCGATGGTGTAGACGAACAAGATCAGGCCAAATTCCTGAATAAAATGCAGCATATCGCCGCTAAGGGTCATCCCTGCCTGATCGACAAAATGCCCGACAATAATACCGCCGAACAGTACACCTCCGATGCCAAAACCCACACCACGTATTTTTACGTTGCCGATCCATAATCCGACAACCGCCACTAATGCCAGAACGCTGACCGTCAATGCTATATCACTCATTATCCTGTTCCCTGTGAATAACATCATTAAGTAAATGGATTCTCGCAGAGTACAGTCGCAATGTATGGGTGGTAAAGCACAAAAAAGCCCCGTCATTTCTGGCGGGGCAAAGGCATGGAGCTATTTAACTATTTAATGCGGGACGTTCGCTGATAGCGATACGTTGTGGAGCAATGGCTTCAGGTTCATTACGGGTCAAATCGATATGCAGCAAGCCGTTAGTGAAGCTTGCGCCGGAGACCTCCATATTTTCAGCCAGCGTAAAGCTCAGGCTGAACGGCTGAGTGACCAGCCCCTGGTGCAACCATTTAGTCTCTTTTTCTGGCTGCTGCGGCGTCCCTTTCACGGTCAGACGCGTGCCTTCCAGTTGAATATCCAAATCTTCCTGGCGGAAACCGGCTAACGCAAGCGTAATGCGATAGTGGTTATCATCGCTCTTTTCGATGTTATAAGGAGGAAAGCTCTGGCTTTCACCGGTGTTTTGTAAGGCGTTGGCCAGTTTGTCAAAACCGATCCATTGACGCAGCAGTGGGGATAAATCGTAGTTACGCATAATAATCTCCTTCTAAGAAGCGAGTAGGTACATGTCGGCTCCCTGACGGCAAGCCGATGATTTAACAAGGCCGCCCGAAGCGGCCCACAGAATTAGTTGATTTCGATGCGGCGCGGCTTATTCGCTTCGGGAATTACGCGCTCGAGATCGATATACAGCAGACCATTCACCAGGTTTGCGCCGCGAACATGAATGTTCTCCGCTAACTGGAACTTACGTTCAAAGTTGCGCTCGGCAATGCCCTGATACAGGTAAGTACGTTCTTTTTGATCGTCCGCATGGGCGCCTTTCACCACCAGCAGATTGTCCTGGGCAGTGATTTCCAGTTCGCTTTCAGCAAAACCGGCAACGGCTATCGCAATGCGGTAATGGTTTTCGTCTACCAGCTCAACGTTGTACGGAGGGTAGCCGCCATTGCTCTGGCCCTGGTTGTTTTCCAGCAGGTTAAACAGGCGATCAAAACCAATAGCAGAACGGTACAGTGGGGATAAATCAAAGTTACGCATAATCAATAGCTCCTGAAATCAGCGAGGATAATGGACCTTCCATCATGGACAGGTCAGGTAGCCAGGACACCCATCAGGCATGCCCTTCATTTGCCTACATCCTAAAAGTGGGTCTTAAACCAAACTTTTCAAGCGTATTCATCTGACTTTTTTTGCAGTTTGTTGTCTATTGCATACACTGGGGGGAGCAGTTGTTATCGTTAAATCGCGATAGCCGCCAAAGTGCGACGAAATGGTGATGTTATTTTCGCAACGGATCGCTTTAACTCACCATGCAAACACGATAAATACAGATGAATAAATGATGATAAAAAAAATGTTGGTAACACTGACAATGTGCAGCGGGATGGCGTTTGTGAGCGGCTGTTCCAGCATTATGTCGCATACCGGCGGCAAGGAAGGGACGTATCCTGGCACGCGCGCCAGTGCCACAATGATTAGCGAAAGTGATACAAACTGGGGAACCAAGTCGCTGGCGATTCTGGATATGCCGTTTACCGTTGTCCTGGATACGGTATTGCTTCCGTGGGACCTCTTTCGCAAAGATAGCTCGGTGAGATCCCGTGTAGAAAAGAGCGAGGAGAGGACGCAGGCCACAAACGCCGTTATCCCTCCGGCAAAAATGCCAGCGCCTTAAGTTAACGCCCGGTTTCTGTCACCCACAGTTGGCGGAAACCCTCGACGTCTTTCATCCACGCAACCTGTTGACCATCAGGAGAGAAGACGATCGCATCGCCCGACGGCGGGTTGCCGTGACGCTCCGTTAAAAAATCAATATCTCCCGTCTGAGCATCACAACAAGCGATTCTGTTCTGCAGTACAAATCCCAGCCATTTTCCCGACGGATGCCAGTTGAATGCCGACTGAATATCCGTTTCGCAGCGGGTAAGCTGACGTGGTTCTCCTCCCTGTGGGGAAATCAACCATAGCTGCACTATACCGCCGTCATCACGCATTAAAAACGCAATCTCAGACGCCTGTGGATTACTGCGCACCCAGTGGCGCGGCTGATTCACCAGCCCAGGGAAAGCACGGTTATGGGTAAACGTCAGACGACACTGAACAACGCCAGACGGAGGCGCAGGCATTGTCGCCTCAGAACCCTCCAGCGGTGCCTCGCCCGGCTTTTTCCAGCCGTTTTCATCCCGTGGCAAATCGACGATAAACAGCTCGGGAACCTTCTCGCCATTTGCCGACAAGGTATCACCGATAAATGCCAGCGCATGATCCCCCACCCAGCCTTCTTCATAAGCGCGGTTAATCTCATCACTACCTGGTTTTGGCGTTGGTGTCGTCTGGCTCACCAGCACGCACCAAGAGTTCCCGCTGTATTCACGGGGATGCTGCGCGGATACCTTCACCGGACCATACGGCGCAGCCACACCGACATTGCGTAAATCCAGCGCCGGTGAACGCTCATGCAGCACATGATCGTTATAGGTGAAACTGACAAACTCGCCGTTTGGGCTAAAAACATGCACATGACTACCACCGCGCAGCGCGCCCGGCGTGTAAGGCGCAGTAATATCCATCGCATCCAGATTCTTCACTTCTGCCTGCGTAGCAATCACTCCACGCCGATGATGGAAGTCGTAATGCCATGATTCATCTGGATTTTCAGGTCCATGAATAAATACATACTTTTCCGACTTTGGATGAACGGTCACTACGCCAACATGCGATCCCTGTGTCGCGCGATAAATCACCTCCAGCTCGCCGGTGTGAATATTGATGCGTTCAATCGTCTCTCCGGTAAACGATGCGCCGGAAGGACGTACATCAAAAACCAGCCACTGGCTGTCCGGTGTCCAGGTGTTGATATTGGTAAGCTGATGATTACGCGGCGTAAAGGTGATTTGCTTCATGGAATGCCCTGATACAAGACGATTTCAGCAATCATACTTCACAAGCACTTCACTTTCAGGCTTTAGCGTATCGTCATCTTCATTTTTGCGGACAGAAAGATGGAACATTTTGACGTAGCGATTATCGGATTAGGCCCGGCAGGCGCAGCGCTGGCGCGGCAGTTGAGCGGAAAAATGCGCGTGATCGCGTTGGATAAAAAACGTCAGTGCGGCAATGAAGGTTTCACTAAACCCTGTGGCGGCCTGCTGGCCCCGGATGCCCAGCGTTCGTTTATCCGCGATGGGATAACCTTACCCGTTGATGTCATCGCCAATCCACAGATATTTAGCGTTAAAACGGTTGATGTTGCAGCCTCTTTGACGCGTAACTACCAGCGAAGTTACATAAACATCAACCGCCATGCCTTTGATTTATGGCTTAAATCTCTCATTCCCGACGATGTACAGGTGTATCACGACAGCTTGTGTCGGAAAATCTGGCGCGAGGGCGATAAATGGCATGTTATCTTCCGCGCCGACGGTTGGGAGCAACAGATCACCGCACGTTATCTGGTCGGGGCCGACGGCGCGAATTCACTGGTGCGCCGTCATCTCTACCCCCAGCATCAAATTCGTAAATATGTCGCTATTCAACAATGGTTTGCAGAAAAACATCCTGTGCCGTTCTATTCCTGTATTTTTGATAACGACGCAACCGACTGTTATTCCTGGAGTATCAGCAAAGACGGCTATTTTATCTTTGGCGGCGCCTACCCGATGAAGGACGGCCAGGCACGCTTTGACGCGCTGAAAACGAAGATGGAAGCGTTCCAGTTTCAATTCGGCAATCCGGTGAAAAGCGAAAAATGTACGGTGCTATTCCCCTCACGCTGGAAAGACTTCGTCTGTGGTGAGGAAAACGCATTTTTGATTGGCGAAGCGGCCGGTTTTATCAGCGCCAGCTCGCTGGAGGGGATTAGCTATGCGCTGGACAGCGCGGAGATTCTCAAATCTGTACTACTGCGGGATGCGCCAGATATGAATCTCGCTTACCGCAAAGCTACCCGTAAAATACGTCTCAAACTGTATGGCAAAATCCTTAAAAGCCGGGCACTTACGTCAGCGTTTTCCCGTAAATGGATAATGCGCAGCGGCGTGGCACATATTCCCTTAGGTCTGGAAGAGCAGCCCGCCATAACGTCTGACGGGCTGGTTAAAGAACATTAACCGACGCGCTTCACATCCCCCACCAGCAGGATGTAAGACAACGCGCCAAGCAGCGCAACGGCAGAGATGTAGACCAGCGCAGGCGCAAACCCATAATCCTGCGCAAGGTAACCGACTACCAATGGTACGGTGATTCCGCCCAATCCTCCAACGAAGTTAAACACACCGCCAGTGAGACCAATCAGGCGCATGGGTGCCAGTGAAGAGACCAGCGACCAAGTGATAGAGGCAAAACCATTGCCGAAGAACGCGATGGCCATCAGTGTCATAATCCATACCGGATCGTTGGTGTAGTTCGCCCCCATAATGCAAGTGGAGATCAGTAATCCGCAGATAATCGGCGTTTTACGCGCCATTCCCAGCGAGAAGCCTTTTTTCACCAACTTGTCTGCCAGCCAACCAGAAAGCAGTACGCCAAAGAAAGCCGCCAGGAACGGGACGGTAGTCATAAATCCAGCTTTCAGCGCAGTGATGCCTTTTTCCTGGGTTAAATAGTTGGGGAACCATGTGAGGAAGAACCAGAGCGTGGAGGTCACCGCAAACTGGCCCAGATAGACGCCCACCAGCTTACGGTGGAACACCAGCTTCCAGTCGGCTTTGGTCAGTGGCTGACGCGCCTCTTTCTTCACGGGCGCATCACCATCCACCAGGCCACCACCGTCACGAATATAATCTAGTTCAGCCTGGGTGATACTTTTCGTCAGACGCGGCGGCTGGTAAACCTTAAACCAAATAAGTGACCAAATAATACCGAGCCCACCGGTAACAATGAATACCCAGTGCCAACTCAGCATTTCTTGGATCCAAATCAGCAGCGGTGTAAGAAATGCCAGTCCCACAAACTGTCCTGATGTATAAAAACCTACAGCAGATGCACGTTCATGTTCAGGAAACCAACTGGTCACCATACGGTTATTGGTGGGAAATGCGGGGGCTTCAAAAATGCCGGTTATCGCACGTAGGCCAATTAACGACATTAGTCCGGTTGCAAATCCCTGAAACAGGGTTGCCACCGACCAACCAAAGATGGCAATAAAGTAGGTCAGGCGAGAACCTACACGATCGAGAAACCAACCGCCCGGGATCTGGCATAATGTGTAAAGCCAGGCAAAAGCAGAAAAGACATATCCCATTTCCGCTTTAGTAATACCGAATTCTTCCTGAATATGTGCCGATGCCACGGCGAGATTAGCACGGTCAACATAACAAATAACCACAGTAATAAAGATCATAATTAGCGTCAGATACCGACGACGCCCGGGTTTTGCAGTAGTAACTGAAATATCCATCGCAATCTGTCTCCAGATTTTGGGCATAGCGATACCGCTCACCATGCCCTGTAATTTACAGAGGGTTTATTTAAATTTTTTATTAATAACTCAACTGCAATGCGCTAAATAATTCGTGCTGGGTGAAGGCAGCAAGTTTTCACATCCCCGGGAGCATACGACCAGGGTAAGAAAATACAGCCAACGAACCACCAGTGCGAAGTATAACGCGCATTTACCATTCGGCGACGCTGCCATCCTCATGCCGCCACAACGGATTACGCCAGTCCGGTGCATTTTTGCTGAGCTCAATCACCCGAGCTTCATCAATTTCTACGCCCAGACCCGCTTTCATTAGCGGTTTAAAGAATCCACCTTCCATATTGAAATCTTCTTTGTTTTTCACAAAGTCGAGTAACTCAGCGCCCTTATTGTAGTGAATACCCATGCTTTGCTCCTGGAATACCGCGTTTCGCGAGACGAAGTCAATGTGCAGACAGGCAGCTAACGCAATTGGCCCCAGCGGGCAGTGCGGAGCCAGCGCCACATCGTAAGCTTCCGCCATTCCGGCAATTTTATAGCACTCGGTAATACCACCAGCATGTGACAGGTCGGGTTGTAGAATTGCCAGGCCACCAGCTTCCAGCACGCGTTTAAATTCGAAACGTGAGAACATGCGTTCACCGGCAGCAATAGGAATATGTGTTTGTGCCGCCAGCTTCGGATAATATTCAGCCTGTTCAGCCAGTACCGGCTCTTCAATAAACAGAGGTCGGTATTGTTCCAACTCTTTAATTAATACTTTTGCCATCGGGGCGCTAACACGACCATGGAAATCAAGGCCAAACTCAATTTCATTGCCAAAGGCTTCGCGAATTTGCGCCACTGTATTTACCGCAGCGTCCACGGCTCGCGAATTGTCAATGACGCCCATCTCTTCACAGCCGTTCAGTTTGAAGGTATCAAAACCAATGCTGCGCAACTTCTTAATACCGTCAATCACTTCTGCTGGACGATCTCCACCAACCCAGCTATAGGCTTTGATTTTATCGCGAACCAGCCCCCCCATCAGTTGCCATACAGGTGCGTTCAGCACTTTACCTTTGATATCCCACAGCGCCTGGTCAATACCAGCGATTGCACTCATCATGATAGGACCACCGCGATAAAAACCAGCCCGGTACATCACCTGCCAGAGATCGTTAATACGCGCGGGATCCTGGCCAATCAGATAATCACCAAGCTCGTGAACCGCCGCTTCCACAGTGCGTGCCCGCCCTTCAATGACCGGTTCACCCCAGCCAACAATCCCCTCATCTGTTTCAATCTTTAAAAACATCCAGCGCGGGGGTAAACGGTACGTGGTGATTTTAGTAATTTTCATTTCATTGCCTCTCGATACGCTTTTACAAATGCCACAGCCTGCTGCACGGTACGTTCAACAGACTGCCCGGCGCGATAGAGATCGCTGCCCAGTCCTGCACCTACACAACCTGCATTGATCCATTGATTCAGGTTTTCCGGCGTCACACCGCCAACGGCAAACACAGGAACATCTGGCGGAAGTACCGCTTTCAGCGCTTTGATATAGTCAGGGCCAAAAGCGGATGAAGGGAATATTTTTAGCGCCTGCGCGCCAGCATCCAGCGCAGTAAAGGCTTCACTAGCGGTCGCACAACCAGGACAAACTGTCATGCCATAGCCCACCGCTCGACGGATCACCTCGGGTTGAATATTGGGCGTGACGATAAGCTTACAGCCCATTTGTGCAAGCTGGTCAACTTGCTCCGGTTTGAGCACGGTTCCAGCGCCAATTAGAGCCTTGTCGCCATACGCATCCACAATTGCCGGAATGCTCTTTTCCCACTGTGGGGAATTAAGCGGGATCTCTACCGCATCGAAACCCGCGTCAATGACCGCACCGACGTGCGCCAGCGCTTCATCGGGCGTTACACCACGTAATATTGCAATTAGCGGAAGATTAGTTTGCCACTGCATGAGCGATACTCCTTATGCCTGCCTGAAATGCCGCGTCGCCGGATACTGCAGATACCTCACGTCCAATGGCGTGAAATGCCTGCTGATAACGTGAGGTCAGGGCTGAACCTGCGACGAGAGTAATAGCCTGCCCGGCAGCGAATTGTTCGCTCATACTGGCGACTTCTGCGCCAATCAGCAGGCCGGAGAGAAATTCGCTAACCTGCTCTCGCGGGAGTGTTCCCAGTACATGCGAGGCACGAACTTCAAAGAGTTGCGGCAAAACGGCTGGCGTGGCGAGACCGCGCATCAGTCCCGCAGAGAATGCACCGGCCGAGGCTTCCTGCTCCGGCAATCCCGCCCCCAACAGTGAATGGCGCAGCAGCAAATGATGTAACTCACCGGTCATCACGGTACGGAAATCATGAATTTGCTGTGCATCCGCCAGAACCCATTTGCAATGAGTACCCGGCATGACATAGACAGGAGAGGGTGAAAGTGTACGGGCGCCCAATAGCTGGGTCTCTTCGCCGCGTATCACATTGTGGTTATCCTCACGAGAAACGCAAAGTCCGGGAATAATCCAGATATTGTCGCCAACAGAGGTTAACTGCTCGCCAATGGCAGAGAATTGGGCGGGAACGGCCAGATAAGGAGCCTCTTTCCAGCCCACGTTACTGCCTACCATTCCCGCCATCACCACAGGGGTGGCGCTGTTGCGCCAGTTTTGTGTAACCTCAGCTAACACCGCTGCGGGAGATTTACCGTTCAGACGCGTAACGCCTGCTTCTGATTGCCTGCTCTTCAGGCATTTGTCGCCCTGGTAAAGCCAGGCGCGCAAATTGGTTGATCCCCAGTCAATTGCGATGTAGCGAGCTGTCATGTGATGTCCTTGAGCCTTCGTGTTGAGCTGGCGATCATAGTTAAAGCCGCCTGCTCTGCCGCATTGCTATCCTGGTGCCGTATCGCATCGAATAGCGCCTTATGTTCCTGGAGTGTCTTCGGCATGTTGGCCTCATCCCCCATCCAGGTTCGTTCAAAAACCGCGCGTTGTAGCGAACTAATCGCTATGCTAAGTTGTTGTAAAACAGGGTTATGTACCGACTGTAAAACCGCCTCGTGATAGCGAATATCAGCTTCATTAAAAGCATCCCTGTCCTGGTTGTTGGCAATCATGTCATTAAGCGCCGACTCGATTTCAGCCAGATCGCTCGAGTTCGCCCGCTCCGCTGCCCAGCGAGCAATCGCCGGTTCCACCAGATTACGAACTTCACTCATCGCGCTAATCAGACGCGGGTCATAGTCGTTTTCCAGCACCCATTGCAGTACATCTGTATCGAGGTAATTCCACTGGTTTCGTGGTGCAACAAATGCCCCGCGGTAGCGTTTCATTTCAATGAGCCTCTTCGCCATAAGCGAACGGAACACTTCACGAATGATGTTGCGCGAGGTTTCAAATTCCTCGCATAAATCCGCTTCCGCCGGTAGTGCCGACCCCGGTACGTATTTGCCACTGATAATCTGTTTGCCCAGCGTGATAACAATGCGATCGGTCTTGTTGAGAGTCATGGATAGTCCTTGTGCTCTGAATGTTCTGCTCTACTTTACCGTCACCGCTGAAATTCACCTCAATTTTGTAGTACGACCATGATATCTATCATCGTTGTCACACGACCAATGTAGTACAAACAATAAATGTTGTACTACAATTTAGATCACAAAAACTACAAATGGTAAAAGGGATGTTATTTGGACGGTAAAAAGAGACATAAAAAAACCCGCGCTTAGCGCGGGTTGTAACCTGACGAAGCGGACTTAATTCAGCGCAAACTTCTCAATGGCATACGCGACGCCATCTTCGAGGTTAGATTTGGTCACGAAGTTGGCGATTTCTTTGACTGATGGAATAGCGTTGTCCATGGCAACGCCCACACCTGCGTATTCAATCATCGCGATGTCGTTTTCCTGATCGCCAATAGCCATCACCTCTTCGGCTTTAATTCCTAACGCGTCGGCCAGCGATTTTACGCCAGTACCTTTATTGACGCGTTTATCGAGAATTTCGAGGAAATACGGCGCACTTTTCAGTACGGTGTACTTCTCTTTAACTTCTGCTGGGATGCGCGAGATGGCTTTATCGAGGATCTCCGGTTCGTCAATCATCATCACTTTCAGGAACTGGGTTGCGGGATCCATTTTCTCGGCTTCACAGAACACCAGCGGGATGGTCGCGACAAACGATTCATGCACCGTGTAGTAGCTGATATCGCGATTAGCGGTATACAGCGTGTTGCGATCGAGAGCGTGGAAATGCGAGCCGACTTCCCGGGAAAGTTGCTCCAGATAGCGATAATCGTCATAGCTTAGCGCAGTTTGCGCTACGGTACTGCCATCCCCGGCTTTCTGCACCAGCGCTCCATTGTAGGTAATGCAGTAGTCACCGGGCTGTTCCATATGTAGTTCTTTCAGATAGCTGTGGACGCCGGCATAGGGGCGCCCCGTGGTCAGCACCACATTTACGCCACGCGCTCGCGCTGCGGCAATCGCCGTTTTGACCGCAGGTGAAATGGTGTGATCGGGCAGCAGAAGTGTGCCATCCATGTCGATAGCAATAAGTTTGATAGCCATGAGTTCCCCGGATTAAATGAGTCCATCCTCATGCTAACGCGATTCCGCTCAAAAAACAGCTACGAAAAGGGGCTGAATAACGACAAAGCAATCCTCATTACCGTTTACGCACACGCGTTAACCGACAAAGTTAATCATTAACATTGTGTATGATTATTAAAATTAAATCGACAATAGATATTAAATCACAAACTCCGCCAACTTCCAGACAATAGACACGTTAACATTTTATTTTAAATAAAACGGTATCAGTAGATAAACCATCACAAACTTCAATATTAAAAATCTATTATTTAATGTTTTTTATTCACAATAATTATGCATATTCCATTGCTTTCACATAATAATTATTTTTCCTTTCAGGAGTCATGAATAACACGATGAAAAACAAGGAAAAAACAACATATCACATTCATTTTTTTATACACAAAATATTTTGTGTATTTCTTTGCTTCATGTAAGTGTGAATTTCCTCACGGAAATTAATATCATTTTTGAGTCTTATGCATACAAAACAGCGTTTCATTTTTATAGATTCACTGTTTCTTAAAATCATTAACTGTATACATGAGACCAACAATGAAAATTAAGAATTTGCGATGGTATATCATCGTCCTTGTGATGCTGGGCACCATTACCAACTATCTCGCAAGAAGCACCCTCGGGGTAGCTGCTCCTGAGATGATGAAAACATTAGGGCTGTCGAGCGAGCAGTATTCCTGGATTGTCTCTGTCTTCCCCTTCACTTATGCGATTGGCGGCATCGCATGCGGCTTTATTATCGATAAATTCGGTTTGCGATTAAGTTTTGCTCTACTGGCGGCCCTGTGGTCAATCTTTAATATGCTCACAGGCCTATGTAGCACCTGGTTGCCAATGGCATGGCTGCGCGGTGGTTTAGGGTTAACGGAGGCCGCCTTTAACCCGGCGGGTATGAAAGTTACCGCCGAGTGGTTTCCAGCAAAGGAAAGAGGATTAGCCTGTGGCGTTTATAGTCTGGGAACCTCCGTCGGTGCGATGCTGGCGCCGCCGTTAGTCGTGTGGGCGATCGTTAATTACAACTGGGAAATGTCATTTGTCGTTACTGGTGCAATAGGAATTGTATGGGCGGTAATCTGGTACATTTTCTATCGCTCACCAGAACAACATCCTGCACTGATCAAAGCGGAACATGATGCAGTCCTTGCCGACCAAATCGAAGTGGTAAAAGAAAAAGCGACGCTTCGTTCTATTATCACTAACCGCAATTTATGGGCTATCTCATTACCCCGCTTTATGGCCGATCCTGCATGGGGAACGCTGCATTACTGGATGCCGCTGTATCTTGTCACCGTTCGCCATATGGATATGGCACATATCGCAATGTTCGCCTGGCTCCCCTTTCTGACGGCTGATTTCGGCTGTATCTTTGCGGGTTATCTGTCTCGCATACTGGTTAATCGAGGTTTCTGTGTACTGAATGCAAAACGGATCACCTTCACGTTCGCCTCTATTTTGATGTTATCGATGGCAGCCGTTGGCTTTGTTACCGATGTTTATATTGCGATTGCCCTATTCTGTGTTGCGGGCTTCGCCCACCAGTGCCTGTCTATCACGGTCATCAGTATGTCTTCCGATCTGTTTCCTAAACAGGAAGTAGGGACTGCAACAGGCTTTGCCGCATTTACCGGTAGTATGGGTAATTTCTTATTTGGTTTGTTCCTCGGCGCCATGGTTACTGTTATCGGTTATAACGCCTTTTTCGTAGGATTGGGCGTTTTCGATTTAATCGGCGCACTTTTCCTGTGGACCCTAATAAAAACACCTAAAAAAACCACACAAGCCATCACGGCATAAATTATCGGCAAGGAAAACTTTTTATGAAAAAAACAGCTTTATTGCTGGCGGCTTGCTGCTGCCCTATCGTCGGCCACGCCATGACATTTGATATGCGTGGCGGCTATAAAGAGGCCAGCCATAGTTACGAGTCTCGCTTTAAAATGAGCCAAAGTTTTAAATCCGGTTACTGGCTGAGTATGGAAACCGATAATAAGCAAGGTAACGATAACCTCGATCAATCCACGATCAGTTACAATGAAATTGAAGGGAACTATAAATATAAACTAAGCCCAATGGTGGCAATACAGCCGGGGATAGTTTATCACTGGAGCACCGATGGCGCACAAGTTCGCCCTTACGTCAAAATAATCTGGAATATGACTGATACGGTCTACTCTGGAGTTCGTTTTCGTTATGACTGGAATCAGTATGACTCAAAAGATCTTTCGGGTACTCAGGATAAAGGAAGCGTTGAACGACTGGATTTATATCTCGGCTGGCAGAATGAATACTTTAGTATTCAGGATAACCCCGTGTTCTATCGCTATGTGAATGATTTCCATTATAACAATGGCAAGAAAAGTGCCTATGAAAATGATCTGGTCATTAAATATAAACTCAACAAAACATTTCAACCTTATGTTGAGTGGGATTATATGGAGCAACAAGGAAAATATAATAGTGAGTCAGGATTAACAGAAAACCGCTTCCGCATCGGATTAACCATCAACTTCGAATAAACAGGCTAAAAAAGATGAAATGTAAAATACATTTTCTGGCATTAATTGTCAGCGGGGTTTTCTGTTCACAAAATACTATCCTGGCCGCTCAACATGACCCTTGCCTGACTTATGATTGTGAACAAATGTTGAGCATCAAGCAAAGCATTAGTCAACACGATGTCCAATACACACCAGCCTGGCAAGCACTGTTGCAACAGGCTGACATGGCGCTCACTCATTCCGTGTATTCGGTCATGGACAAAACCTTAACGCCGGTTTCTGGAAATAAACATGACTACTACAGCTTTGGTCCCTACTGGTGGCCAAATCCTGATAGTAAAAATGGCATGCCCTATATCCGTAAAGATGGACAAATAAACCCGGATTCTAAAACGAACGGTACCGACAGTAAGCGCATGGTGCAATTCTCCGATGATGTTCGGGCGCTGGCGCTGGCGTGGTTTTACAGTGGCGAGGATAAATATGCGAAAAAAGCGCAGCAATTGTTACAGGCCTGGTTTCTCGACAG
This sequence comes from Citrobacter sp. Cu231, assembly GCF_030332265.1. NCBI lineage: Bacteria > Pseudomonadati > Pseudomonadota > Gammaproteobacteria > Enterobacterales > Enterobacteriaceae > Citrobacter > Citrobacter sp. Cu231. Next base: position 21,863 of record NZ_JAOWIE010000034.1, on the reverse strand, counting down.
TAAAACCCGAATGAACCCTAACTTAAACTATGCACAGGCGATCCCCGGAAAAGTCGACGGACGTGGAATTGGGATTATCGATACCCGCGTTTTGATCGATGTGGCTGACAGCATTGTTTTGCTGGAAAACTCGGGTCATATCCCCTCGCAGGCGCTGAAAGGGTATAAAAAATGGTATGCAGACTATACACAATGGTTGTTAACGAGTCACAACGGCTTTGAAGAGTCGAACTGGTATAACAATCACGGCGCATGGTATGACGCGCAGGTTACAGCATTTTCTCTGTTTACCGATCAACAGCAGCAAGCATCACGGCAGGTGGAAATTTTCAAATTGCGCCACCTGATTTCTCAGGTAAACGCTGCCGGGGAAATCACATCTGAAACCGAGCGCACACGCTCGTTCCATTACACTAATTTTGCACTATCCGCTTATGCACACATGGGACGCTATGGCGAGAAAGCGCAAAATGATGTCTGGGGTTTCGAATTGGATAACCGCACGATGAAAAAAGCCTTTTTGCTAATAAGCGAACAAACCGGCAAGCCGCAGACAGCCTGGGGGCATGAAGATATCCGCTATACGCCTTCTGAAGCAACAGGACCATTACTCGCGGCTGCAAGAGCGTATCAGGATGTGAGCTTCATTAAAAATGCAGCCATTATGACAAAGGAAAACCCTAAGGATATCAATATCCTGATCCCAGGATCGGTGCTGGTGAAATAACGAGGACGATATGAAGCAGTTTACACAAAAGCAAGTACTGCAGGCCCGTGAACTCGCCAGGCCAGAGATGATAAACGCGCTGAGAGCAAGCAACAGCGATGTTATCAATAATCCGGTTCTGGTTCCTGAAACGGGATGCGCGACCTGGAACCACTACTTTTTTTGCCCGGAGCACAGCGTACGTTTAATGTGGGATCGCCATTCGCCAGAAGTGCATCGCTGCCCCGTGGATGGTACAACATTTTCCGGTGAGCCTTATGATGGCGCATGGTGGCGCTGGCTTAATGGCTTAAATGCAAAAGCGTGTTATGAACTGGCGGTACTGTGGTTGCTGACCGATGAGGCCCGTTATCTCAGCAAAGTGCGGGATATTCTGATGCTTTACGCCAGATATTATCCGGATTATCAGGAGCACGGCGGAATTCCCTACAATGGCCCCGGAAAAGCAAATGCACAGACATTATGCGAGGCCAACTGCCATTCCGATTTTGCCAGAGGCTTCGACATTATCCGCAATAAACTCACCGCAGAGGAAGACCTGTATATCGCTGAACGTCTCTTACGTGCGGGAGCAGATTTCCTTATGCAACATCGCTGTAATCAGATCCACAACCATGAAGTCAAAATCAGCGCTGCAATCGGCATTATTGGGGCTGTGCTAGATGATAAAACGTATCTCGAATTTGCGGTTAACAGCCAGTACGGGCTTCGATACCAGTTAGAACATGCCTTAATGCCTGACGGTTTGTGGTTTGAAGGTTCTCTGCATTACCATTTTTACGCGCTGCAGGGATTTTTCGCCTATGAAAAAGTCGCCCGTGGTTCGGACTACAGTTTGCTGGAAACCGCCTGGTATCCAAAAATGTTGAGCGTACCACTGACGCAGTTAATGCCAGATATGACGCTGCCGAAAATTAACGACTGTGTGAACGGCCAGGAAAAACTGACGCATAGCGATATTTATGAGTTTGCCTGGTGGTATTACGACACACCAGAATATGGACAGCTATTAAAACAGATTTACAGCCAGCACCCTCGAAACAGTATTGATGCAGTATTTTACGGGAAAACGCTCCCTTCACAGGCTCTTTTACCACCACAGGAGACGCTGCATACAGCAGAAAGCGGTCTGACGATTATCCGGAATAAACTTGGGCGTGCTATTTGTGTCAAACACACACCTTATGGCGGCGAGCACGATCACTATGATCGACTGGGGTTAACCGTGTTTAATAATGGCCGGGCAATTTTTCCGGACCTTGGTACCACAGGCTACGGCGCACCGCTGCATTACGGTTACTTTAAGAACTCTTTTTCACATAACACACTCTGTATTAATGGGAAAAACCAGGCACCGGCAAATCCCAGCGTGGTGCTATACCGTGAAGAAAATGGCACGGTACAACTGGTTACCGAAGTCGAGTGGCAAAGTATGCCAATGCTCCCTGACAGTAAAACCCGCGTCGAATGGGATGCAGAGGCCTACAAAGACGTGGTTTTTCGTCGAAACATCACCACAAGTAGCGACTTATTAATTGATATTATTACAGTTGATAACCCGCACAATCAGGAGATTAATACCAGTTACCTGATTAATGCTGAACCGCTCTGCACCAGGCACACCGTCACGCTCTTCCCGCACATTATGGCTGTTGATGCCGTTAATCTGGATACCCCCGTAAAATTGCGCTGGCAGTCGCCGGATAAGTTCACGGTTTATTGCTTATCGGCAGGTAATAGCGTGCTCTTCCACGGCAAAGGGCCAAACAATCCCTCAATATCAGAGCTGACGTATCTCACGATGCGTTCAACAGAAAAGCGGGTCATTCATATCACTGTCACCGACTTTTCAGGAGATGATGATATCCAAATAAATATTGAAAATGAGAACCTTATCGTTACGGTGAATAATATAGTCGCTCACTGCATTCCTTTTGGCCGGCAGATTATCTAATCACCTTCAGACAGACCATAAAAAAACGCCTGAACAAATTCAGGCGTTTTCGTCAGGATCGTAATGTTCAAAACGACTTAGATATCGATATTCGCCGCTTTCAGGGCATTCTCTTCGATAAACGCGCGACGCGGTTCAACGGCATCGCCCATCAGCGTGGTGAATAGCTGGTCAGCGGCAATCGCATCTTTCACGGTAACGCGCAGCATGCGACGGCTTTCCGGATCCATGGTAGTTTCCCACAGCTGTTCCGGATTCATCTCGCCCAGACCTTTATAACGCTGGATAGCGAGGCCGCGACGTGATTCTTTCTGCAACCATTCCAACGCCTGCTCGAAGCTGGCAACCGGCTGACGGCGCTCGCCACGTTCGATAAACGCATCGTCTTCGATAAGACCGCGCAGCTTCTCGCCGAGCGTACAAATACGACGATATTCGCCACCGGTCACAAATTCATGCTCCAGCGGATAATCGGTATCAACGCCGTGGGTACGCACGCGGATCACCGGCTCGAACAGGTTCAGTTCAGCGTCTTTACGCACAAAGCTGTTCCAGGTGCTGCCGTGAACTTCGTTTTCATTCAGCACGTTAACCAGCTGGGACACCCAGGTAGTGACTTTCGCTTCATCAGCGAGATCGGCTTCAGCCAGCGTCGGTTGATAAACCAGTTCTTTCAACAGCGCTTTCGGGAAACGACGTTCCATACGGCCAATCATTTTCTGGGTCGCGTTGTATTCAGAAACCAGTTTTTCCAGTGCATCACCCGCCAGCGCCGGAGCGTGGGCATTGGTGTGCAGCGTGGCACCATCAAGGGCGATAGAGATCTGGTACTGATCCATCGCTTCATCGTCTTTGATGTACTGTTCCTGCTTGCCTTTCTTCACTTTGTACAGCGGTGGCTGTGCAATGTAAACGTGGCCGCGCTCAACGATTTCCGGCATCTGACGATAGAAGAAGGTCAACAGCAGCGTACGGATGTGCGAACCATCGACGTCCGCATCGGTCATGATGATGATGCTGTGATAACGCAGTTTGTCCGGGTTGTACTCGTCGCGACCGATGCCGCAACCCAGCGCGGTGATCAGCGTCGCCACTTCCTGAGAAGAGAGCATCTTGTCGAAGCGCGCCTTCTCAACGTTAAGAATTTTACCCTTAAGCGGCAGAATCGCCTGGTTCTTACGGTTACGCCCCTGCTTCGCAGAGCCGCCCGCTGAGTCCCCTTCCACCAGGTACAGTTCAGAGTGAGCCGGGTCGCGTTCCTGACAGTCCGCCAGCTTGCCCGGCAGACCCGCTAAGTCCAGCGCACCTTTACGGCGGGTCATTTCACGCGCGCGACGAGCAGCTTCACGAGCACGCGCAGCATCAATGATTTTGCCGACGACGATTTTCGCGTCAGACGGGTTTTCCAGCAGGTATTCGCTCAGCAGTTCGTTCATCTGCTGTTCTACCGCCGATTTCACCTCAGAAGAGACCAGCTTGTCTTTGGTCTGAGAGGAGAATTTCGGATCCGGCACCTTCACGGAAACAACGGCAATCAGGCCTTCACGGGCATCGTCACCGGTGGCACTGACTTTGGCTTTTTTGCTGTAGCCTTCTTTGTCCATGTAGGCGTTCAGGGTACGGGTCATCGCCGCACGGAAACCTGCAAGGTGAGTACCGCCGTCACGCTGCGGAATGTTGTTGGTGAAGCAGTAGATGTTTTCCTGGAAACCATCGTTCCACTGCAGCGCAACTTCAACGCCGATACCGTCTTTTTCAGTGGAGAAGTAGAAGATATTCGGATGGATCGGCGTTTTGTTTTTGTTGAGGTATTCAACAAACGCCTTGATGCCGCCTTCGTAGTGGAAATGGTCTTCTTTGCCGTCGCGCTTGTCGCGCAGACGAATAGACACGCCGGAGTTCAGGAATGACAGCTCGCGCAGACGCTTAGCCAGAATGTCGTATTCGAACTCAACGACGTTGGTAAAGGTTTCGTGGCTTGGCCAGAAACGTACCTGAGTCCCCGTCACTTCGGTTTCGCCAGTGACCGCCAGCGGCGCCTGCGGCACACCGTGCATGTAAGTTTGCTGATGCACTTTGCCTTCACGACGAATCACCAGCTCCAGTTTCTGCGACAGGGCGTTAACGACGGAAACACCTACGCCGTGCAGACCACCGGAAACTTTATAGGAGTTATCATCAAATTTACCGCCTGCGTGCAGAACGGTCATGATAACCTCCGCCGCCGAAACGCCCTCTTCCGGGTGAATACCGGTTGGGATACCACGGCCATCATCGGTAACGGACACGGAGTTATCAGCGTGAATCGTTACCACGATATCTTTACAGTGACCCGCGAGCGCTTCGTCGATAGCGTTATCTACCACCTCGAATACCATGTGGTGCAGACCGGTGCCGTCATCCGTGTCGCCGATATACATACCCGGGCGCTTACGCACCGCATCCAGTCCTTTCAGGACTTTGATACTGGAGGAGTCATAAGAATTCGACATCAACGTTTCTCGCTCATTTTATCTTGGGTTAATCCGTTATTTTACCCTTTTCCACGGTAAACATCTTCGAATTTTCATCGGACATGTCTATAACGTGTTCAGCGCTGATTGCGCTGACAAAGACTTGAGATTGCGTAGCTTTTAAGCGGCTGGCCAGCAGCCCACGACGCGCATCATCCAGTTCAGAGGCAAAATCATCTATCAGGTACAGGCAGCGCCGTCCGCTTTCGCGGGTCAGGAACTCCCCTTGCGCCAGACGTAAGGCGCACATCAGCAGCTTGAGCTGCCCACGCGACAACGTGTCTTCCACCGGCGCGCCGTCGGCACGAATGCGAAAATCCGCCTTATGCGGACCGTGCGCGGTGTAGGTCAACATGCGATCGCGTTCAAAACTGCGTTCCAGCACTTCGGCGTAATCTGTCTCTTTCTCCCAGCCGCGCTGGAATGAGAAGGAGAGAGAGAACTCGGGAAGAAACTGCTGGCAGGTATCCGCCATATCTTGCGCGATACCGGCGCTGTACTCCGCGCGCCAGGCGCTGATTTGTTCCGCCAACGGGATCAGTTCTTTATCCCACGGGCGCAGTTGTTCATAACGACTTACCTGGCGCAGTGCCGCATTGCGCTGCTTGAGCAGCCGCTTCAGATTGCTCCAGGCAGTGAAAAAGCCGGCTTCATTGTGAAAGCATCCCCAGTCAAGGAATGCTCTTCTGTATTTGGGGCCGCCATTGAGTAAAGTAAACCCTTCAGGCGTTATCAGTTGCATCGGCATCAGGTGCGCCAGCTCGGCGACCTTGTGCCCGTCAGTGCCGTCAATGCGCACTTTGCTGTCGCCCAGTTTGTCTTTCGTCAGACCAATCGACGTCTCACGCTCATCACCCTGCAAACGCCCGTGTAAAACAAACGATTCTTGTTCGTGGCGAATCACGCGGCCAATTTGCAAACTACGAAACGCCCGGCCGTGGCCGAGCGTATAGATAGCTTCCAGCACGCTGGTTTTGCCGCTGCCGTTAGCGCCTACCAGGAAGTTAAAGCCGGGAGATAAAGCGAGATCCGCATTTTCAATATTGCGGAAATCTTTAATCAGGAGTCGGGATAGCGACATATCAACTCATAACCAGGGCGTTATCGTCGCAGTTAGTCTGGTTACGGCCAGCGCACAGCAACCGGAGCGTACTGAAGTACGTGAGGATTGCGAGCACTGCCCGGAGCCAGAATAACAAGTAAGATAGCCCGATATTCTTTACAAGCGCATAGGCATGACGACATAGGCTGCAGATTGTGACGCTGCATCTTCAATCTGTACGCTCGATACGGAATCGGTCAGCAGAATACGCACATTCTCGCACTTCAGCGCGTTCAGAACGTCCAGCACGTAGCTAACGTTAAACCCGATTTCCAGTTCAGTACCCGGATAGGAGACATCCAGAATTTCTTCGGCTTCTTCCTGCTCCGGGTTATTAGCGGTGATTTTCAGCTGGTTTTCGCTGACATACAGACGCACGCCGCGGAATTTCTCGTTAGAGAGGATCGCCGCACGAGCAAACGCCTGCTTGAGGATATCGCAACCGGCTTCCAGATGTTTGTCCGGATTCTTCGGCAGTACGCGGCGATAATCCGGGAAACGACCGTCAACCAGCTTGGAGGTAAAAATGAAATCCCCCACGTGCGCACGAATATTGTTGCTGCCAATCTGGACGCGCAGCGGGTTGTCACCGCCGTCAAGCATACGCATCAGTTCAATCACACCTTTACGCGGTACGATCACCGAATGGCTGGGCAATGGCTGACCGACAGGCATTGAACAGACTGCCAGGCGGTGACCGTCGGTCGCCACGGTACGCAGCTCTTCCCCTTCGGTTTCAAACAACATACCGTTTAAGTAATACCGCACGTCCTGATGCGCCATTGAGAACTGCGTAGCTTCAATCAGACGCTTCATCGTCGCCTGTGGCAGCGTGAATTCGACTTCGCTCTGCCAGTCGTCCAGATTAGGGAAGTCGGCGGCAGGCAGCGTGGACAGCGAGAAACGGCTGCGGCCAGAACGCACCAGCATACGATCGCCTTCCAGTTGAACGGCAATTTCCGCGCCTTCCGGCAACCCGCGGCAAATATCGAAGAATTTACGCGCCGGAACGGTGGTTGCACCAGGCTCATGAGGCTGGATCAGCGCCACGCGCGCCACCATCTCCATTTCGAGATCGGTACCGGTCAGAGAAAGCGCGCCGTCAGCAACCTGCAGCAGCAAGTTTCCGAGGATCGGCAGTGTAGGACGTCCACCCAGCGGGCCGCTGACCTGCTGAAGCGGTTTTAATAAATGTTCACGTTCAACGGTAAATTTCATAGCGTCACGAAGATAATGTTCTGATTAAATTGGAGAAATCTTCTTTAATATCATGGCTTTCTTCACGCAACTGCTCAATCTTACGGCAGGCATGAAGCACGGTAGTATGGTCGCGCCCACCAAACGCATCGCCAATTTCCGGCAGACTGTGGTTAGTGAGCTCTTTTGCCAGCGCCATCGCCATCTGGCGCGGACGAGCTACCGAGCGAGATCGACGCTTAGAAAGCAGATCCGCAATTTTGATTTTGTAATACTCCGCCACCGTCTTTTGAATATTGTCGATGGTGACCAGCTTTTCCTGCAAAGCCAGCAGATCGCGCAGCGCTTCACGCACGAAATCGATAGTAATCGCCCGGCCAGTAAAGTTAGCGTTGGCGATCACGCGGTTCAGTGCGCCTTCCAGTTCACGCACGTTAGAGCGTAGACGCTTGGCGATAAAGAATGCCACTTCACCCGGCAGACGAATGTCGTTTTCGTCTGCCTTTTTCATCAGGATCGCGACGCGTGTTTCCAGTTCAGGCGGTTCGATCGCGACAGTCAGTCCCCAGCCGAAGCGGGATTTCAGACGATCTTCAACGCCATTGATCTCCTTCGGATAGCGATCCGAGGTCAGGATGATCTGCTGATTACCTTCCAGCAAGGCGTTGAAGGTGTGGAAAAACTCTTCCTGCGATCGTTCTTTATTGGCAAAGAATTGGATATCGTCAATCAGCAGCGCGTCAACGGAACGGTAGTAGCGTTTAAACTCTTCGATCGCATTGTTTTGCAGGGCTTTAACCATGTCCTGCACAAAACGCTCGGAGTGCATATACACCACTTTGGCGTTTGGCTTACGCGCCATAATGCCGTTACCGACAGCGTGCAACAGGTGAGTTTTACCCAGACCCGTACCGCCATAAAGGAATAACGGATTGTAGGCGCCCCCTGGATTGTCCGCCACCTGACGTGCCGCCGCGCGCGCCAGTTGGTTAGATTTACCTTCAACGAAGTTATCAAACGTGTGTTTGACGTTGACGTTAGAACGATAGGTAGGTTCAGCCGGAGCCGGGACGTTATCCCAGCCAGAACGCGCTGCCGGAGCGGCACGTTGCGGTTGCACTTGCTGGGTCACGTGGGCGGGCGCCACAACGTTGTTGACCGGCGTTTTCAGCGTTTGCGTGACGGGTTTAGTACCGACTTCAAAGCGCAGCTGTGGGGCATCCGCTCCGCAGAAATTATTGAGTAATCCATTAATATTATTGAGGTATTTATCCCTTACCCAATCGAGCACGAAACGGTTTGGCGCATACAAAGCCAGCGTGTTATCGCTCAATTCCGCCTGCAACGGGCGTATCCACATACTGAATTCTGTGGCTGGTAACTCATCCTGCAATCGGGCAAGACACTGCTGCCAAAGCGAAAGTGACACGGCGGACTCCACTCGAACAAAAGTCGATAAATGACAAAGGCTGAAACATTCATGATTGTTGACGCACACCGACAAGACCCTATGCAAAGGGTGACGTGCGAATTGCTATCTGCAATTTTTACCCGATCAGGATCCATGGAAACGATCGGGACCGCGGATCATAGCGTAAACTGAGAAAGAGATCTTCTGTTTCTCACAGATTCTTCCCGATTTATCCACAGGATGATCCAGAATCGGCTAAGTGTAAACGATCCTGGAGAAGTGCTGCAGGTTTTAGCGCGCATATTGAAAAAATTAATGAGTAAAGATGCTTTACTGCTTAAACGATCTAATAAAGATCCCGGGCGATCCTTGCGCTTTATCCACCAGCCCGTATAATTCTTACCCCCAGCGAGTAACGGTCGCCTAACGGCGTCAACGCTGCCTGTTTTTTACGCGAAACCGTGCGGAAAAAAGCGGGAAATAAGGAAAGAGAATTGACTCCGGAGTGTACAATTATTACAATCCGGCCTCTTTAATCACCCACACTGTGGCGTAAGTCGTTCGAAATTCGTTCGGGTATACGCAAAAGTCAGTGAATTTATTCAAGTTTAGGTAGAAATCGCCATGAAACGCACTTTTCAACCGTCTGTACTGAAGCGCAACCGTTCTCACGGCTTCCGTGCTCGTATGGCTAATAAAAATGGTCGTCAGGTTCTGGCACGTCGTCGTGCTAAAGGCCGTTCTCGTCTGACCGTTTCTAAGTAATAAAAGCTAGCCCCTGAGTGGTTAAGCTCGCATTTCCCAGGGAGTTACGTTTGTTAACTCCCACTCATTTCACATTCGTCTTCCAGCAGCCACAACGGGCTGGCACGCCGCAAATCACCATCCTCGGCCGCCTGAATTCGCTGGGGCATCCCCGTATCGGTCTTACTGTCGCCAAGAAAAATGTTAAACGTGCGCATGAACGCAATCGGATTAAACGTCTGACGCGTGAAAGCTTCCGTTTACGTCAGCACGAACTTCCAGCAATGGATTTCGTGGTGGTGGCGAAAAAAGGGGTTGCTGACCTCGATAACCGTGCTCTCTCGGAAGCGTTGGAAAAATTATGGCGTCGCCATTGTCGCCTGGCTCGCGGGTCCTGATAGCCCTCATTCGGGTCTATCAACGCCTGATCAGTCCGCTGCTTGGGCCGCATTGCCGTTTCACTCCAACCTGTTCGAGCTACGGAATTGAGGCATTGCGCAGGTTTGGAGTGATAAAAGGCAGTTGGTTGACGGTGAAACGCGTATTAAAATGCCACCCTTTACACCCTGGTGGTGACGATCCCGTCCCGCCCGGACCATTTGATACCAGAGAACACTAACGATGGATTCGCAACGCAATCTTTTAGTCATCGCTTTGCTGTTCGTGTCTTTCATGATCTGGCAAGCCTGGGAGCAGGATAAAAACCCGCAACCTCAGGCCCAACAGACCACGCAGACAACGACCACCGCAGCGGGTAGCGCCGCAGACCAAGGCGTACCGGCCAGTGGCCAGGGGAAACTGATTACGGTTAAAACTGACGTGCTTGATCTGACCATCAACACCCGTGGTGGTGATGTGGAACAGGCTTCGCTGCCAGCTTACCCGAAAGAACTTGGTTCTACCGAACCGTTCCAGTTACTGGAAACCACGCCACAGTTCATCTACCAAGCACAGAGTGGCCTGACAGGTCGTGACGGCCCGGATAACCCGGCAAACGGCCCGCGTCCGCTGTACAACGTCGAAAAAGACGCGTTTGTACTGGCTGACGGTCAGAACGAACTGCAGATCCCGATGACCTATACTGACGCAGCGGGTAACACGTTCACCAAGACGTTTGTACTCAAGCGTGGTGAGTATGCTGTCAACGTTAACTACAGTGTGCAGAACGCCGGCGAAAAACCGCTGGAAGTCTCCACCTTTGGTCAGTTGAAGCAATCCATCAATCTGCCATCTCATCGCGACACCGGTAGCAGCAACTTTGCGCTGCACACCTTCCGTGGTGCGGCGTACTCCACGCCGGATGAGAAGTATGAGAAATACAAATTCGACACCATTGCTGACAACGAAAACCTGAACGTCAATGCTAAAGACGGCTGGGTTGCAATGCTGCAACAGTATTTTGCCACGGCATGGATTCCGCGTAACGACGGCACCAACAACTTCTACACCGCTAATCTGGGTAACGGCATTGCTGCTATCGGCTATAAAGCACAGCCGGTTCTGGTACAGCCTGGTCAGACTGGCGCGATGACCAGCACCCTGTGGGTCGGCCCGGAAATTCAGGATAAAATGGCGGCCGTTGCACCGCACCTGGATCTGACCGTGGATTACGGCTGGTTGTGGTTCATCTCTCAGCCGCTGTTTAAGCTGCTGAAATGGATCCATAGCTTCCTGGGTAACTGGGGCTTCTCCATCATCGTTATCACCTTTATCGTTCGTGGCATCATGTACCCGCTGACCAAAGCGCAGTACACCTCCATGGCGAAGATGCGTATGCTACAGCCGAAGATTCAGGCTATGCGTGAGCGTCTGGGCGATGACAAACAGCGTCAGAGCCAGGAAATGATGGCCCTGTATAAAGCTGAGAAGGTTAACCCGCTGGGCGGCTGCTTCCCGCTGATCATCCAGATGCCAATCTTCCTGGCGTTGTACTACATGCTGATGGGCTCCGTTGAACTGCGTCATGCGCCGTTCATCCTGTGGATCCATGACCTGTCCGCACAGGACCCGTACTACATCCTGCCGATCCTGATGGGTATCACGATGTTCTTCATCCAGAAGATGTCGCCTACCACTGTGACCGACCCGATGCAGCAGAAGATCATGACCTTCATGCCGGTTATCTTCACCGTGTTCTTCCTGTGGTTCCCGTCAGGTCTGGTGCTGTACTATATCGTCAGCAACCTGGTAACCATTATTCAGCAGCAGCTGATTTACCGTGGTCTGGAGAAGCGTGGTTTGCATAGCCGCGAGAAGAAAAACTCCTGATACTCTTCATTCTTAAAGCCGCAGGTGCGTTGGCTGCATTTGCTTGTCCCAGGAGCTTACGGAAGTCAAGCTCCTGGGGCTCACAAACTTGCCGCCTTCCTGCAACTTGAATTATTTCGAGTATTCACGGTAAAGTTAATGCCAGAGAAGGCGGTCAATAGACCGCCTTTTTTACATTTATAAGAGAACTATCATGAGCCATAACGACACCATCGTCGCTCAGGCCACCCCTCCGGGACGTGGTGGCGTGGGTATCCTGCGTATCTCCGGCCTGAAGGCGCGCGAGGTCGCAGAAACCGTACTAGGGAAACTACCAAAACCGCGTTATGCCGACTATCTGCCGTTTAAAGACGCGGATGGCAGCGCGCTGGATCAGGGGATTGCCCTGTGGTTCCCCGGCCCGAACTCCTTTACCGGTGAAGACGTTTTAGAGCTTCAGGGTCACGGCGGTCCAGTGATTCTTGATCTGCTGCTCAAACGTATTCTGACGATTCCCGGGCTGCGTATCGCCAGACCGGGCGAATTCTCCGAGCGCGCGTTTCTCAATGATAAGCTCGATCTGGCCCAGGCAGAGGCCATTGCTGACCTGATCGATGCCAGCTCAGAGCAAGCCGCTCGCTCGGCGCTGAACTCATTGCAGGGCGCATTTTCCGCACGGGTAAATCATCTTGTGGAAGCGCTCACTCACCTGCGTATCTATGTGGAAGCGGCAATCGACTTCCCGGATGAAGAAATCGACTTCTTATCTGACGGCAAGATTGAAGCGCAGCTCAACAGTGTTATCAGCGATCTCGATGCTGTTCGTGCCGAAGCACGTCAGGGCAGCCTGTTGCGCGAAGGGATGAAAGTGGTGATTGCCGGACGTCCTAACGCCGGGAAATCGAGCCTGCTGAACGCGCTGGCAGGTCGTGAGGCGGCTATTGTGACCGACATTGCGGGGACGACTCGCGACGTATTGCGTGAGCATATTCATATCGACGGTATGCCGCTGCACATCATCGACACTGCGGGCCTGCGCGATGCCAGCGATGAAGTTGAACGCATCGGTATCGAACGTGCGTGGCAGGAAATCGAACAAGCCGACCGTGTGCTGTTTATGGTTGATGGAACCACCACCGACGCCGTGGACCCGGCTGACATCTGGCCAGACTTTATTGCCCGTCTGCCAGCCAAACTGCCAATTACCGTGGTGCGTAACAAAGCGGATATTACCGGTGAGACGCTTGGCCTTAGCGAAGTAAATGGCCACTCACTGGTTCGCCTCTCTGCACGTACTGGTGAAGGCGTTGACGTGTTGCGTAACCATCTCAAACAGAGCATGGGCTTTGAAACTAATATGGAAGGCGGCTTCCTGGCGCGTCGTCGTCACCTGCAAGCGCTGGCTGAAGCGGCGGAGCATCTCGAGCAGGGTAAAGCTCAACTGCTCGGCGCATGGGCCGGAGAACTGCTGGCGGAGGAGCTACGTCTGGCGCAGCAAAACCTCAGTGAAATCACCGGGGAATTTACCTCCGACGATCTGCTGGGACGAATTTTCTCCAGTTTCTGTATTGGTAAGTAATTCTTCAGAAATTGGCCGTTAATGAAAAATCCCGCCAGCACGTTCTCTGGCGGGAACTACATAAATTATCATTTCATCGACAGCAATTTTTCATAGCTGGGATAAATATGCGGGATCTTTTCACTACTGCCATCGGGATAAGTTGCCGTAAGTTTGCCTGGAGCATCTGGAGGTGTCAAAGTAACAACTTTATCGAAATGAATGACTGGCTCAATAAGGATGGTTTGAGTATCCCTAAGCCGAAAACGTCTTCGCCATTTTTCGGGGCCGGTATTTCCACCAAATAATTTCAAACTCGTTGTGTTATCAATATGGTTTGCCACCATAGGGAAAAAATCCGTTTTTAAATCAAGATCTCCACTGACCTCTTTTGCCCTCCCTGTCCCATACCCATCACTGAGGCCATAATCTCCAAAATCAAAGATATAACTGGTCTCAATGACTTCTTTTCCTTTCACCAACGGAATATTATCCGCAATCCTGAAACTTACTCTCAGTGAATTTAGCTGCCACTGGCACGGCCCACCACCATCAATGGCAATACTGGTCTGCCACAGCCCCCCCATTCCCTGCCGGACGAAAGGCTGCGTAAAACCGTTGTATCCCCGCACAGGGTAAGATTCAAAGCTGGAGTTATAGCTTTTATCCATACACTTTTCAGAGCGGTAAAGTACCTGCATCGGCATTAGAGTGATGCCCTCAGGCATCCGGAATGACACGCTGACACGTCGGGCATTATCAGGAGGGGAAAGCGTCTGATCCGTGTTATCTCCGCACCCACAAAGTAGTGCGATAGTTAACACAATGACGTTAATTCTATTAAAATAATTCAACGCTTTCCTCCGTCACCGCCGCGAAACGGGTCAGGGCATTGCGGCCAACTTCATCAGACTCCATGAGTTGCAGGGCTATCGGCAGTAAATCCTGAAGCATCAGAAATTCACGGTTACGCTGGATCTCATCCGGCTGCCCGTTACTGGATGCACTTTTCTCAACCTCATCGCGAAATCGCATCCGCATCTCTTTTCTTCTCATCTTTAGCTCCGGATTTGCCAGTTCAAGCAGTTGATTATGGATGTAGGGCAAATAGCGGTGCGCCATCGAATGACTTTGCGGATCCGTACCTAAACCGTTCAGAGTCGGATTGGTATTTTTTGGAAAGGTCTTTGTCAGACTGAGCGGAGTGAGGCACTGGATGAACGTTTCCTGATGCTCACCGCTAGATTTCAGACATTCATCATTCAGAGAAGGAACCAGATATAGTTTTACGCCCACAAAATGGCGTGTGTAGATCTGTCCGTCGAGAAGGCTTTTGTGGTTCTGGCTGGCAACCCGCATTGAACACTGCTCTGCCCGGAAAAAAATCACCGTTTTACCGTGATGCCAGTATGGATCTTTTTTCTCTACAAGCCCCACAGATTGATACGCTAGATCCCGCACAGCGCCCCCAAGACCGGCAGTCGTCGTCAGTGACCAGTCAAACCCCAGCTTATCCCCTAATGGTCCCCATTTCTCATAAAACGCATTATCCAGATCGGCATCCGGAGGGATTTGCGTGATTGAGTCATTGTCGTTGACGTGCCGGTAATGGGGAATGCTACCCAAAAAAGATATTGCCGCACGGGTAAATGTACGCGGCATTCCGTAGGTATACAGTATAGGCTGATTGGTTTTCATCTCTGCGGCATATAGCAATGCTAACGCACCGCCTAAGCTATGCCCGCAGATAAAAAGTTTTTTCTCTTTATCTAAAATTGCCTTAACAGAATCTAGCTGTTCCTTAAATTTCCGTTTAGCCAGCTCATAAGCCTCCAGAAATCCCCCATGAACATTTCCCGCCCCAGCCAGTTCCGGCAAACAACGCTTTGGTGCAAATGATAAATCAGTTAGCACATTCAACAGACTATCAGTCCCACACCATGCAACCAGCACATGCGTGCCACATTCCACCGTAAAGAGCCGGGTGTCCCCCTCCGGTTGCTCACTATCTTTCGTGCTCAGATACACTGGTGGGAGATAGCGGTCATGAAAAGGGACATCGACCGCCAGCGTGTGGTACCAGGAAGGAAATTCAGCGAACAGAGGAATGCATGATAGATCCTGACACTTATTCCGGAAGAAATAGTTGATAGTTTTATTATCTTTTTCTGCCGCATAAACCAAGTCAGCCATAATGCCGAGATTCAGTGCGTTGGCGAGGTCATAGTTTTTTGTATCGTGCAGTGCCAATACCCATGCCCGAAATGGACAGATTTCAATAACGTGTCTTTTTTCCAGCAGTTCACAGGGGATCTCCGTCCCCCTCAGGGAGCGATTCGGTGGGAAATGAAATTCCGGAGGCTCCGGTTCATCCCAACCTTCAATCAACGGTAGGCGGTCGCATAACTCCCCGATAGTGACATAGTGATACACATGATTAGCCGCTTCTGTTTTTTCCTGTACATTTGAGCGCCAGATATTGTCACGGATGCCCGACCAGAACATATTTTTACTCTCTGGCTGGCTGTTAGGATTACGTCTGACACCCAGTGGCCGCAGTGTCATCACATCAGCCAGTTGCTGCCCATCCGTCTTAACATCTACAGTTATCCAGTAAAGATCATCAAACCGGACCAATCCTTGATTGTCGGTAACGCCCGCTGGAGGGTTGGGAGGAGGTGTTGAGTTGTAGCTATTTTCACGCTGATGCCATACTGATGATGTCAGCGGACGATATTCCAGCCTGACATTAAGCCCGCATACAGGAATGTTATTCTCATCGACAAACTGCAGTTCAAGCCAGTATTTATGCGGCTCACCACGGCAATAAACGATTTTTCCTTTCGGTTTTATACTCGTAACGCAGGTATTATCACCAATAATTTCCATGTCAATCCCTTGCATTTTGTATTGCTATTTTTAACCCATCTTATCTCGTACATTTATTAACCAATATAAATACATTCCGAATCAACAATGGATTTCCTCTTAGGAAATCACGGTTGTCCAAATGGCAACTCGCACAGACAACCCTCTCCCCGTATTCTTAGCGCCACTTTCCTCATGAGGTCGCTATGACACGCTTTCTAATCTGCAGTTTTGCCCTGGTTCTGCTTTATCCCGCTGGAATTGATATGTATCTGGTGGGGCTGCCCCGTATTGCGGCCGATTTACAGGCCAGCGAGGCGCAACTGCATATCGCGTTTTCGGTATATCTGGCGGGAATGGCAACGGCGATGCTATTCGCCGGTAAAATTGCCGACCAGTCAGGACGCAAACCCGTCGCCATTGCGGGTGCTCTCATTTTTATTGTCGCCTCCTCGCTATGTTCGTTCGCCGAGAGCGGTACGCCGTTTCTTGTTGGCCGCTTTATTCAGGGTGTAGGCGCAGGCTGCTGCTATGTGGTGGCTTTCGCCATTCTGCGCGA
The DNA here is from genome assembly GCF_030332265.1 of Citrobacter sp. Cu231. Taxonomy (NCBI): domain Bacteria; kingdom Pseudomonadati; phylum Pseudomonadota; class Gammaproteobacteria; order Enterobacterales; family Enterobacteriaceae; genus Citrobacter; species Citrobacter sp. Cu231. The sequence continues at coordinate 4,983 of NZ_JAOWIE010000034.1, read as the reverse complement.
TACGCTCGACGATCGCCGCCGGGCGAAGGTGCTGTCGCTGTTAAACGGTATCACCTGCATCGTGCCGGTGCTGGCGCCGGTGATGGGGCATTTGATTATGCTGAAATACCCGTGGCAGAGCCTGTTCTACACGATGATCGGCATGGGAGTAGTCGTTTGTCTGCTGTCGGTGTTTGTCCTGCGAGAATCGCGCCCAGCGACGCTTATGGCGACGATGGAAAAGAACCACACAACCGAATCACTGGTGAACCGTTTTTTCCTGAGCCGTCTGGCCATTACCACCCTCAGCGTGTCGGTGATCCTGACCTTTGTGAATACGTCTCCTGTTCTGCTGATGGAAGTGATGGGCTTCGACCGCGGCGAGTACGCCACTACCATGGCCATTACCGCTGGCGTCAGTATGGCGGTCTCTTTCTCTACACCATTCGCCCTGAGCGTGTTTAAGCCTCGCGTTCTGATGCTGACCTCACAGGTACTCTTCCTGTCTGCGGGAGTGGTGTTAACCCTGGCCAGCACGCACATGATCACGCTGTTTGGGCTGACCTTAATCTGCGCCGGGTTCTCGGTCGGCTTCGGCGTCGCCATGAGCCAGGCGCTGGGGCCGTTCTCGCTGCGTGCGGGGGTGGCAAGCTCGGCGTTAGGCATAGCTCAGGTTTGCGGTTCCTCGCTGTGGATTTGGCTGGCAGCGGTGCTCGGCCTTGATGCGCTGAATATGCTGATCGGGATTCTGATTGGCTGTAGCATAGTGAGTATCATGCTGATTATCACTGTTGCCCCAAACCGGTCCGCGCTCACTCATGAAGAAATCCCTCAGCAGTCTCGATCTTAATTTATTGCTCTGCCTGCAGCTCCTGATGCAGGAGCGCAGCGTCACCAAAACCGCCAAACGAATGAACGTCACGCCGTCGGCGGTCAGCAAGTCGTTGTCGAAGCTGCGAACCTGGTTTGACGATCCGCTGTTTGTGAACACCCCCCTTGGGTTAACGCCAACGCCGCTGATGGTCAGCATGGAGCAGAACCTGGCGGAATGGATGCAAATGGGCAACCAACTGTTGGATAAGCCACACCATGAAGCGCCGCGTGGGCTGAAGTTTGATTTGGTAGCCGAAACGCCACTGGTGATGATCATGTTCAATGCGCTCTCCCGGCAGATTTATCAGCGTTATCCTCAGGCGACGATTAAAATACGCAACTGGGACTATGATTCGCTGGATGCAATCATTCGTGGCGAGGTGGATATTGGCTTTACCGGGCGCGAAAGCCATCCGCGTTCGCGTGAGCTGTTAAGTTTGCTGCCGTTGTCGATCGACCATGAAGTCCTGTTTTCCGATCTCCCCTGCGTCTGGCTGCGTGAAGATCATCCGGCATTGCAAGAAGAGTGGAATCTGGACACATTTCTGCGCTATCCGCACATCAGCATTAGCTGGGAGCAAAGCGATACCTGGGCGCTGGATGAAGTCCTGCAAGAAATGGGGCGTGAGCGTAATATCGCGTTATGTCTGCCCGGTTTTGAGCAGTCGCTGTTTATGGCCGCGCAGCCAGATCACGCGCTGATAGCTACAGCCCCGGTCTATTGCCGACGTTATAACCAACTCTACCAGCTCCCGCTCGTGGCGCGACCGATGCCATTTGATGCCGCACAACTGGAAAAAATGCGCGTACCGTTCACTCTTCTTTGGCATAAACGTAACAGTCATAATCCTAAGATCGTCTGGTTGAAAGACACGATCAAGGCGCTTTATCGCGATATGTCCTGACGATCCGCCGCTACGATGTTGCTGTATCGACCACTTTTGCAACAGAAATGTAAATGTCGCGTAATGAATCCCATTTTCGACTACTTTTTAGGCAGTAAAGCCTGCCCGAAAGCCGCGTAAATGTTACTCTGGTGATAATCACGGACCATTAATCACGGAGCGAAAATGGCGACACATTTTGCCAGAGGGATTCTTACGGAGGGACACTTGGTATCAGCTCGCCTCCCTTCTCCATGTCATATCGAAGCAAGAGATCTACCTGCTCATCGCCGGACACGTTTCCTGGCTTCCCGAAGTCTTCTCGCTGAACTGATGTTTATGCTTTACGGCACCAGTACGCTGCCCGAGATTGCTACTCACTCCAAAGGAAAGCCAGTTTTTCGCGATAAGAACCTGCCGGGATTTTCGATTTCTTATGCCGGGAATATCGTCGGCGTTGCGCTAACCACGGAAGGAATATGCGGCCTGGATATGGAGCTTCAGCGGGCGACTCGCGGCTTTCACAATCCGAATTCAGCGGAAACCTGGCGCTTTTCCAACAACGAGAATCTGTGGATAAACAATCAAAACGATCCTAACGAAGCGCGCGCGCAGCTCATTACATTGCGCCAGAGCGTACTCAAACTCACTGGCGATGTATGCAATGACGATCCGCGCGAACTCCAGCTTTTACCCGGCGCTGGACGTCTGAAATGTGCCCATGTTGCACAGATTGAAGCCATTTGCGACGCGGAAGATGTGCTGGTGTGGTCGGTTGCGGTTTCGCCAGCCATTGAAAAACTCAAGGTTTGGGAGTTTGATGGTAAGCAGGACTGGAAAAGTTTGCCTGATATCCAGACTCGCGCCAATGAGCCAACGGGTCGTCTGATCCGGTTCTCGCAATTATGCGCAGCGAAGAGCCATACGCTTTGATTTAACCTTTATGATGAAACAGGAGTCACCATGTCTGAAACAATGAATGTTGTTACGTTACTGGGAAGTCTGCGCAAAGGTTCGTTTAATGGAATGGTTGCCCGTACGCTGCCCAAGATTGCTCCAGCGGGAATGGAAGTGAACGCACTGCCGTCGATTGGTGATATCCCACTGTATGATGCCGATCTCCAGCAAGATGAAGGTTTTCCGGCCAGTGTAGAAGCGCTGGCAGAGCAAATCAGGAAAGCTGACGGTGTCGTCATCGTCACACCAGAATATAACTATTCTGTCCCTGGAGGGCTGAAGAATGCCATCGACTGGCTGTCCCGCCTGCCCGATCAGCCATTAGCCGGCAAGCCGGTGCTGATACAGACCAGCTCCATGGGCGCTATTGGCGGCGCGCGCTGCCAGTATCATCTGCGTCAAATCCTGGTGTTCCTCGACGCGATGGTAATGAACAAGCCGGAATTTATGGGTGGCGTGATTCAGAATAAAGTGGACCCGCAAACAGGTGAAGTGATCGATCAAAGCACGCTGGACCACCTGACCGGCCAGTTGACCGCATTTGGCGACTACATTCAGCGTGTAAAAGCCTGATAACAAAACTTGCCAACTACTCTTAAATAATCCAGTAAGCGCTTATGCATCTGGATTATTTTCTTATTTTATTTGCGTAAATCTGTCTATAAATCACTGTTGTCTGTTTTTTCCCCTTCATTATTGTGCCATAGTGTTACCATCATGGCTGTTGCAATAAAATCAATAAATATATCTAATATTTTTCCGACATTTTGTCTACCGTGAACAATGGATATACCATGGACAGGACATTTTCACATCTAAGGACCGCATTATGTAGCAGTACACAACTGGAGAAATCCATGTATGCCTGCCTACAGTCGATACCTGATTCAATTGTTTGTGATGGTATTTTCTTTAACTATTATCGAAGCGATATTCGCTGTATCCAGTTTTTAGCATTAGCGACGCACAAAACAGCGCGACTGAAACGGGATATCATCCCGATTCCTGAAAATATAGCCAAGCGATTCAATCACTCAGATAACTTCTCTACCCAAGTGATCGATACTCTGAGCCAATGTCCGCTGACTGAATATGTCGTTAATACCTGCTTTCGTAATATCAAATCTCTAATCCTGATGCGTATGCACCTGGATGGTCTACGGCTTGGCGCGATGGGTATATTTAGTCATCGAGCTAATGCTTTTACACCTCAACATGCTGAATTATTCGAATCAGTACGGGGAGAGCTCTCTTTACTGGCCTTTATTGCCCTTTCCCGACATAATCTTTTATTAAATAATACGCCTCCTGCTATTCCCGAGCTATATGCCGCAGAAGAGAGTGAAAAATTTGTCGTCAGTCAAACTAATCTTCCTCTGTTTCAGTTGTATCATTCATTGAATAAGCTGGCAAACAGTGAACTGCCTGTTTTATTACTGGGAGAGAAAGGGGTTGGAAAAAACTCACTCGCTTCCGAGCTTCAGCAACAACGTTCAAAGCGCAGTGGTTATTATGGATTGATGGTGATGCTGCCAACTTACTGATTTAGTGTATGATGGTGTTTTTGAGGTGCTCCAGTGGCTTCCATTTCCATCAGATGTCCTTCCTGCTCCGCTACTGAAGGCGTGGTGCGTAACGGCAAAAGCACTGCCGGACATCAGCGCTATCTCTGCTCTCACTGCCGTAAAACATGGCAACTGCAGTTCACTTACACCGCTTCTCAACCCGGTACGCACCAGAAAATCATTGATATGGCCATGAATGGCGTTGGATGCCGGGCAACAGCCCGCATTATGGGCATTGGCCTCAACACGATTTTACGTCACTTAAAAAACTCAGGCCGCAGTCGGTAACCTCGCGCATACAGCCGGGCAGTGACGTCATCGTCTGCGCGGAAATGGACGAACAGTGGGGCTATGTCGGGGCTAAATCGCGCCAGCGCTGGCTGTTTTACGCGTATGACAGGCTCCGGAAGACGGTTGTTGCGCACGTATTCGGTGAACGCACTATGGCGACGCTGGGGCGTCTTATGAGCCTGCTGTCACCCTTTGACGTGGTGATATGGATGACGGATGGCTGGCCGCTGTATGAATCCCGCCTGAAGGGAAAGCTGCACGTAATCAGCAAGCGATATACGCAGCGAATTGAGCGGCATAACCTGAATCTGAGGCAGCACCTGGCACGGCTGGGACGGAAGTCGCTGTCGTTCTCAAAATCGGTGGAGCTGCATGACAAAGTCATCGGGCATTATCTGAACATAAAACACTATCAATAAGTTGGAGTCATTACC
>NZ_JAOWIE010000033.1:0-11768 GCF_030332265.1 Citrobacter sp. Cu231 | reverse complement strand
GTCCGGGTTTTACCGCTGCCCGGCTCCTGGACCGGGACGGGGATATCATCAGCATGGACTTTACCGGGCATCAGCACATACTGGCGCAGGACGTCATACAGCGGCTCCAGCAGTTCAGCAACGGCACCTGTCCAGCGCCCCAGCGTGGCGCGGCTCAGCTCCACGCCCTGGCGACGGTATATTTCTGACTGGCGGTATAACGGCAGATGGTCTGCATATTTCCCGGTAACAACATGGGCCAGAAGCCCCGCTCCGGCATAACTGCGTGCAATGGGTTTTGAAGGTACTGTTGCCTGCACGATATGGTCGCACCGACAACAGGCCAGTTTCGGACGTTGTGTTTCGATAACCTTAAAGGCGCTGCTGATAAGCTCCAGTTGCTCTGACACATCACACCCCAGAGGACTGAGGTCACCACCACAGGCCGGGCAGCATTCCTCTTCCGGCCGGATGACCCGGGTTTCACGGGGAAGTGAGGCCGGTAACGGTTTACGGGCTGAAGACTGGCGCAGGGCGGATGGCAGTACCGGGTCATATTGCTCACCCAGCGTTTCCGCCATTTCTTCCTGAAGTGCGCTGATTCGCTCCTGTGCTTCCTGTATCTGCCGTTCGGTTTTTGCACGAAGTTTTTCTGAGCTTTTACCGAACTGCATACGTTGCAGTTTCGCAACCAGCGCCTTCAGCCGGTTGATTTCGGAAGCATAAGCCGCCACCCGCTGTGAGAGCAGGCGGTTGTATTCAGCCATCTGGCGGATGGTGTCCTGTTGCGTCTGCAACAGTGCCCGCAGGCGGGCGTTCTCATGAGCAAGTGAGGTGTCCATATCCTCACTTTACAACGGGTTATATGCGGATTCCAGCGCGTTCCGTTCGTTTCGGGTGCTTCCAGTTGATACCTTCAAGAAGCATGGATAACTGAGCCGGAGTAAGGTGCACCTTGCCGTCACGGGTGACTGGCCAGACGAAGCGGCCCCGCTCCAGGCGTTTGGTGAAGAGGCACAGTCCGTCACTGTCAGCCCACAACACTTTTATCTGGTCACCCCGGCGTCCGCGGAAGATGAACAGGTGTCCGGAGAACGGGTCATCCTTCAGGACGTTCTGAACTTTTGATGCCAGGCCGTTAAAGCCATTTCGCATATCGGTGATACCTGCAACCAGCCAGATACGCGAACCTGCAGGGAGAGATATCATCAGTGGCTGCTCCCTTTTATTTCGCGGATAAGTGTCTGTAATAACGCCGGCGTCAGTTTACCTTTAAGCCTGAGAGTTCCGGCCGGCAGAACCAGCTCACAACACAGACTGTCGGACGGTGTATTTATCTGCTCTGGTTCCTGTGCGGGGGCCGGGATTTTATTATCCGGCTCCGGCGTTAACGTCACGGGAAGCAGTGCCGGCATATTTTTTCCGGAAGGCAGCAGGCCACCTTTCCGGTATTGATGGCGCCAGTTGAAGAGCAGGTTATCGTTGATTCCGTTTTCCCGGGCGATCTGCGCCACACAGGCTCCGGGCTGCAGTGACTGCTCCACTAAGGCGATTTTAAACTCATAAGGGAAGTTGGGCCGCCGGGGACGTTTTTTTACCACGGGGGCTTCGGATATAACGGTGCTTTCAGGACGTACGACTGGTACCGTGGAAAATTGTCCGTAAAGGCAGGCATCAAGTTCCTGCTCCGACATGCCTGCGGGCAAAGGCCACGAAAGGCCAGCTCTCCGAAAGCGCACGAACATACTACAAACTGTTGATTTTGGTACACCCAGGCGACGCCCGGCCACAACCCGGGGTAAATGTTCTTCAAAGTGAAGACGTAAAGCTTCAGTGATCCAGGTCCGGTGTTTCATACGATAGTGTCCATTAAAAATGATGGACATTATTTTTGTAGAGCCGGAGGAAACAGACCAGACGGTTTAAATGAGCCGGTTACGAATGAACATCCGCACCTCCCTGTTGAAAGTTGGCGTCAGGCAAAGGGGACCCGCTTTCTGTGGCAGTACAGCGATAAATGGATGACCAAATCCAGGCAGGAAAAGCTGATATGGCTGCGTGCACAGATGAAGCTGACAAGCCAGTGCTGGGCGCTGAAAGAGCTGGCAAAGGATATCTGGAACAGGCCATGGAGTGAGGAAAGACGTAATGACTGGGAGAGATGGCTGGCTCTGGCGGCCAACAGTGACGTTCCTATGATGAAAAACGCCGCGAAAACGATAGGAAAAAGGCTTTACGGGATCCTGAATGCCATGCGACACCGTGTCTCAAACGGAAACGCGGAGGCGCTTAACAGTAAGATCAGGCTACTGAGGATAAAAGCCAGGGGATACCGAAATCGGGAGCGCTTTAAGCTGGGCGTGATGTTCCACTACGGGAAACTGAATATGGCGTTCTGAGCCTTCCCACCATGATCAGGGAAAACCCATGTATCATCAGGTTATTATGTGAGCTGGTAAATCAGATTTTGCATGGACTGAAATCATGCTGTTATTTAGGGATAAAGAACCGGCTTTTTGTCCCGCCCCCTCGCCATTAATGAAAAAAAGAATGGAATGCTCCCTCTGAGGAGAAGGGCAGTAGAAAAAAGAACCCGCCAGCAAAAATATTGGGGATGAACAGCTTTCGCTACTCAGATTGCTGGCGGGTATAGTTCCTCATGAAATAAAAATACTACATAATCCTTTTAATGCAAATGATAATCATTGTCAATTGTTTGTGCGTGTTTTCTTCATACATGATTGGTAGTAAAGGTGATTCAGGCTATCAGTTTTTGCTGATGATCTTTTTATCTATAGAAAACATCAGCCAAGCTGGTTGGTTCAGTAACGCTTTCATCTTTGAGCATTTTATAAAAAATTCTTGAATTGTTAAAATAGATTAAAGTCTGGTAACAGCAAAAGTTAAACGAGAAATCAAAAGGAGGTCCCAAATCTGAAAATGAAGCATCTGCGTGATGATGTTGCAGCGGGACGTCGTCGGCTGTATATCAGAGCAATCTGTCCATCCCTGCGTGAAGCCCCGTTACTTTATTCGTACCCCTTATAATGGGGTGTTAGCCAGCCAGACCCGGCATGATTACTGTGAACCGCCCCGGGAATCCTGGAGACTAAATTCCCTGAGAAAGAGGTAAACAGGATGACTAAAAATACACGTTTTTCCCCCGAAGTCCGTCAACGGGCAGTTCGTATGGTTCTGGAAAGTCAGGACGAATATGACTCACAATGGGCGGCAATTTGTTCCATAGCTCCAAAGATTGGCTGTACGCCAGAGACTCTGCGTGTCTGGGGTCGCCAGCATGAGCGGGATACCGGGGGCGGTGATGGTGGGCTCACCACCGCTGAACGTCAGCGTCTGAAAGAGCTGGAACGTGAAAATCGTGAACTGCGCCGCAGTAACGATATCCTTCGCCAGGCTTCCGCTTATTTTGCGAAGGCGGAGTTCGACCGCCTCTGGAAAAAATAATGCCACTGCTGGATAAGCTGCGTGAGCAGTACGGGGTCGGACCGGTATGCAGTGAACAGCATATTGCCCCGTCAACGTATTACCATTGTCAGCAGCAGCGGCATCATCCTGATAAACGCAGTGCCCGTTGTCAACGCCACGATGTTTGACCGTTATTTGCCATTTTCATGCCCGCTAAGATACTTTCGTTACTGATGCTGTCCGCTTTTCACCATTTCATCATCACTGATTGGCGTTGTGTTTTTGGTCAGCACTCCAGCTTTACGTTTCTCTTTTAACCGGTAACTCTCTCCTTTGATATTCAGCGTGGTTGAGTGATGTAGCAACCGATCCAGTATCGCTGTTGCCAGCACGTGATCTCCGAACATTTCTCCCCAGTCTGCGAACCCTTTGTTTGACGTCAGTATGATGCTCGCTTTTTCATATCGACGGTTCAGTAGCCGGAAGAACAGGCTGGCTTCCTCTCTGTTCATCGGCAGATAGCCTATTTCATCCAGGATCAACACCCGGGCATAACTCAGTTGCTGCAGCTGACGCTCCAGCCGGTTTTCCTGTTTCGCTTTCATCAGTGTCGCGATCAGTCTGTCCAGTGGCATAAACAGTATCCGATGTCCCGCATCCACCGCTTTCACGCCAAGAGCTATGGCCAGATGAGTTTTTCCGACACCAGGAGGTCCCAGCAGGATCACGTTTTCGCTGCGCTCCACGAACGCCAGACCAGCCAGTTCCCGGACAACCTTACGGTCGATGCCCGGCTGGAAGGTAAAGTCGAACTGCTCCAGCGTTTTGACCCACGGCAGACGAGCCTGCTTCAGCCTGGACTCCATACCGCGCTGATGCCTGCCGTTCCATTCCTGCTGTAGCGCCATGCACAGGAACTCCCGGTAGTTCAGCTCTTTTTTAGCTGCCTGTTCCAGCAGGCTTTCAACGTGATAACTCAGATGCTCCATTTTCAGGCGACTCAGCAGGACTTCCAGCTCATGCATCACAACAGCTCCTCATAGGCACTCAGTGGTCGATGTTCCACCTGACTGACCTGCTGCCAGAGCGGGGCGTGATGCTCCGGCACTGTCTGCCAGCCAGACGATGCCGAACAGAGGCGATGTGAGGCCACCAGTTTCTCATTACTGTAGATCCGCAACTCGTCATCCAGCGATATTCGTATCGATACCGGCTGACCACACAGCGCTTCGGGAACGCTGTAACGATTACCACCAACCTCGATATAGCTGTCCCAGGACACATGGCGGATGTCGAAGTAACTGGTATCGAAGTCCGTATCCGGTAACGGCTGCAGATGTTCCTGCTCCAGCGCGAAGCGCTGTTCCGGCGTTTCTTTGAACTGGCGAAGTTCCCGTTTGTCAGCCACATCGGCTATCCATTGCTCCAGTTGTTGATTAACATGAGTGAAGCTGTCGAACCTGCGGTACCGAACGAAGAAGTTCTCCTTGAGGTATTTCACCATCCGCTCAACCTTACCTTTTGTTCTGGCCCTGCGTGGACGGCATGCCCGTGGCAGGAAGTTATAGTGGTCGGCCAGCAACAGGAATCCGGAGTTGAACACGACTTTCCCGTTGTTATTCTTCAGCACCGCAGCCTTCTGGTTATCAACCAGCACCGTTTTCACACAACCACCGAAGTAGCGGAAGGCGCGAACCAGTGATTCGTAGGTATGCTCAGCATCCTGTTTTGGTGCGGCGAAGACATGGAAGCGGCGGGAGAACCCCAGCGTATTAACCGCAAAGTTAACTTTGCACCGTTGCCCGGCAACCTCCACCTCAACTTCGCCCCAGTCGTGCTGGAGCTGGTATCCAGGCTGAGTTTCGAAGCGAACTGTTCTTTTTGACGGACGCATTTTACGTTTGGGCTGGATGTAGTAACGCAGCATGGAACGTCCGCCCGTATAACCCATTGCCTTAATCTCCGCAAAGATAACCTCACTATTCCAGACATTCTCTGCCAGGCGCATGTCGATGTAATCCATAAACGGTTTCAGCTTAACCATTTTGTGGCGGGTCTTTCTGGCTGGCGGTTCAGGGTATTTGAGGTAGCGTCTGACCGTCCGTTCAGAGCAACCAATCTGAGTCGCAATATCGACAATGTACGCGCCCTGCTGGCGCATTTGCTTTATCATGTAAAAGTCCTCTCTGCTCAGCATGTTGATGTCCTTTCTGGTGTGAGAACCTTAAGGAAACAACATGTTGGGTGGAGCGGACAATCCAAATGGTGAATTACCGTCTTATATCACTGGCGCTGACACCGTGCGCAGCGCGATGACTGGCTGAAGAGAGAGATACAGCGCGTATACGATGAAAATCATCAGGTGTACGGTGTGCGTAAAGTCTGGCGTCAGTTGTTACGGGAAGGAATCAGGGTGGCCAGATGTACAGTGGCGCGCCTCATGGCGGTTATGGGACTTGCCGGTGTTCTCCGGGGTAAAAAGGTCCGCACTACCGTCAGCCGGAAAACCGTTGCTGCAGGTGACCGCGTAAACCGTCAGTTCGTGGCAGAACGTCCTGACCAGCTGTGGGTGGCTGATTTTACTTACGGTGTGCCCGGAGTTCAGGGCGGGCATGGATGCTTAAATGAACCGCGAGTCTGTCTGGAATATTGAACCGGTAACTCACGATGAGAAACCCAACAATCCCACCGGGTGTGACGGTGGAGAACCTGAGCGGCAGTGACCTGCGGCATGCCCGCAGGGTGATGTAACCCGCTGACAACGGGGATTGAGGCGAGATCACTAAGCCGAGATGATCCTCAAGGTTAAGTACTGAAAGGCTGAAGAACATGAACCCGTTAATCCGCCTCTGTGGGTTGAAAACGTCACCACGGCCTACGTGATCTGACAGGCCGTGCAGGAGGAACTGGCAGTGATACGTAAGCACTGCCGGTCGAAGGTGTTTTGACATGTATGCGAAACACCGGGGCAGCAGCGTCTATCACACTTGCGTTGCTGACTTCTGCCAACTTGCGGCAAGCAAGGATAAAGAGTGCGACGGGCAGCCTCCTCAGTATGCCTGAGTCCAGGCAGGTAAACCGGGGAAGGTCAGCGACGGATGTTAAGGGGGCATGGCTCCGATGACGCGCTGGCTGGCGGAGCTTCCGTAGTAGTCCGCGATGGGGAAAGCCCATTACATGGCGAAGGGAAGCAGTTTGAATGTGTTTGCGACGTGAATTAACTGACCTAACGAGGTGAAGACCTTTGATAATCAGCGAAATGCAACGCAAGCTTGCCACATGGGCAGCCACCGATCCGTCCCTACGGATTCAACGGCTGCTGCGTCTGATAACACAACCAGAATGGCTGGCTGAAGCGGCGCGGATCACGCTTTCATCAAAGGGGGCCCATACCCCCGGCGTTGATGGCGTGAACAAAACAATGCTACAGGCCAGACTGGCTGTTGAGCTGCAAATCCTCAGGGATGAATTACTCTCAGGCCACTACCAGCCCTTGCCCGCCAGACGGGTTTACATCCCTAAAAGCAACGGCAAACTGCGACCACTGGGTATCCCCGCGTTGCGGGATCGTATTGTTCAGCGGGCCATGCTGATGGCGATGGAGCCGATATGGGAGAGTGATTTTCATACGCTCTCATATGGCTTCCGGCCTGAGCGCAGTGTCCACCACGCGATCCGCACGGTGAAATTACAGCTCACAGACTGTGGTGAAACCCGGGGACGCTGGGTGATTGAAGGCGACCTGTCCAGTTACTTCGACACCGTACATCATCGACTGCTGATGAAGGCTGTACGCCGCAGGATCAGTGACGCACGTTTCATGACTCTGCTGTGGAAAACCATCAAGGCGGGACATATCGATGTCGGTCTCTTTCGGGCGGCCAGTGAAGGTGTGCCACAGGGCGGTGTTATATCGCCGCTATTATCGAACATCATGCTGAATGAGTTCGATCAATACCTGCATGAGCGCTACCTGAGCGGGAAAGCCAGAAAAGATCGGTGGTACTGGAATAACAGTATCCAACGGGGCCGAAGTACGGCGGTCAGAGAAAACTGGCAGTGGAAACCCGCGGTGGCGTACTGCCGCTATGCCGATGATTTTGTCCTCATCGTCAAAGGCACCAAAGCACAGGCGGAAGCCATCAGGGAGGAGTGTCGGGGTGTGCTCGAAGGCAGTCTGAAACTCAGGCTGAACATGGATAAGACTAAAATCACCCATGTTAATGACGGCTTTATCTTTCTGGGGCACAGGATCATTCGCAAACGCAGTCGTTATGGCGAGATGCGAGTGGTCTCAACGATCCCGCAGGAGAAAGCCAGAAACTTCGCCGCATCGCTGACAGCACTGTTATCAGGCAACTACAGTGAAAGCAAAGTCGATATGGCTGAACAACTCAACCGAAAACTGAAAGGCTGGGCCATGTTCTATCAGTTCGTTGATTTTAAGGCCAAAGTCTTCAGTTATATCGACCGTGTCGTGTTCTGGAAGCTGGCTCACTGGCTGGCCCGCAAATACCGTACAGGTATCGCTTCCCTGATGAGGTGGTGGTGTAAATCACCGAAACCGGGTCAGAGCAAAACGTGGGTTTTATTTGGTAAAACCAATCACGGCAAGCTCAGCGGCGAAATACTGTACCGGTTGGTGGGGCAAGGCAAGAAGCTGTTCCGCTGGCGGCTACCCGAAGGTAATCCCTATCTGAGGACGGAGACCAGAAACACGTATACATCGCGCTTTACAGAAGTGGCAATGGCGTTCGCCAGCATTTAAATGGAGAGCCGGATGCGCTGAAAGGTGCACGTCCGGTTCGGGGAGGAGAGGCAGGGAAATAGTCCGACTACGCCCTGCCTCTTACTCTACTCAGCACATGGCAGGGCTTCGTCTATGTGGCGTTCATCATTGATGTGTTTGCCGGATACATCGTGGGGTGGTGGGTCTCATCGTCTATGGAAACGACATTCGTGCTGGATGCGCTGGAGCAGGCGTTGTGGGCCCGCCGTCCGTCCGGCACCATCCATCACAGCGATAAAGGCTCTCAGTATGTGTCACTGGCCTATATGGAGCGATTAAAAGAAGCAAAACTGCTGGCATCAACAGGGAGTACAGGCGACTCGTATGACAACGCGATGGCGGAGAGCATCAATGGTCTTTACAAAGCGGAGGTAATACACCGTAAGAGCTGGAAAAACCGTGCAGAAGTGGAACTGGCCACACTCACGTGGGTGGACTGGTATAACAATCGATGATTGCTGGGAAGGCTGGGCCATACTCCTCCGGCAGAAGCAGAAAAAGCTTATTATGCTTCCATCGGAAACAATGATCTGGCAGCCTGAGTTCACAGATAAAACACTCTCCAGGAAACCCGGGGCGGTTCAGTAATATCTGATCGTAACGGACGGACGCTGGAATTAACCGATGACCGCAGCACAGAGAGTAGGGGATGCGGACGGTCAAAGATCGTGGAGTTGGATTTTATAAATCTGTCTCCAGTAGTAGATGAACTGAATACAAAGTTGCCAGAGAGTGGTCTGTCAGGCAGGGAATCAGAAACCGGATATTATTGACTGGTACATTGTGTCGGGCTGTGTACGTTCTCCCCGGACAGACAGTCTCAGTTCGTAGAATCTATAAATTACTGCTACTGATGCTGCCGGGGAAAGGTGTAACGAAAAAGCAGCCTCCGTTACCGGACAGCAAGAAGGCTGAATGAAGTTTATGGCGTTTGTATTTTGTAATGTCTGGCCATGCAGTAAATCCAGACAGGTTTTTATTATCATGTGAAGTATTCTGACATAAAATACTAAATTTCTATTTTGTGATGAATGCTGCAAAATTGAATCTGCACTCTGATGTAACTTTTATCTGTTTCAGTGAAGCATGCCCACAGATTGAGTTATTAAGTTGTGGAAGAACAGCTCTGCCCCGCCTGCTTCTCTCCTTTCAGAAGCCAGTATGTTGCCATGCCTCGCCTTAATGGAGAGCGCTGAACCACACCTTCTTTTTCCAGTAATAACAGGTAATAGCGTGCCTGATAATCCGTTACCGCCAGCGCCTCCGCAATTTCTGCGGTTTTCCCTCCATTATGCCTGTTCAGAAATTCCAGTATTTCATTCTTCATATATTCACTCATCTCACTGTAACAAAGTTTCTTCGAATAATAAAAATCATGCTCTCTGTTATCAACGGAAAGGTATTTTTATTCTCTGTGTTTGCTTTATTTGTGCAATTTAGTGAATTTGCTTTTTGTTGGCTTTATTTGATGTGTATCACATTTTGTGTGTTATTTTTCTGTGAAAAGAAAGTCCGTAAAAATGCATTTAGACGATCTTTTATGCTGTAAATTCAATTCGCCATGATGTTTTTATCTGAGTGTATTCTTGTTGTTAGCATTTTATTCTGGTTTAATTTTGTTTTGTGGGTTAAAAGATCGTTTAAATCAATATTTACAACATAAAAAACTAAATTTAACTTATTGCGTGAAGAGTATTTCCGGGCCGGAAGCATATATCCAGGGGCCCGACAGAAGGGGGAAACATGGCGCATCATGAAGTCATCAGTCGGTCAGGAAATGCGTTTTTGCTGAATATACGCGAGAGCGTGCTGTTGCTCGGCTCTATGTCTGAAATGCATTTTTTTTACTGATAGGTATTTCTTCTATTCACAGTGACAGGGTCATTCTGGCTATGAAGGACTATCTGGTAGGTGGGCACTCCCGTAAGGAGGTCTGCGAGAAATACCAGATGAATAATGGGTATTTCAGTACAACACTGGGGAGACTTATACGGCTGAATGCTCTTGCAGCAAGGCTTGCACCTTATTATACAGATGAGTCATCGGCATTTGACTAAATTATGGCATTCCGGAGTTTCTGGAAGATAAAAAAAGAAGCCCTTGTCAGAAAGCAGACAGGTTATATCAGTATTCTGTCGATAAATAACCTGCCCTGAAAATACGAGAATATTATTTGTATTGATCTGGTTATTAAAGGTAATCGGGTCATTTTAAATTGCCAGATATCTCTGGTGTGTTCAGTAATGAAAAAGAGGTTGTTATTTATGATTAAGTCGGTTATTGCCGGTGCGGTAGCTATGGCAGTGGTGTCTTTTGGTGTAAATGCTGCTCTAACTACTCCACAGGGGCAGGGTAGAGTAACCTTTAACGGAACTGTTGTTGATGCTCCATGCAGCATTTCTCAGAAATCAGCTGATCAGTCTATTGATTTTGGACAGCTTTCAAAAAGCTTCCTTCAAGCAGGAGGCGTATCCAAACCAATGAATTTAGATATTGAATTGGTTAATTGTGATATCACTTCATTTAAGGGGGGGGAGGAGTCTCGGCAGCAAAAAAAGGGACTGTGAAGCTGGCTTTTAGTGGTCCAAGGGTTTCTGGTCATAATGAGGAGTTAGATACCAGCGGGGGGACAGGTACTGCGATTGTAGTTCAGGCTGCAGGTAAAAACGTTTCTTTCGATGGCACAGAAGGTGATGCTAATACCCTGAAAGATGGTGATAATGTGCTGCATTATACTGCGATTGTTAAGAAGTCGTCAGCCAATAATGCCCAAGTCACTGAGGGTGCTTTTTCTGCAGTCGCAACCGGTGATGCTGCCAACTTACTGATTTAGTGTATGATGGTGTTTTTGAGGTGCTCCAGTGGCTTCTGTTTCTATCAGCTGTCCCTCCTGTTCAGCTACTGACGGGGTGGTGCGTAACGGCAAAAGCACCGCCGGACATCAGCGCTATCTCTGCTCTCACTGCCGTAAAACATGGCAACTGCAGTTCACTTACACCGCTTCTCAACCCGGTACGCACCAGAAAATCATTGATATGGCCATGAATGGCGTTGGATGCCGGGCAACAGCCCGCATTATGGGCATTGGCCTCAACACGATTTTACGTCACTTAAAAAACTCAGGCCGCAGTCGGTAACCTCGCGCATACAGCCGGGCAGTGACGTCATCGTCTGCGCGGAAATGGACGAACAGTGGGGCTATGTCGGGGCTAAATCGCGCCAGCGCTGGCTGTTTTACGCGTATGACAGGCTCCGGAAGACGGTTGTTGCGCACGTATTCGGTGAACGCACTATGGCGACGCTGGGGCGTCTTATGAGCCTGCTGTCACCCTTTGACGTGGTGATATGGATGACGGATGGCTGGCCGCTGTATGAATCCCGCCTGAAGGGAAAGCTGCACGTAATCAGCAAGCGATATACGCAGCGAATTGAGCGGCATAACCTGAATCTGAGGCAGCACCTGGCACGGCTGGGACGGAAGTCGCTGTCGTTCTCAAAATCGGTGGAGCTGCATGACAAAGTCATCGGGCATTATCTGAACATAAAACACTATCAATAAGTTGGAGTCATTACC